>NZ_JBEYTJ010000029.1:0-88909 GCF_040642995.1 Nonomuraea sp. NPDC047529 | reverse complement strand
CCAGGCGCGGCGCCACCGGGGTGCGGGGCGGCCCGTGGCCCGCGGCGCTGCTGCTCGGGGCCGTGCTCGCGCCCACCGATCCGGTGCTCGCCTCCGACGTCAGCGTGGGCGAGCCGGCCGACGCCGAGAACGCCGACGACGAGGTGCGCTTCGCCCTCACCTCGGAGGCGGGCCTGAACGACGGGCTGGCCTTCCCCATCGTGTACGCCGCCATCGCCCTGGCCACCGCCGGCGGGCTCGGCTGGACGGGCGAGTGGGCGCTGACGGACGTGCTCTACCGGATCGTCGCCGGGGTCGTCTGCGGCCTGCTGATCGGCCGCCTGCTCGGCCGGCTGTTCTTCCACTCCCCCGCCGAGGAGCTGCGCCTGGCCGAGCGCCGCGACGGCTTCGTGGCCCTGGGCGCCACCCTGCTCGCCTACGGGGTCACCGAGCTGGCCGGCGGCTACGGCTTCATCGCCGTCTTCGTCGCCGCCTGCGCCATCCGCCGGGTCGAGCACGGCCACGGCTACAACAACGTCCTGCACGGCTTCGTCGAGCAGCTCGAACGGCTCTTCACCTCCTGGCTGCTGCTCCTGCTCGGCGGTTTCGTCGCCACCGGCGGCCTGGCCCCGCTCACCTGGCGCGGCGCCCTCGTCGGCCTGCTGCTGATCCTGGTCATCCGCCCGCTGTCGGGCCGGCTCGCCCAGATCCGCGGCCGGGCCGGGCCCCGGGAGCGCCGGGTCATCTCCCTGTTCGGGATCCGGGGGGTGGGGTCGCTGTTCTACCTGGCGTACGCGCTGGGTCACGCCGACTTCGGCGTGCCGCCCGAGGAGCTGTGGGCGGTGACGGCCTTCACCGTGGTGCTCTCGGTCGTCCTGCACGGCATCACCGCCACCCCGGCCATGGCCCGCCTCGACGCCCTCCGCGAGCGGGTGACGCCCCGCGCGTGGAGGTAGGACGCGGCCTCGCGGAGAGGGGGCCGCGAGGCCGCGTCACCGTACGCCTGCCGCAGGACGGACGCCCGCCCGGGACGGGTGGCGAACGGGACCTGGACGAGAGAACCTGGGGCGCGGACGAGCGCGCGAGACGGGTGGTGCACATGCCTGAGTGGCTGGAAGCGGGAACATGGGGGCTGGTCGCCGGGGCCGCGCTGGTCCTGGGCGCGGCCGTGGCGATGCTGGTACGGGTCCCGGCGCGGATGATCGCCACCATCATGGCCTTCGGCGCCGGGGTGCTGATCTCGGCCCTCTCCTTCGAGCTGCTGGACGAGGCCGAACGGTCGGGCGGCCTGCTGCCCACGGCCGTCGGCTTCCTCGCGGGGGCCTGCGCGTACGTGGCGGCCAACGCGATGCTGGCGCGGCACGGAGCCCGGCACCGCAAACGCTCCGGCGACCAGCAGCCCAGCGAGGCCGACGCGCAGGGCAGCGGCGCCGCCATAGCCGTCGGCGCGCTGCTCGACGGCATCCCCGAGTCGGTGGTGCTCGGGCTGTCCCTGCTGCACGGCGGCGAGATCGGCCTCGCCGTCGTGGCGGCGGTGTTCGTCTCCAACGTTCCGGAGGGCCTGTCCAGCGCCGCCGGCATGAGACGGGCCGGGCGCGGCCCCGCGTACGTGTTCGGCGTCTGGGGCGGCATCGCCGTGGTCAGCGGCCTGGCGGCCCTGGCCGGCTACCTGACCCTGCGGACGGCCTCCCCCGAGGCCATCGCCCTCATCACCGCGATCGCGGCCGGCGCCATCCTGGCCATGGTGGCCGACACCATGATCCCGGAGGCGTTCGAGCAGGCGCACGTCCTGACCGGGCTGATCACCACCGTCGGCTTCCTGTCGGCGTTCGCCATCGAGCGGCTGGCGGCCTGACGGCCGCCCATCAGGTCAGGGAGCGGCGGCCGATCCGAGCGCCCACGGGCCGGGAGGCAGCTGGACCGTCATGATCATGGAGCAGGCGCCGGTGCCCGCGCCCCGGTAGCCGTGCGGGGCGTCGCCGTCGAAGGTGGCGGTCTGGCCCGCCTCGACGGAGTGCTCGACGCCGTCGAGGATCAGCGTCATCCGCCCGGACACGACGCTGAGGGTCTCCACGACCCCGGCCTGGTGGGGCTGGCTGGGGTACTCCTCGCCGGGTTCCAGCCGCCAGCGCCAGACCTCGACCGGAACCGGGCCCGCGGTGGTCAGCATGAGCGTGGCCTGACCGCCCCGCGGCCCGGTCCACAGAGGGGTGAGGTCGTCGGCGGCCACGATGCGCAGCCGACCCTCGGGCGGCCCCTGCATCAGCGCCGACACCGGGACGCCGAGGGTGTCGGCCAGCCGCACCAGGGTGGCCAGGTTGGGGTTGCCCTGCGCCCTCTCCAGCGCCACCAGGGCGCCCTTGCTGACCTGGGCGCGCCGGCCGAGCTCCTCCAACGACAGGCCCGCGCGGGTGCGGGCGGCCTTGACGTTGTGGGCGACCGTTCGCAGGGCTTGGGCCGGCTCGGCCATCTGTTCACCTTCCCTCGCAGGCAGACCAGTGCAATGTACTGCGCGGTCGGTCCGTTGACATGCTGCGGTCATTCTACTGTACTGTTTGGTCGTTCCGCTGAAGCCACGGGAGGTGTCGTGATCGCTCTGCTGCTGGCCCTGGGCAGCTCGCTCGCCTACGGCTGCGCCGACTTCCTCGGCGGCCTGGGCGCCCGCAGGGCCCACGTGCTGCGTACCGTGATGGTCGCGGCCCCGGCCAGCCTCGTGGTCGAGCTGCTTCTGTGGCCGATGCTCGGCGCGTCGTTCAGCCCGGCGGCGCTCGGCTGGGGCGCGGCCTCGGGGGTGGCCTCGGCCGCCGTGTTCGCCCTGCTCTACCGCACCCTGGCGATCGGCCCGATGAACGTGCTGTCGCCGGTGACCGCGCTGGTCTCGGCCGCGCTGCCGGTCGCCGTGGGCCTGCTCCAGGGCGAGCACCTGTCCGCCGCCGGGCTGGTGGGGCTGCCGCTCGCGCTGGTGGCGGTCGTGCTCGTCAGCGCCGGTCACGGCGGGGGCTCGGCGCGTCCGTCGCGCACGGCGCTGCTGCTGGCGTTCGGCGCGGGGTCGGCGATCGCGCTCCAGCTCGTCTTCCTGCACCAGGCGCCGTCCGACAGCGGGGTGGCGCCGCTGATCGTCGGCCGCGCGGTCTCCTCGGCGGTCACCCTGACCGCGGCCGGGCTGCTGCGCCGCCGGCTGGGCTCCGAGCGGCCCGCGTATGCGCTGTCGGCCACCGCGGGCGTGCTGGACTCGGTGGCGAACCTGCTGTTCCTGCTCGCCTCCCGCAGCGGCGACCTTGCCGTCGTGGCCGTGATCACCGCCCTCTACCCGGCCGGCACGGTCCTGCTCGCCCGCGGTGTGCTGGCCGAACGCATCCACCGCGGGCAGCTCGTCGGCCTGGGCGCCGCCGCCGTCGCGGTCAGCCTCCTCGCCCTGCCCTGAGCAGGGCGCCCGGCCGTTCGCGGGCGTCAGGAGCGCGAGTTGACGACCACGGCGACGGCCAGCGGGACCACCGCCCACCCGGCCAGCACGGCGAACGCCGCCCACGTCGGCATGACGTCCGGCACCTGCTCGATCAGCTGGAGAGCCGGGAAGGCGGGCAGGACCCGGTTGACCACCTCGCCGCCCGGCAGCATGCGGGCGACGAACGGCAGCACCAGGACGATCGCCACCAGCGCCGCCGTCGCCACGGCGCCGTTGCGCAGGATCGCGCCGAGTGCCAGCCCGAGCAGCGTGGTCACCACGATCATCAGGGTGCCGCCGGCGACGATCGTCCACGAGCCGGCGGGCAGCCACGACGGGTGGAACCCGGCGGCGACGGACCGCCCGTAGAGATAGCCGGGCACCGCGATGAGCAGCGAGCCGGCGACCGCGAGGCCGCCCAGCACGACCGCCTTGGCCGCCAGCACCCGGCCTCTCGACGGCATCGCCACGAACGTGACGTCGATCATGCCGGACGCGCGCTCGCCGCTGACGGTCATCGCGCCCAGCATGCCGAGCGGAAGCTGGGCCAGGATCACCCCCACGTACACGGCGACCACGACCCCCATGGCCGCCTGGTCGGCCGTACGGCCGGGGTCCCAGCGCGAGATGACGGTGCCGGCGCCGAGCACGGTGAGCGCGAGCGACAGCAGCACCCCGACGCCGAGCGCCCACCAGGTCGAGCGCAGGGTCCGCAATTTGATCCACTCGGCCGCGACGGCGTTCACCGCTCGCTCCTTCCGACGAGTTCCATGAACGCCTCCTCCAGCGAGACGCCCGGCCCGGCCAGCTCGCCGAGCCCGGCGTCGGCACGCAGCCTGCCCCCGGCCAGGACGATCAGGTGGTCGGCCGTGACCGCCATCTCGCTGATGAGATGGCTGGACACGAGCACGGTGCGGCCCTCGGCGGCCAGCGACCTGAGCAGGCCGCGCATCCAGCGGATGCCCTCGGGGTCGAGCCCGTTGGCGGGCTCGTCCAGCACCAGCACCTCGGGGTCGCCGAGCAGCGCCGCGGCCAGGCCGAGCCGCTGCTTCATGCCCAGCGAGAACCCGCCGACGCGCCTGCCGCCCATCCCGCCGAGCCCCACGAGCTCCAGCAGGGGGCCGATGCGGGCGCGGGCCAGGCCGTTGGAGCGGGCCAGCCACCACAGGTGCTGTTCGGCGCGCCTGCCTCCCTGCACCGCCGACGCGTCCAGCAGCGCGCCGACCCGGGTGAGGGGGCGGTCCAGGTCCCGGTAGGGCAGGCCGTTCACGGTGGCCCCTCCGGCGGTGGGCTGTTCGAGGCCGAGGAGCACGCGCATGGTCGTGGTCTTGCCCGCGCCGTTGGGGCCGAGGAAGCCGGTGACGCGGCCGGGCCGGACCGTGAAGGTGAGATCGTCCACCGCCAGGGTCCGCCCGAAGCGTTTGGTGAGTCCGTTGACTTCGATCATGCCCTTCACCCTCCACGGCCGCCCGTCCGGCGCGCATCGGTCCTGAGACCGATACGGGCGGCGGGGGCGCCGGGCTAGGTTCGTACCGTGCGCCAACAGATCCGTCCTCCTCTGCTGAGCCGGGTGCCGGCCTGGGGCTGGATTTCCGTCGACACCGCCGTCGCGCTGATCGTCACGCTCGCCTACGCCGGGCTCACCTGGTCGCGGAACCCGTCCGAGCCGGGCGTGCCGGACCTCGTGGCGGCGCTGGCGGCGGGCCTTCCCGTGGCGGCCAGGCGGTTGTGGCCGGGGCCGGTGTTCGTGGTCGTCCTGCTGGGCGGGCTCGGCATGCGGGAGTTCCTGCTTCCCCACGCCGAGCTGCTCTGCCTGCCGCTCGCGCTGTACACGCTGGCCACGCGGAGCAGGGCCGTGCTGCCGCTGCTGGTGGCGTGCGCGGTCGCCGCGCAGGGCGTGGCGGAGGTCCCGCTGACGGACGCGGTCCGCGACCGGCTCGGGCTGGCGCTGGCGATCCTGCTCGCCGCCTGGGCCGCCGGCACGGCCGTACGCCAGCGCAACCTCTACACCGGGCAGCTCGCCGCGCAGGCGGAGGAGCGGGCCCGCGCCGAGGCGGTGGCGGAGCGGCTGCGGATCGCCAGGGAGCTGCACGACGTCATCGGCCACAGCCTCAGCACGATCGCCGTGCAGGCGGGCGTGGCGGGGCACGTGGGCGAGGCGGAGGAGATGGGCCGCACGCTGGCCTCGATCGAGGAGACCAGCAGGTCGGCCCTGCGGGAGACCAGGCAGCTGCTCGGCGTGCTGCGCGAGGACGGCGAGGCCGAGCTCGCGCCCGCTCCCGGCCTGGCCGACCTCGGCACGCTCGTCGCGCGGACCAGGGCGGCGGGCCTGGAGGTGGAGTTGTCCATCGACGGCGCCGTGGACGGGGAGATGGAGCCGACGGTGTACCGGATCGTCCAGGAGGCGCTGACCAACGTGCTCAAGCACGCCGGCGCCCGGCACGCCGTCGTCCGCGTCGAGCGCCGGGCGGACGAGCTGACCGTGGAGGTCACCGACGACGGCACGCGCGGCCGGGCGCGCCCCGACGGGCACGGCCTGACCGGGTTGCGCGAGCGGGTGCGCGTCTTCGGCGGCGAGTTCGAGGCGGGCGCCCGTCCCGTGCGCGGTTTCCGGGTGCGGGCGAGGCTGCCGCTGTGATCAGGGTTCTGGTGGCCGACGACCAGGTGCTCATCCGGGCGAGCTTCCGGCGGCTGGTCGACTCCGCGCCGGGGTTCCGGGCGGTCGGCGAGGCCGCGACGGGCACGCAGGCGGTGACGGCGGCCGCCCGCGAACGTCCCGACCTGGTCCTGATGGACGTGCGCATGCCGGAGATGGACGGCATCGAGGCCACCCGCCGCATCTGCGCGGACCTGCCGGAGACCCGCGTGCTCATCGTGACCACCTTCGACCTCGACGAGTACGTCTACGGCGCGCTGCGCGCGGGCGCGGCGGGCTTCCTGCTCAAGGACACGCCCCCGGCCGAGCTGATCAGGAGCATGGCCGTCGTCGCGTCCGGCGAGTCGCTGCTGGCGCCGAGCGCGACGCGGCGGCTGGTCGAGCGCCACGTGCGTCCGCCGTCGACGGCGGACGGCCTGGACGTCACCGAACGCGAGCGCGAGGTCCTCGTCCTGGTGGCCAGGGGCCTGTCGAACGCGGAGATCGCCGCCACCCTGTTCGTCAGCATGAGCACGGTCAAGACGCACGTCAGCAGCCTGCTGACCAAACTCGGCGCCCGTACCCGCGTGCATCTGGTCATCGCCGCCTACGAGGCGCGGCTCGTCTGAGGGCGCCGTTCCCGGCCGCGCGACTATTCATTGAATGTATAGTCGTGATCATGTCAACCGGCCACGTGCTGCTCGGCTTCCTCGCCGAGCGGCCGAAACACGGATATGAGCTCAAGAAGGAGCACGACCACCGTCTCGCCGGCGCCAGACCCCTGGCGTACGGGCAGGTCTACGCCACCCTGCAACGCCTGGAACGCGACGGGCTGGCGGAGGTGGCCGAGACCCGGCAGGAGGGCGGCCCCGAACGCACCCTGTACACGATCACCGACTCCGGCCGGGCGGAGCTGGACCGGTGGCTGAACACCGTCGAACCGTCGGCGCCGTACGTCGCCGGCGCTCTGTTCGCCCGGGTCGCCGTCGCGGGGAAGGCCGCCGACGGCTATCTCGTGCGGCAACGCGAGGCGCACCTGGCCCGCATGCGGGAGCTGACCGCCGAGAAGGCGTCCGGCGGGCCCGCCCAGGTGCTGGCGGCCGACTACGCGCTCCAGCACCTGGACGCGGACCTGCGCTGGATCGAGACCGCGCTCGCGCGGATGAAGGAGGACCACGATGCTTGAGGCCAGGGGCCTGAGCAAGCTGTTCGGCGGCGCCAGGGCGCTGAACGGCGTCTCCCTGGAGATCGCGGAGGGCGAGGTCGTCGCGATCACGGGGCCGAGCGGCGCGGGCAAGTCGACGTTGCTGCACTGCCTGGCCGGGGTCGTCCGGCCGGAGTCCGGCGAGGTCGTCCTCGACGGCCGGCGCATCGACACCCTGCCCGAGGACGACCTGACCAGGTTACGACGCGAGAGCTTCGGGATCGTCTTCCAGTTCGGCGAGCTGGTGCCCGAGCTGACCGCGGCGGAGAACGTCGCGCTGCCGCTGCTGTTCAACCGGCACGGCAGGCAGGAGGCGATGACCGCCGCGGCCGAGTGGCTGGCCCGGCTGGAGGTGTCCGACTGCGCCGGGCAGCGCACCGGCGAGCTGTCCGGAGGGCAGCGGCAGCGGGTCGCCATCGCGCGGGCGCTGGTGACCGGCCCGCGCGTGGTCTTCGCCGACGAGCCCACCGGGGCCCTGGACACGCTCGGCGGCGAGCAGGTGATGGGCGCGCTGCTCGGCGCGGCCCGCGCCGGCCGGGCCGCGGTCGTCCTGGTCACCCACGACAACCGGGTGGCCGCCTACGCCGACCGCGAGATCCCCCTGCGCGACGGAGCGGTGCTGGAAGGGGTGGAACGATGATCGCCGTACTGCTGATGTTGAACAGGGGCCGCTCGCGGGCCGAGCGCGTACGCGCCTGGCTGGTGGGGACGGGCGCGGCGGTGGCGACGTTCCTGGTCTGCACGGCCGTCAGCCTGGCCGACGTCGAGGACGAGGGCGGCTCGCTGACGGGGCTCGCACTGGCCCTGCTGGCGGTGCCCGTCGCCGGCCTGGTCCACCAGGCCAACCGGCTGGCCTCGGCCACCAGGGAACGACGGCTGGCCGCCCTGCGGCTGGCGGGCGCGACACCGGGCGACGTACGGCGGCTGGGCGCCCTGGAGGGCGGCCTGCTGACCCTGGCCGGGTCGCTGGCGGGCGGCGCACTTTACGTGGTCACCCACCTCGGCGGCCCGCTGCCGCAGGTGCCGGTGGTCGTGGCCCTGGTGACGTACGGCGGGGTCGTGTCGGGGGCGCGCGCCGGGCGGGACGTCGTCGTCTCCCCGTTGGGAGTGACCCGCCGAGCGCGCGTGCGGGGGCCGCGCGTGCGGGACCTGCTCCTCCTCGCGGCAGGCGTCGGCCTCTACGTTCTCGGGGCTTGGCTGAAGGGCCGCTTCCCCTTGGCCGGTCCGTACGGGTCCGTGCTGGCCATGACGGCCGGGCTGGTCATGATGCTGTTCGGGCTGACCCTGGCCACGACCTGGCTGATCGGGATGTCGGCCCGCCGGACCGGCCGGCGGGCCCGGTCGCCGGAGGCGTTGCTGGCCGCGCGGCTGGTCGAGGCCGACCCCCGGGCGTGGGCCAGGGCCCTGTCCGTGGTGAGCCTGACGGTGTTCTTCGGCGCGGCGGTCGGGGCCCAGCAGGCCTCCGCCGGCTACTCCCAGGCCCACGCCCTGGTGGACGTCGCGCTCCTGCTGGCCCTGACGACCTCTGCGGTCGCGCTGGTGGTGCACCAGGCGGAGGAGCTGATCGACCTGCGCCGCTCGCTGGCCGCGCTGTCCGCCGCCGGGGTGCCGGAACGGGCGCTGGGCGGGGTGCTCGTGCGGCAGGCGGTCGTCGCGGCGCTGCCGGTCTGCGTGGTGGCGGCCGTCTCGGGGGTCGCCGTGGTGGTCCTGACCGTGGTGGACGTCTACCCCGTCGAGGCGCTGGCGTGGGCGATCACCAGGGCGGTCCTCATGGCGGGCGTCGGGGTGCTGGCCGCCGTGGTCGTCGCCCTGGCGGCCCGTCCCCTGCTGCGCGGCGCGCTGCGTCCCGAGGCGCGGGCGTGATCCGGCTACGCTGACGGGCGGCGGGCGACCGGCTGTCTGAGCAGCGTCCTGGGGGCGGGGTCGGTGAAGTCGGTCAGGTAGATCTCGTGGTGCGGCCCGTTGGGCTCCAGACCGTGCTCGGCCATGAACGCCTCCATCACCTCCAGCGACCTCTTCTCCTCGCTGTAGGGCCCCTCGTGCAGCAGCTCCACGCACTCGCCCTCGGTGAAGGTGACGACCACGACCCGGTCCACGGCCGCCCCGGACGCCCGCGTCCGTTCACGCGCCGCCTCGGCCGCCCCGGGTTCGGGCGTCTCGGGCAACGGCAGCAGCAGATGCCAGCGCCACCGGTCGCGGGGCGTCTCCAGCGGCGGCAGCGAGGTGTCCTCCACCCACCACCGCCCCTCCAGCGGCCCGGCGGGGCCGCCCATGGCGGAGGCCACGGCGTACAGGGCGCCGATGGCCGAGACGTGCTCGGCGCCGCCGGGCTCTCCCATGCCCGTGACGTTGAGACAGGTGACGGGGGCGCAGTGGATCAGTCGCGGGGTCATCGATTCTCCGGGTAGATCTCGGGGGAATCCCCCTAGCGTGGGGTCTCCCCATGGGGGAGAGTCCAGTCAGCGACGGCGGGGTGCGCAGAGTGCTCCTGTCCCCGATCGCCTCCGCGCGCCGTCCGACCGGTTCCACCCCCACAGATCCGGAGGATGTCCCATGACCACACCGAACTCTCCGGCCGCACTCCCCGGCCTGCACACGGCCAAGGTCCTGATATCCGCCTACGCCGCGCTCAGCCTGCTGACCGTCGTGGCGATCGCCGTCTTCTCCGCCGTCGCGCCGTCGCTCGTCACCCCCGAGGCATGGGGGCGCGGCGTCATCGTGGCGGCGACGTCCGTCCTCACCTTCGCCTTCGCCCGCCGGGCCCAGAGCGGGGGCGACCGGGCGCTCCTGCGCCTGCGCATCGTGCTCGTCGTGATCCTCGTCGCGGTGGTGGGCGTGCTGCTGTTCCTGCCGCTGCCGAGCTGGATGGTCGCCGAGCAGGGCGTCTGCGGGGTGCTGCTGCTCGCCGCGGCGGTGCTCGCCTTCCGTGCCGTCCCGCCCGCCGGCGACTGAGAGCGCGGGTCACATCCAGCGCATAGTGTCACGATCATGACGATCGAACTGCGTGCCGCCCTTGAGGACGACCTGGCGTTCCTGACCCGGCTGATCGGCGACCCGGAGAGCAGCGGCGAGTACCAGTGGTACGGCTGGCAGGACCCCCACCGCCTGCGCCGCCGCTGGGACGACAACGGGCTGCTCGGCGACGACGGCGGCATCCTCGTGATCGCCTCCGGCCAGGAGCGGGCGGGGCTCGTGTCGTGGCGCAGGCAGCTCACCTCCCGGGTGTCGTACTGCTGGGAGATGGGCCTGATCGTGGCGCCCGGCCTCCGCGGCAAGGGGCACGGGACGCGGGCGCAGCGGCTGCTGGTGCGCTACCTGTTCGACCATTCGCCGGTGAACCGGGTGCAGGCGACCACCGAGCTGGGCAACGTGGCCGAGCAGCGGGCGCTGGAGAAGGCCGGGTTCACCCGCGAAGGCGTGCTGCGCGGGTGCGGCTTCCGCGCGGGCGAGTGGCGCGACGGCGTGATGTACGGCATCGTCCGCGCCGACCTGGACGGGAACCGGGAGGCCACCGCCCCGGACGGCGGCGCCTGACCGGCGTCCGCCGGGCAGAGATCAACACGGGCTCAACAGATCTTCAACACCGGTGCTCCTACGTTGCGATCACAAGATCTCGCGACAAGGGGGAGCACATGCGCAAGCTTCACGCTCTGGCGGTGGCCGCGATCGTGGCCGGCGGCGTCCTGACCGCGGCCTCGCCCGCCGGCGCGTCCGCGCAGGACGCCCGGCAGGCGACGCGGACGCAGGCCGCCGGGCCGATCAACTACTCGTGCGGCGCGCGGCTGCGGGTGAGCCGGGACGTGGGCAGGAACACCTGGCACCGCATGGCGAAGGCGAAGGGCCGCCGCGGCATGGTCTACCTGTACGAGGCCGACGGCATCTACCGCGGCCGGAACGTGTGGTGGGCATGGGGCACCAGCCTGCGCTCCGGCGACCGGATCTCCATCGACTGGACCGACGACGGGGGCCGCACCTACCACGCCTGCCACGCGGTGGTCAGGGGCGGCGGACGCCGCAGCGTCACGTCGTACGCGGTGGACGCCCCGACCGGCCGCAAGTTCCGCGCCTGCGTGAAGGCCGCGGGCAAGTGGTCGTGCACCCGCGGCTGGTGGGAGATCAGGTACTCCTGACCGGCCGGTGCGCCGGGCAGGGCGTGCGAGCTGCGGCGATACGACCCTGACTGCTTGACATACCGGACAACGGGCACATAGTGTCCCGTCAATCGGCAGGCACAGACGAAGACATCCCTGTCAGTGGTCTTCGTCTGTGCCTTTGTCGTATCCGGACCGCTGGCAAGGGATCACACCCCCCTGAAAGGCGGCCGGGCATGAGCGACGCCCCCGTGCAGAACACCTCCACCACGCCGATCCGCAACGCCGGAGACGCGGCCGACGTCATCAACACCCTGACGAGGCTGACCGGGCGGGCGAACTGGATCTGGTTCCTCGCCCTGGCGGGCCTGTTCCTGGACGCCTACTCCAACGCGGCCCTGGGCGCCGGCCTGTCCCCCATGGTCAAGCAGCTCGGCCTGTCGCCGGGCCAGGTCGGGGTGCTCACCGCCATGGCGCCGGCCATCGCCATCATCTCCAACCCGTTCGGCGGCTGGCTGGCCGCCCGGATCGGCCGGGTCAAGCCGCTGCTGCTGACCAAGGTGGTGTTCGCGCTCGGCGCGCTGCTCACCGCGGCGGGCTCGGACTTCCAGACCGTCTTCGCCGGCCGCGGCCTGGTCGGCATCGCGTACGGCATCGACTTCGCGGTGGCCATGGCGCTGCTGGCCGAGTACACCCCGTCCACGCTCAAGGGCAGGCTCAACTTCTGGCAAGGCGTCTGGTACACCGCCACGACCACGAACCTGCTGCTCACGCTCGTGTTCTACCGTTTCGACGTGGGCGCGGACATCTGGCGCTGGTCGGTGGGCTCCTCAGCCGCCTTCGCCGTCGTGCTGCTGATCCTTCAGCTGATGTTCCTGGTGGAGAGCCCGACGTGGCTGGCCGCCAAGGGACGCCTGCGCGAGTCCGCCGCCGCCCTGCGCCGCATGTACGGCTTCGCCGTCCAGGAGGACACCCGGCAGGCCGGCGGCGCGGCCGAGCAGGGGCGGCAGGTGGGGTTCGGTGACGCGGGCGTGCTGTTCCGCAAGCCGTACCTGCCGCGCACGATGTTGTCCACGGTCATCTCGCTCACCCAGGCCATGCAGTACTTCGCGGTCGGCTGGTACCTGCCGGTGATCAGCCTGGAGCTGTTCGGCAAGGAGTTCGAGAAGGCCACGATCGGGTCGATGGCGTTCAACGCGGTCGGCATCGTCGGCGGCTGCCTGGCCGCCTACACGGGCCGGCGCCTCGGCCTGCGGGTCAGCTCGATGGCCGGGTACGCGGTGGTGTTCGTGGCCCTGTTGGTGATGGGCGCGACGTTCAAGGAGCTGCCGGTCGCGCTGGCCGCGCTGCTGCCGGTGCTGTTCATCTTCTTCCACTCCGCCGGACCGGGCCCGAACGGCAAGTCGATCGCCGCGCTGTCCTACCGCAGCGACATCCGCACCCTGGGCACCGGCGTGACCGGCATGCTCGGCAGCCTCGGCTCGGTCGCGGGCCTGTACCTGTTCCCGCAGCTCCAGGCGGGCATCGGGGTCGGCGCCAGCCTCATGGTGCTGTCGGTGGTGCCGCTGGCCGGCCTGGTCACCTGCCTGCTGATCAAGTGGGACCCCACCCGCGTGGCGGTCAACCTGGAGGAGGAGGAGATCGCGCTGCCGAAGAGGGACGGGCGCCGATGACCGGCCGCACCCGACGAGGGATTCTCAGCATCGACGAGGGCACCACGGGCACCCGCGCCGCGGTCGTCCTGGACGACGGCACCGCCGCCCCGCCCGCCTACCGGCCCATCTCGGTCCACTCCCCCGACCACCTGCGGGTCGAGCAGGACGCCATGGAGATCTGGACGAAGACCGCCCAGGTCTGCGCCGAGGCGCTGGAGTGGGCCCGGGCGCACGACGTCGAGGTCACCGGCGTGTCGATCGCCACCCAGCGCGCCACCGTGCTGCTGTGGGACACCGTCACCGGCGAGCCGCTCACCCCGGCCGTGGTCTGGCAGGACCGCCGGTACGCCGCCCGGCTGCGGGAATGGGAACCCGCCTGGGACGCCCGCCTGGTCGAGCACACCGGCCGGCCGGTCGGCTCGCGCGCCCCGCTGCTGTGGGCGGCCGACGTGCTGCGCGACGACCCGGCCGCGCGCCGGGCGCACGAGGCGGGACGGGTGGCGTTCGGGTCGGTCGACACCTGGCTGGTGTGGCGGCTCACCGGCGGCGCGCGGCACGTCATGTCCGCCACCAACGCGGTCGCCGCCGGCGCCTACGACCTGCGCACCGGCGACTGGTACGAGCCGTGGGCGGACTTCCTCGGCTGCCCCCGCGACGTGCTCCCGCGCATCCTGGACGAGGACGGCGACTACGGCCACACCGACCCGTCGGTGCTCGGCGTACGGCTGCCGGTGTTGTCGGTGATGGGCGACCAGCACGCCGCGATGATCGCGCTCGGCGCGCACCGGCCCGGCCAGGCCATGTGCGTGCACGGCACGGGAACGTTCCTGGACGCCGTCGCCGGCGACCGGCCGCCCGCGCATCGCCGCGCGGTGCCGGGCGTGCTGACGCTCGTCGGCTGGCGTTCGCGCGGCGCGGCGGTGTTCAGCCTGGAGGGCTACGCCGCCACGACCGGCTCGGCGGTGCGCTGGCTGTGCGAGGAGATCGGGCTGTTCGACTCGCCCGCCCAGCTGACCGCGCTGGCCCGCGAGCATCCCGGGCCGAGCCGGGTGCGTTTCCTGCCCGCGCTGGCCGGGATGCGCACCCCGGTCTGGTCGCCCGAGGCCACCGGCGTCCTGACCGGGCTCAGCCTGTCCACCACCAGGGCCGAGCTGGCCCGGGGCGTCCTGGAGGGCATCGCGCACTCGGTGTGCGACCTGCTCGACGGGGTGGAGCAGGCGCTCGGCGCGCCGGTCACCGATCTGTTCTGCGGCGGCGGGCTGGCCAGCAGCGACGTGCTGATGGCGAGCCAGGCCGACCTCGTCGGGCGGCCGGTCCGCCGCGCCCGCGCCAACGAGACGGCCAGCCTGCGCGGCGCCGCCTACCTCGGAGGCGTGCGCGCGGGGCTCTGGCCCGACCTGCCCGCCGCCCTCGCCGGGCTCGGCGACGTCCCCGTCTTCGAGCCCACGTTGCCCGACGCCGCCCGCGAGGAGGCCCGTGCCGCCTGGCGCGACCTGCTCGCCCGGCACATCTCGTACCAACAGGAGGAATCCCCCTCGTGATCCGGCTTCCAGAACGCAAGCCCAGATCGGAGACCAGGAGCGCCATCCGGCGCACCCCGCTGCGGCTTGACCGTCAGGCGCAGATCGAGCGCCTGGCCGCCAGGCCGGTGGACGTGCTCGTCGTCGGCGGCGGCGTGACCGGCTGCTACGCCGCGCTGGACGCCGCGACCCGCGGCCTCAGCGTGGCGCTGGTGGAGCGCGACGACTTCGCCTCGGGCACCTCCTCCAAGTCCTCCAAGATGGTGCACGGCGGCCTGCGCTACATCGAGCAGGGCAACCTGCCGCTGGTGCGCCGCTCGCTGCTGGAGCGCCAGCGCTTCCGCCGCAACGCGCCGCACCTGGTGCGGCGGCTGCCGTTCGTGCTGCCGATCCTCGCCCAGGACGGCGTCTTCGACGCGCGCATCGCCAAGGCGTTCGAGGGCCTGCTGTGGACCTACGACCTGGCGGGCGGCTGGCGCATCGGCCGGCTGCACCAGCGGCTCAGCGTGGCCGAGGTGCTGGCCAGGGCGCCGCGCCTGCGCGCCGACCGGCTCAAGGGCGGCCTGCTCTACTACGACAGCCGCACCGACGACGCCCGCCTGACCCTGACCATCGCCAGGACCGCCGCCCACTTCGGCGCCACCGTGCTCAACGGCGCCACCTGCCGCGAGCTGGTCAAGGAGGGCGGCCGGGTGCGCGGCGCCCGCGTCGAGGTGGACGGCCGCACGGTCGAGGTGCGCGCCGGGGTCGTGGTCAACGCCACCGGCGTGTGGACCGACACCCTGGACGCGCTGTCCGACCCGGCACACCGGCCGCGGGTGCGTCCGGCCAAGGGCGTGCACATCGTGGTGCCGTGGACGCGGCTGCCGGTGGACGGCACGGTGACCGTCCCGGTGCCCGGCCGGGCCCGCCGCGCCACCTGCACCCGCTGGGGCGACGTGGTCGTGGTCGGCACCACCGACACCGACTACGACGGCTCGCCCGACGAGGTGCTGTGCACCCGCGAGGAGATGCAGTACCTGCTCGACGGCGCCAACACCGCCTTCGACGCCGACCTCACCCCGGACGACGTGATCGGCTCGATCGCCGGGCTGCGCCCGCTGGTCGGCGAGAAGGAGGGCGCCACGCTCGACATGAGCCGCGACCACCGGATCATCACCGACGGCTTCGGCCTGGTCACGGTCACCGGCGGCAAGCTGACCACCAGCAGGCACATGGGCGAGCTGGCGGTGGACGAGGCGCTGAAGGTGCTCGGCCGCAAGGCGCGCTGCCGCACCGCGCGGCTGCCGCTGCTCGGCGGCGCCGGCTACGACGCCGAGGCGACGACCGCGACCGGCGGGCTCGGCGCCCACCTGGGCGAGCGGTACGGCACCGAGGCCCGGTTCGTCGCCGACCTGATCACCGAGGACCCGTCGCTGGCCGGGCCGGTCGTCGAGGGCAGCGAGTACCTGCGGGCCGAGGTGGTCTACGCGGCCCGCTGCGAGCTGGCCAGGAACGTGGACGACGTGCTGTCGCGGCGCACCCGGATGCGGGTCTTCGCCCGCGACCTGTCGGTAGAGGCGGCTCCGGAGGTGGGCCGGCTGCTCCAGCGCGAGCTCGGCCTCTCCGACGACGAGGTGGCCAGGCAGGTCGAGGACTACGTACGCGGCGTGGACCGCGAGAAGAGCGTTCTGATGGAGGGACTTTCATGATCAGCAGGCAGACCGTCACCCATCCGTTCAACCGCGGCGACTACGTCGTGGGCGCGCCCACCCCGCCGCGCTGGGCCGCCGACTGCCCACCGGGGACGGGCCCGGCCAGTCTCCAGGACCAGGTCGTGCCGGTCCCCGAGAGCGTGGTCGCCGAGCTGCGCGCGGTCGCCGCCGCCGTGCACACCGAGCGGGACGAGGTGATCCTGCGCACCCGCGACTGGTGGGCGGGCACCTCCATCGGCGAGACCGACGGCCGCCCGGCCACGCCGGAGGCGGTCGTCGTCGAGGTGGACGAGGAGGAGCAGGTGGCCGCCGTCGTGCGGATCTGCCACGAGCACCGCCTCCCGCTGACCGTCTCGGCCGGCCGCAGCAACGTGCTGGGCGCCGCGCTGCCCGTGCACGGCGGCGTCGTGCTGGACGTGTGCCGGCTCAACCGCATCCTGTCCTTCGACGCCGAGTCCATGATCGTCGAGGTGCAGGCGGGCATGTTCGGCGACCTGTTCGAGAAGGAGCTGCAGGAGACGCACGGCGCCACCACCGGCCACTGGCCGTCGGCGTTCGCCATCTCCACCGTCGGCGGGTGGGCCGCCTGCCGCGGCGCGGGCCAGCTCTCCACCCGCTACGGCAAGATCGAGGACATGGTGGTCGGGCTGGACGTCGTGCTGCCCGACGGCACCACGGCCAGCTACGGCACCTACCCCCGGGCCGCGGTGGGCCCCGACCTGCGGCAGTTGTTCATCGGCTCGGAGGGCACGCTCGGCGTGATCACCCGGCTGCGGCTGCGTACGCACCGGCTGCCCGACTACGCCAAGGGCATCGCCTACGGCTTCGACACCTTCGCCGCCGGGCTCGACGCGTGCCGGGAGATCCTGCAGCGCGGCGCCACCCCGGCCGCGCTGCGCCTGTACGACCGGCACGAGAGCGGCACCCACTTCGGCGAGCCCGGCACCAACCTGCTGCTCATCGCCGACGAGGGCGACCCGGTGCTGGTCGACGCCGTCATGAAGGTGGCCGCCGAGGTCTGCGCCGAACGCGCGTCGGTGACGCTGGACGGCGACGCCGTCTTCGCCCGCTGGCTGGACGAGCGGATGATCGTCGGCAAGGCCGCCGACGGGTTCGTCCGGGGGCCGGGGTTCGTCTCCGACACCTGCGAGATCGCCGGGCCGTGGTCCGCGCTGCCCGCCCTGTACGACGAGGTCGTGGCCGCCGTCGAGGCCGTCCCCGGCACGCTGCGCGCCTCGGCCCACCAGTCGCACGCCTACACCGACGGCGCGTGCCTGTACTTCTCCCTGCGCGGCGACGTCGAACGCGACCAGCGTCGCGCCTGGTACCGGGCCGCCTGGGACGCCGCCGCCGCGGTGCTCGTCAAGCACGGCGCGGCGATCAGCCACCACCACGGCGTCGGCCTGCTGCGCTCGCCGTACATGCGGGACGCGCTGGGCAGCGGCTACCCCACGCTGGTGGCGGTCAAGCAGGCGCTCGACCCGCGGGGCATCATGAACCCCGGCAAGCTGGGCCTGCCCGCGTCCTTCGAAAACCCGGCGCACTAAGGTGGATGCGGTGAACTCTCGCCACAAGGGCCCGCTGGATCGGCGCCTGCTCGCCGCGCTGGCCGAGCATCCCGTCGCCGCGTCGCTGGTGGGGGTGGAGATGGTCGAGCGGTTCACCTCCTCCCCCACGCCGCTCGGCATCCTGGCCTCGATCCCGCTCGGCGACCTGGCGGCCACCGTCAAGCGCACGGTGGCCGCCCAGAAGATCGCGTTCGTCAACATCGACTCGACCCCCGGCCTGGGGCACGATCCCGGGGCGCTGACGTACCTGCAGGGCATCGGCGCGGTCGGGATCGTCTCCACGCGGCAGGCGATGATCGAGCGGGCCACCGGGCTCGGGCTGCTGACCATGCAGAAGGTGTTCGTGACCGACCGGTCGAACCTGCGGCGCAGCATGCAGTCCATCACGCGGTCGCGGCCCGACCTGGTGCAGCTCATGCCGGCCATGGTGCTGCGGCACGTCGAGCGGCAGGTCAGGGCGGTCGGGGTGCCGTGCCTGGCCGCGGGGTTCGTCCAGAGCGCCGACGACGTGGTGGAGGCGCTGCGCCACGGGGCCGTCGGCGTGTGCACCTCCGACGAGGAGCTGTGGGGGCTGCGCCGCTCGGCCCTGCGCGCCTCCTGATCCCTCTCATCCGGAAGGACCATGCGATGACGCCTGCCCGCGTGCGGGAGACCGCCGCCCCCACGGTGCCCGTCCGGGGCGCCGGGAGGCGGTGGCCGGTGGCGCCCGCGGTGTTCGTCGTCCTGTGGAGCAGCGCGTTCATCGCGGGCATCCCCGGGGTCAGGGCGGCGCCGCCGTTGCTGCTGATGTTCGGCAGGTTCGCCGTCGCCGGGATGCTGCTGGGGGCGTACGCGCTGGTCAGGCGGGTGCCGTGGCCCCGGGGCCGGGACCTGGCGCACGTGGCCGTGGCCGGGCTGCTGATCCAGGCCGTGCAGTTCGGCGCCTTCTACAGCGCGCTCGGCGCGGGCCTGCCGGCCGCGGTCGTGTCCCTGGTCCAGGGGCTGAACCCGGTGGTCATCCTGCTGGTCGGCCGGGTGCTGGGCGAGCGGGTCGGCGCCGGGCAGTGGGCCGGGTTCGCGCTCGGCCTGGCCGGGGTGGTGCTGGCGGTGGCCGACCGGGTCAGCCTGTCCGCGTCCGGGGTGGCGCTGTGCCTGCTCGGTCTGGCCGGGCTCAGCGCGGGCACCCTCTACCAGCAGCGGTACGCCCCCCGCATGGACGCGCTGAGCGGCACCGCGACGCAGCTGCTCGTCAGCGCCCCCGCCGCCGGGCTGGCCTGCCTGGCCCTCGGCCCGGTACGGGTGTCGGACTGGACGGCCTTCGGGCTGTCGGTCGGCTGGATGGCGCTGGTCAACTCCATCGCGGCGTTCATCCTGCTCAACCGGATGTTGCTGCGCTCACCGGCCAGCCGGGTGAGCACGGTGTTCTTCCTGACCCCGGCCGTGACCGCCGTGCTGGCCTGGTCGCTGGCCGGGCAGCCGCTGCCCCCGCTCGCCGTCGCCGGGCTCGTCCTGGGCGGCTTCGGGGTGTTGCTGGCCAACCTCTCGACACGAAGAAGGGCGAACTGATGCGCATTCGCGGCGCGGTTCTGGAGGAGATCGGCCGGCCCCGGCCCTACGCCGGTTCGCGGCCCCTGTCGGTCTGCGACCTCGAACTCGACCCGCCGGGGCCGGGCGAGCTGCTGGTACGGGTGGAGGTGGCGGGCGTGTGCCACTCGGACCTGTCGGTGGTGGACGGCAACCGGACGCGTCCCCTGCCCATGCTGCTCGGCCACGAGGCGGCGGGCGTGGTGGAGCGGACGGGCCCCGGCGTCGACGACCTCGCCCCCGGGCAGCGGGTCGTGATGACCTTCCTGCCCCGGTGCGGCGGCTGCGACGGCTGCGCCACCGAGGGCGTCACGCCGTGCGTCCCGGGCAGCGCCGCCAACAACGACGGCACCCTGCTGAGCGGCGCGGTCCGCCAGCGCAGGGACGGCCTGCCGGTGCTGCACCACCTCGGGGTCTCGGCGTTCGCCACCCACGTGGTGGTGGACCGGCGCTCGGTCGTCCCCGTGGACGCCGACGTGCCGCCCGAGGTCGCCGCCCTGCTCGGCTGCGCCGTGCTGACCGGCGGGGGCGCGGTGCTCAACGTCGGCAGGCCGCGCCCCGGGCAGACGGTCACGGTCGTCGGGCTCGGCGGCGTGGGCATGGCGGCGCTGCTCACCGCGCTGGCCCTCGACGGCGTCCGGGTGATCGGCGTGGACGCCAACCCGGCCAAGCTCGCCACCGCCCGCGAGCTGGGCGCGCACGAGGTGTACGGCCCCGCCGACCTGCCGGGCGATCTGCCGGGCGGGGCGGATGTCGTGGTGGAGGCGGCGGGCAACGCGCGGGCGTTCGAGACGGCGGTGAACGCGACGGCCCCCGGCGGCCGCACCGTCAGCGTGGGGCTGCCCGCACCCGGCGCCCGCGCCTCGATCTCGCCGCTCGCGCTGGTGGCCGGCGGGCGCAGCATCGTCGGCAGCTACCTGGGCTCGGCGCTGCCCGCCCGCGACATCCCGGTGTTCGCCCGGATGTGGCGCGAGGGCCGGCTGCCGGTGGAGCGGCTGGTCTCGGCCCGGATCGGCCTGGCGGCCGTCAACGAGGCGATGGACCAGCTCGCCGAGGGCGCCGCCCTGCGCCAGCTGATCGTCTTCGACGCGTGAGGGCGGCACGCCGTCCTCGCGTGGCCCGTACGGGGTGCGCGAACAAATGAGGTGCGGCGGAGCCGTCGCCGGGGTGAGGATGGCCGCGCACGGCCGTGAGAGCCGGCCCCCCGGATGAGGAGCGTGCCATGAGCGCCGTCGAAGGCGATCGCCCGCAGGTCACGGTGAGCACGGGCCGGCTGCGCGGACGGCTGGAGGGCGGCGTGGCCGTCTTCCGCGGCGTGCCGTACGCCCGCCCGCCGGTGGGCGGCCTGCGTCTGGCCGCCCCCGAGCCGGCCGAGGCGTGGGACGGGGTGCGCGAGGCCGCCGGGTTCGGCCCGCCGCCGCCGCAGTCCAGGCTGCTGGGCGCGTCCGGCGAGCCGGGCACGGACGGGAACTGGCTCACCGCCAACGTGTGGACCCCCGACCCGGGCGCCGCCCGGCTGCCGGTGATGGTGTGGCTCCACGGCGGCGGCTACATGTACGGCTGGTCCGGCGACCCCCTCTTCGACGGCCGCGCGCTGGCCCGGGACGGCGTCGTCGTGGTCACCGTCAACTACCGCGTCTCCGCCGAGGGCTTCGGCCTCTTCCGCGGCGCGCCGGCCAACCGCGGCCTGCTGGACCAGGTGGCCGCCCTGCGCTGGGTGCGCGAGAACGTCGCGGCCTTCGGCGGCGATCCGGACCGGGTGACCGTCTTCGGCGAGTCCGCCGGCGCCGGGAGCGTCGCGGCGCTGATGACCATGCCCGGCGCGGCCGGCCTGTTCCGCCGGGCGATCGCGCAGAGCGTGCCGGCCCTGTTCTTCACCCCCGAGCTGGCCGCCGACCTCGCCGCCGCGGTGTCCGGCGAGCTGGGCCTGCCGCCGCACGCCGACGAGCTGGCCCGCCTGTCGCCGGAGCAGCTGATCGGGGCGGGCGACGCGGTGGCCGCCAGGATGGGCGGCAACCCGCGATGGGGGCTCGCCGCGCACGTCCGCACGCCGTTCGCGCCGGTCGTGGACGGCGAGGTGCTGCCCGCGACGCCGTGGCGGGCACTGGCGGACGGGGCCGCGCCCGGGGTCGAGCTGGTCGTGGGCCACAACCGCGACGAGTACCGGCTGTTCATGGCCCTCGCCGGCGACCTCGGCCAGGTCACCGCCGAGCAGACGGCCACCGCGCTGCGGACGCTGGCCCCCGACCCGGCGGCCTACCGGGCCGCCCACCCGCAGGCCGACGAGGAACGGCTGTACGAGCTGGTGCACTCCGACTGGCTGTTCCGGATGCCGTCGCTGCGGCTGGCCGAGGCCCGCCTGAGGCACGGCCGGGCCCACCTGTACGAGCTGACCTGGCCGGCCCCCGGCATGGGCGGGATCCTGGGGGCCTGCCACGGGCTGGGCCTGCCGCTGACGTTCGGCAACCTGACCGAGGGCGCGGCCGGGCTGCTGCTCGGCCAGGAGCCGCCCCCGGACGCCGCCGAGCTGTCGGCCCGGGTCCGGGCGGCGTGGACCTCCTTCGCCGCGACCGGCGACCCGGGCTGGCCGGCGTACGAGCCGCGCGACCGGCGGGCCTGGATCATCGACACCGAGCCGGGCACGGCGGCGTATCCGGAGGAGGTGTCCCGTGCGCTGTGGGCCGGGCACGCCTTCGACCCGCTGCCGCTGCGGACGTGACCGCCCTGGCCTGCGGATCTTGTCGGTCACAGGTCACTTCCAAGTGGGACTGCACCAGGCTGGGCGATCGTGTCCGTCGTGCCGGAGAACCGGCGAGATCGACTGACCTGAGGTGACCGTGTACAAGAAGGCGCTTGCCGCTGCGGCGTCCGCCGTCCTGGCCCTGACCCTGGCTCCCGCCGCGCCCGCGGCGGCGAAGCCGTCCGTCCAGATCGTCGAGGGGTACTCCGCGACGATCCGGGAGAACGACAGCAAGTTCTTCTGCCCGGCCGGCGAGGTGTTCATCGGCCGGTCCCACAACGGGGACGAGAACGGCTGGACGACGTACTGGTGCGGCCGGATCTGGATCGGCACCGAGCAGGTCGCCGTGTCCACCGCCCACCACCAGGAGGTCGCCACCGAGACCTACTCGTGGTTCGAGGGGCCGGAGAGCAACGCCCTGGTGGGCCGCGAGCACGACGGGGACGAGAACGGCGTCACCTCGGCCTACTTCGCGCTGCTCACCTGGCAGGGCAGGCCCGTGACGCTGGTCAACAAGCGCTGGTCGCAGACGTACAAGGAGAGCAGGCACGAGTCGAAGGCGAACCCGGGCGAGATCATGACCGGCCGCAGGCACTTCGGCGACGAGAACGGCGACACCGTCTACCAGTACGCCACGGTCTCGTACTGACCGGCGGGCCCCGGCGGTCAGTCGCAGGCCTGGGTGCTGACCGGGTTGGTGGCCGTGGCCGCCTGGCGGGCGTCGGGTGCGACCTCGGCGGCCGTCAGCGCGTAGCCGGTCTCCACCTGGCCGGCGACGGCGGCGAAGATCACGCCCAGCACCCGGCCGTCGACGGCCAGCAGCGGGCCGCCGGAGTTGCCCTGCTGGATCTTGCCTCTGACCTGGTAGACCTCCCTGGTCACCTTCGAGGCCCGGTAGATGTCGGGGCTGCCGGCCCGCTGCCGGATCGCGACGCGGGCGGGTTCCGGCGTGAACCCGCCGCCGTTCGGGTATCCGGCGACCAGCGCGTCCTGGCCCTCCCGCGCCTGGGCGCCGAAGGTGAGCGGGGGCAGCCCGAGCCCCGGGACGTACAGGACCGCGATGTCCCGCCGCGGGTTGTACCAGACGACCTGTGCCGGGTGCGGCCGCTGCTGGTGGTCGACGACCTGGAGGTCCGTGTCCACCCCCGCCACGACGTGCGCGTTGGTCATGATGTGGTCGGGCGCGTACGTGAAGCCGGTGCCGGTGATGCGCTTGCCGCAGGAGGTGGCGGTCCCCTGGACCTGGAGGATGCCCGTCCGCGCCTGCCGCAGCGCCGGGCTGCGCAGCACGGCCACGTCCGGCGGCGGCACCCGGGCGGTGCTCATCCCGGCGATGGCGTCGAGCACCGGCGGGAAGTCCGACCGGTCGACGAACTGCTTGAAGGGCCGCTGCCAGTCCCGCGCCGCCTCGGGCACCGCCTCGTCCATCGTGGACAGCAGCGCCGAGCCGCGGATCTGCTCCACCACCAGCGCCCACGGGCCGGACACCAGCAGGCTGCCCACCAGCCAGGCGACCACCAGGACGAACGCGGCGTTGACCAGCCCGCCACCGACGGAATCCAGGATCAGGGCCGGCTCGCCCCGGATGTACGTGCGTAACCGCACCCCCAGCGTGGACGCGGCGAACTGCCCGGCCAGCGCGATCAGGAACACGATGACGACCGCCAGGGCCGTCTGCGGCATGTCGCCGGTCACGAGCGCGTCCGTGACGGCGGGGGCGACGGCGATCCCCAGCACGCATCCGGCGACGAACCCGATCGAGCTCGCCACCCCGACGACGAACCCCTGCCTGAACCCGGCGACACCGAAGCCGATCACCAGAACGACCAGGACGACGTCGAGCAGATCACCAGGCACAAGGAAAGACAATCACCTTTTCCCCGACAAGGGAGCATTCCATCCGGTACGGCAGCTTTCCTTGATCCACTCGCCCCCGCGGAAGGGCCGGCCCGGCGCGCCGGGCAACGTGACACCCCCGATCAGAGCCCGGCCGTGACGTCGGGCACGTACCCGTCCGGGCGGCGCGGCGGACGCCGGTAACCGGTGGCGGGCGGCCGCGGCGGGATCTCCAGCGGCGGCCGCTCCACCCGCCGGTAGGGGATCGTGGACAGCAGGTGCGCGATCATGTTGATCCTGGCCCGCCGCTTGTCCTCGCTCTCCACCTCGTACCAGGGGGCCTCGGGGATGTCGGTGTGCACCAGCATCTCGTCCTTGGCCCGGGAGTACTCCTCCCACCTGGTGATCGACTCCAGGTCCATCTCCGACAGCTTCCACCGGCGCATCGGGTCCTCCAGCCGGTCGCGGAAGCGCCGTTCCTGCTCGGCGTCGCTCACCGAGAACCAGTACTTCCGCAGCAGGATCCCGTCCTCGACCAGCAGCCTCTCGAAGATCGGGCACTGGTGCAGGAAACGCGTGTACTCCTCCTGCGTGCAGAAGCCCATCACCCGCTCGACCCCGGCCCGGTTGTACCAGCTCCGGTCGAACAGCACGATCTCCCCCGCGGCCGGCAGGTGCTCGACGTACCGCTGGAAGTACCACTGCGACCGCTCCCGCCCGGTCGGCACGGGCAGCGCGGCGATCCTGGCCACCCGGGGGTTCAGGTACTCGGCGACCCGCTTGATCGTGCTGCCCTTGCCCGCGGCGTCCCGGCCCTCGAAGATCACCACGACGCGCCGCCCCTCGGCCCGCACCCACTCCTGCAGCTCCACCAGCTCCTGCTGGAGGCGGAGGAGTTCCTTCTCGTACGGCTTGCGGCGCAACCTGTCAGTCCCCATGCCTGCGGATTCTAGAAGCCGGCCCCTTCCGGGAGGGCGGAAGGTCACGGAGTTCAGGACGTCCGGCGGTGTCGCCCCACGGCCGCACGCGTCAGTCTGGGACCAGGTTCGACCACGGGAAAGAGATGATGACCATGCCCCCGATCCGTTCCCTGCTCGCCGTCGCCCTGGCGGTGACCGTCACCGGCGTGCCGGCCTTACCCGCGCGGGCCGCGCGGCAGGCCGCCGTCCCCGTCCTGGTGGGTGTCCGGGCCGCGCACCTGCCCGGACTGGACCGGCTGGTCTTCGAGTTCCAAGGCCCGGTCCCGGCCCGGCGGGACGTCCGCTACGTGTCCCGGCTGGTCGCCGACGGCTCCGGGCGTACGGTCGGCGCGGTCGGCGACGCCCTGCTCCAGGTCCGCTTCGACCAGGCCGACGGCCACGACCGCCGGGGCCGGACCACCTACGGCCCCACCCGCCGGACGTACGCGCTCCCCGGCGTCGTCCAGGTCGTCAACACCGGCGACTTCGAGGCCACGCTCACCTTCGGCGTCGGACTCGCCAGGCGCGTGCCCTACCGGATCCGCACGCTCACCCACCCCAGCAGGGTCGTCGTCGACCTGACCACGTCCTACCGGACCGTGCCCGTACGCGATCACTTCCTCGACACCACCGCCCGGAGCCCGCGTACGACGGCCGTGACCCGCCCGGTGGCCCCGCCCGCGACCGCGTTCGGCGCGCTGCGACGGCTGTTCGCCGGCCCGACCCAGGACGAGCGGGCGCGCGGGCTGCGCTTCGTCGGCTCCAAGGCCACCGGCTTCAGCAGGCTGACCGTGCGGGACGGGATCGCCAGGGTCTACCTGACCGGCCCCGTCGACGGCGGAGGGGCGGCCTTCACCGTCGCCGACCAGATCAGGCCGACGCTCAAGCAGTTCCCGGCGATCAGGTGGGTCAAGATCTACGACGCGGCGGGCCGTACCGGGGCCCCCGCCGGGCCGTCGGACTCGATCCCCCGTTCCCTGGAGCCGGACTGAGAGAGCCGGGTGTCTTCCCAGGAGAACGGCCATGTTGATCTCCCGGGTTCGTTCATGATGGCGGTGTGACCGCACCTTCTTCCCGTGCCCTCCGCGATCCGGACGACCGGGCCGCCCGGTCCGTCCCGTCATGACGCACTCGGGACGAAAGCCCTCCCGTCAAGAGCCACACGCCCCTGCCGTCCCCCGCCGGGACACTCGCACAGTGCTTCAAGGAGGTGCCCGTTGAAAGCGTTCATCGATCTTCTGGCCCGGCGTGTACGCCTGTACCGTCCCGACGGCAATCCCCTGCGTCGCCGTTCCGACCGGCTGGAGTCGGTCGCCGTGCTGGTGACCGCGCTCGTGCTGCTCGTGGGCGTCTGGCCCGCCGTCCTGGCGGGGCGGCTGGCCTACGAGGGCGCGCTCCAGGAGGAGAGCGCGCACGCCGCGGGGCGACACCAGGTCAGGGCGACGTTGCTGGCGGACGCGCCGGCCGCCCGTGTGACCCTCACCGAGATGCCGGTGCGCGGGCAGCGGGCGATGGCGCGCTGGACGACGTCCTCGGGCGCGGTGCGGAGCGGCCCGGTGCCGGTCCCCGCGGTGGCCAAGGCCGGCTCGACGGTCCCGTTGTGGATCGACGCCGCCGGAAGCCCGGCGCCGCCGCCCGCCGACCGCACGGTCCTGCGGACGAGGGGCGTGGTGACCGGGACGCTGCTCATGTCCGTGATCGTGCTGGCCGCTCTGGGCGGGTTCGCGGGGTTCCGGTGGTGGACGGACCGGAGGCGGTACCAGGAGTGGGAGGTCCAGTGGGCGCGGGCCGACGAGGACTGGGGACGCCGGCGCAGCCCCTGACCGCAACGGTCCCCCTCAGCCCGGCCCGCCGCCCCCGGCGGCGCCCCGGTCTCCCTCAGCCCGACTCGCCGCCCCCGGCGTCCTCGGCGGGACGGACCACCGCGACCGGGCAGCGCGCGTGGTGGAGCACCCCCCTGCTGACCGAGCCGAGGAGCAGCGCGCCGAACGCGCCCCGGCCGCGCGAGCCGACCACGAGCAGGTCGCAGGGGGCGCCGGTGAGCGCCTCGACCGGATGAGCGCTCTGGACGTCCTCGACCAGGTTCACCCCGGGATACCTCTCCCGCCATCCGGCCGTCCTGGTACGGATCACCGCAGTCTGGGCGGCGCGCACCTCGTCCACGTCGAAGGCGATCTCCGGGGCGAAGGCGTGCACGGGAGCCTGCCAGGCGTGGATCAGGCGGAGCGTCGCGCCCCGCCGTTCGGCCTGTTCGAAGGCGTAGCCGATCGCCGGCCCGCAGACGTCGGAGTCGTCGATCCCGACGCCGACCTCGCCGACCCGTTCGGGCGGGTCCGCGCGTACCACCACCACGGGGCACCTGACCTGCCCGGCCACCTGCGTGGTCACCGACCCGAGCAGGGCTCCGGCGAACCCGCCCAGCCCCCGGTTGCCGATGACCAGCTCGTCGGCCTGCCGCGCCTGCTCCTGGAGCACGGCGGCGGGCGTCCCCTCGACGACCTCGGCGTGCACCGCCACGGACGGCTGCCGCTCACGGGCCGCCGCCTCCGCCGCCTCCAGCACCCTGGACGCCGCCAGCAGCAGGTAGTTCCACTGCCCGAAGTCGGGGAACCTGCCGACGCTGTACGGCTGCCGGTCCAGCGCGTGCACGATCCGCAGCTCCGCGCCCGTGCGCGCCGCGTCGTCGGCGGCCCATCCCAGCGCGGCGTTCGACGGCGCGGACCCGTCGACGCCGACCATGATCCGTCCCGGCATCGTGCCCTCCCGGCTGTGGATCTTCCTCGGCGCCCGTCTCCGCAAAGTCAGGAGTGGGCGAAGAATCCTCCAGTTCCGTGGACGCGAAGCCGCCCGGCGCCGCCCGCGCCCGCTCCGGCCGCCAATCTTCTCCAAGTTTTGGGACGGGCGATCCTGTCCGCTCACCTGCCGGACGGCTGAATGAGTAGGGGAGGTATGAGCGATGTCTGAGCTGGTCGTGGTGGGGGTCGACGGGTCGCCGTCCGGGTTCGACGCCGTGGCGTGGGCGGCCGACGACGCCTTCAGGGCGAAGGGCGCGTTGCGGATCGTGTCCGTGGTGGAGACCTGGCCGTACCAGGTTCCGCAGATCGCCGCCGTCGAGTGGGAGAGCTCGATGACGGAACGCGCGCGGGAGATCCTGGCCCAGGCGGAGGAGATCGTCCGGGAACGCCGGCCCACGGTCGACGTGAGCACCCGGGTCATCGCCGGGAAGGCGTCGGTCGCCCTCCGGGAGCAGGCGTCCGAGGCCGCCGAGCTGGTGGTCGGGCGCAGGGGGACGGGCGGCTTCGCCGGGGCCGTGCTCGGCTCGGTCAGCATGAGCGTCGCCGGTCAGGCGCCGGGCCCGGTGGTCGTCGTACGGGACGGAGGCGCCGCCGCGTACGGCGAGGTCGCCGTCGGCGTGGACGGCTCCCCCGCCGCCGAGCCCGCCCTCGCCTACGCCTTCCGGCAGGCCGAGCTGCGCGGCAGCATGCTCCGGGCGGTGCACGCCTGGCCGCCGCCGTTCGCGCTGGCGCCGGACTTCTCCTGCGACATCGAGGCCCTGAGGGAGAGCCACCTGCGCATCACCAGGGAACAGCTCACCCCCTGGCAGGAACGGCACCCCGAGGTGAAGGTCGTCACGGACGTCCAGTGCGGCCATCCCGTCAAGACGCTCGCCGGCGCGGGCGAGCGGGCCGACCTGCTGGTCATCGGATCGCACGGCAGGAGCGGGCTGGGCTCGGCCGTGCTCGGCTCGGTCATGCGCGGCGTCCTGCATCACGCGCACTGCACCGTCGCGGTGGTCCGCGAACGCCACTGAGTCAGCCCTGCGCCGGCTCCTCACGGGGTGCGCGGCGTCACCAGGCCCGACTCGTAGGCCAGGACCACGAGCTGGGCGCGGTCGCGGACGCGCAGCTTGCCCATCGCCCGGTTGACGTGCGTCTTCGCTGTCATCGAGCTGATCGTCATCCGGGCGGCGATCTCGTCGTTGGACAGGCCCCGCGCGACCAGGGCGACGGCCTCGCGCTCGCGGTTGGTCAGCTCCCGCAGCTCCTCGCCGGTGGTGGCGGCGGCCGGCGGCCGGGTGACGTACCGGTCGATCAGCTTGCGGGTGATCGAGGGGGCGAGCAGCGCGTCACCGCGGGCGGCGACGCGCACGGCGTGCAGGAAGTCCTCCGGCACGACGTCCTTGACGAGGAATCCGGCCGCGCCGGCGCGCAGGGCGTTGAAGACGTACTCGTCCAGGCCGTAGTTGGTCAGGATGACGACGCGCACTCCGGCCAGGGCCGGGTCGGCGGCGATGCGCCGGGTCGTCTCAATGCCGTCCACGACCGGCATCTGGATGTCGACGAGCGCGACGTCGGGCAGGTGTTCCCTGGCCAGGGTCAGGCCCTCCGCCCCGTCGGCGGCCTCGGCGACCACCTCGATGTCGTCCTCCAGGTCGAGCAGCGCGCGGAATCCGCCGCGCAGCAGCGGCTGGTCGTCCACCAGCAGGACCCGGATCACGGCGTACGGTCCATCGGCAGTTCGGCCTGGACGGTGAAGCCGCCCGTGCCACGCGGCACCGCCCGCAGCCGTCCGCCGAGCGCGGTGACGCGTTCGCGCATGCCGATCAGCCCGACGCCGGGCACGGGGGCGGTGTCCGGCGTGGCCGTGCCGTCGTCGTCCACGCGGATCGCCAGGGCGTCGGGACGGTAGTCGATCCGGACCTCCGCGGTCGCGGCGGCGGCGTGGCGGGCGATGTTGGTCAGCGACTCCTGGACGA
This sequence comes from Nonomuraea sp. NPDC047529, assembly GCF_040642995.1. NCBI lineage: Bacteria > Bacillati > Actinomycetota > Actinomycetes > Streptosporangiales > Streptosporangiaceae > Nonomuraea > Nonomuraea sp. NPDC047529. Next base: position 59,264 of record NZ_JBEYTJ010000029.1, on the reverse strand, counting down.
TCCGGTACGCCGTCCGGTCCACGGCGACGGGCACGTCCCGCCGCTGTCCGCCGATCGTCAGCGTCGCGTCCAGGCCGGTGGTGCGGGCCCGTTCCAGGAGCTCGGGGACCTGGTCAAGACCGTGCGGCGGGGTCACGTCGTCGCGCAGCGCCTCCAGGGTCGCGCGCAGTTCCCTGGTCGCCTCGCGGCCGGCCTCCTGGATCACCAGCATGGCCTCCGGCACCTGCTCCCCCTTCCTGCGGGCCACGTGGACGGCCACCTCGGCCTGCACCTTGATGATCGAAATCTGGTGGGTGAGCGAGTCGTGCAGGTCCCGCGCGATGCGCAGCCGCTCCTCGTCGGCCCGCCGCCGCGCGGTCTCCTCCCGGGTACGCTCGGCCTCCTCCGCCCGTCCCTCCGCCTGCCGCAACGCCTCCCCCGCCGCGCCGGCCGCGACCAGCCAGGCCAGTTCGAGCGCGCCCCGGGCCTGCGCGAACGCCTCACCCGTGTCGTGCAACCCCGAGGCCAGCGCCGCCAGGGGCAGCAGGGCCAGCACGATGACGCTCGCGGCCACGGTGACCAGGCGTCTTCCGTCCCGCATCGCCGCGTACACCGCGAACAGGTACGCCACGGCCGGCACGTCGAACCCGGCCGCCTGGTACCCCACCGCGCACAACCCCGTCACGGCCAGGACGGGGACCGGAGCCCTGCGGCGTGCGGCCAACGCCAGGCCACCGGCCGCCAGCAGCGCGTATCCGAGCAGGGCGAGGGAGGTGGCGGGACGCTGCCCCGACAACCCGGTGACCACCAGCGCCGCCGCCACGCCGACCGCGATCAGCCAGTCGACGGCCCCGGCCCGCTTTGTGCTCATACGCGCACCATAGCCGCATGTCCGCCCGTCCGACTCCTGCCCAGGGATCACCCGCCGACTACCGCGGACGCGGTACATCCCGCACTTCCTGCCGTCCGCGCGGTAGGCGGCTGCGGCATCGGCGGCACCCCGGAAAGCCCGCCGCAGCCGGACGACCGGCGGCGGTTCCGGCGGCGATGCTCTTCCCACGCCGACGTCCAGACGAAGGGACCTGTCATGCTCATCCGTCACCTGCTCGCGGTCCAGGCCGACCCGGTCGGCGCCTACGCCATGACCACCGGCCGGCTGTGGTCCCTGATCGCCGCCGGGCTGGGCCTGGCGGGGGCCGCCGTCGGCGCCCTCGCCCTCGCCCGCTCCACCGGCCGCCTCCTCCCTCGCCCCCGCACCGCGACCGGAGCCGGGATCGCGCCCGGGGCCGGGACCGGCAGGCGCGGGGCCGTCGTCGCCCTGGCCGCAGGGCTGACCTGCATGGTCATCGGCGGCGTGGTCGTGGCCGCCGCCAAGGGCGGCCCCGGCACCGGCTACGGCATCGTCGGCGGCTACCTGGACCTGGCCCTCGGCCTGGCCGCCATGATCCTCGGCGCCCTCACCCTGGCCCGCCACCGCCGCACCGGATGACCGTCCCGCTCACCTCGGGCCGCCGCCGGCCTCCGTTCAAGAGGTCAAGGCCAGGGCAGTTGCCGGTCATGAACGAAGAGGACAAGCTTCCCGAGGACATGCCTCCCGCGGTCGGACAGGTCAACGGGGAGAGCGACACGACCGCCGCCCGTGCGGGGGTCGAGGTGCGGGACACTCCCCGGCCCATCCCCGCCGAGCCGGTCGAGCCCCCGCCCGACCCCGAGGAGAAGGTCGCGCAGGAGCGGCGCGAAGTGGCCGAAGACCCCGGCGAACCCGAGCCCCCGGACATGGAACCGACCGACTGACGACGCCCCCGGTCGGGCAGGCGACCGGACGAGAGGGAGGGCGATCCGGCGCCGTACCGACGACCATGCCCCCCATCAGGGGCGCAGCAGGGCGTGGGCCAGTTGGTCGGCGCTCCAGCTCTCCCACTGCGCCGTCGTCCAGCCGCACTCGCGGGTCATCACCAGGAACAGATCCGGCGACAGCAGCCCCACGGTGATGTCGGTGGCCCGGTCGCCGGTCAGGCCGGGCCGCAGGGCGTGCAGGCCGTCGAGGATGGCGACGACCTGGCCGTGGGCGGTGTGCCGTTGCTCGCTGTTGACGGCCCACTGGGCCGCCATGTCGGCGTCCCCCGCGGCCGCGTCACGGACCACGGCCAGGACGGGGGCGACGCGGCCGAGGATGACGCCGCTCTGGTGCACCCACCCCCGTACGACCTCCATCGGGTCCCGCGCCGACCGCAACTCCTCGAACCAGGAGCGTCCCAGCAGTGGCACGGGCTCGTCGTCACCGGCGGAGGCGACGTCGACCACGTGCTTGAGCAGCTGGCTCTTGGTTCCGTAGTGGAAGTACACCGTCTGGACCGACACCTCGGCCGCGTCCGCGACCAGCTGGAAGGTCGTCCCGGCATAGCCCCGCACGACGAACAGCCCCTGGGCGGCGTTCACGATCCGGCTTCTGGTCTGTGCCGAGCGCCGCTTGGGGCTCTTGACGTCGTCCATCGATTTAGAGTACCACTTTAGAGTAGCACCTTAAAGTGAGGCTACAAACGGTGGTGAGGCATGACGCTCCTGAACGGGTTCCACCACGTCAAGCTCCCCGTCTCCAACGTCCACAAGAGCCTGGAGTGGTACCGGCGCGTGCTGGGCCTGGACGTGGCGATCGAGTTCGTCGAGGACGGCGTGTTGCGCGGCGTGGCCCTGAGCGACGCGGCGCACACGATGATGATCGCGCTGCGCGAGGAGCCCGGGCGGACCGGCGGGTGGAGCGGGTTCGATCCGGTCGCGCTGGCCGTGCCGACCCTGGAGGCGCTCCACGCCTGGTCCGACCATCTCGACGCGCTCGGCGTCGGCCACTCCGACATCGCCGAGGGCAGCGCGGGATGGCTCATCGGCGGCCTCCTCGACCCCGACGGCATCGAGATCCGGCTCTACACGCTGCAGAGACGGCCATGAGCGCCCTCCACCTGCCCGCCGGGGCCGGCTCCGCCCACCGGTTCCTCGGCACCACCATGACGGTGAAGGCGGGCCGGGCGGAGACCGGCGAGAGCCTCACCGTCGTCGAACAGGAGTGCCCGCCCGGCTTCGCCACGCCCTGGCACGTGCACCAGCACGACGACGAGGCGTTCTACGTACTGTCGGGAACGGCGCGGATGTACTGCGGCGAGCAGTCGTGGCAGGCCGCCGCCGGCGCCTTCGTCCTGCTCCCCCGCCGGGTGCCGCACGCCTTCGCCAACGACCGGGACGCCCCGCTGCGCCTGCTCCAGCTGACCTGGCCCGCCGGTTTCGAGACCTTCGCCGCGGACGTCGCAGCCGCCGGCGACGCCGACCCCGGCCTACTGGCCGAGGTGGCCGCCCGTCACGGCTACCAGGTCATCGGCCCGCCCCCGGGCACCGCCGCCTGACCTCCCGCCGCACCCGTCCCCCCAGCACACCCCCCTTCAGGCCGAGCTCCGAGGAGATCTCATGACAGGCAGGACCACGAGCGTGCTCGCCACCGCCCTCGCCCTGGTGCTCTCCGGCACCACGACGGCCGGCGCGTCCGCCCTGGAGCAGAAGACGTACACCTGGCGCGGCTACATGTCGGCGGGCTACTGCACGATCGAGCCCGGCGCGACCTGGACGCTGTACTCGAACGGGACCGCCCGCCTGGACGCCACGATCTCCAGCCTCGGCGACGAGGACGCCTGGCTGATGTGGGCGCACCTGAAGGACGGCGCCGGCGCCCTGCTCGGCGACATACGCGTCCACGGCAGCACCAGCACCAAGTTCGTCAAGAACCTGCACGACCGGCGGACCTACCGCTGGATCGCGAAGGGCCAGTTCGACCCCGAACTGTTCGAGCTGGTCAAGCGCATGTCGCTGAGCAAGCACTGCTGAGCCACCCGAACACCCCTGGACGAGCCCGGCCCACTGCACGCGCCGCCCCCCGACGAAAGGACGCCCATGGCCAGCGCGGCTTCACCCTCCCTCATCGGCACGGCCGCCGCCGTGCTCACCGCCGCCTTCTCCCTCACCACGTCACCGGCCGCGGCGGCCGTCAGCGCGTGCGATCCCTCGCTGGTGGCGCCCGCCGGGAGCCTCATCGGCGGCCTCTGGCGCTCCAACGGCGGCGAGCAGAGCGTGTACGGCTGCCCCACCACCAAGGAATTCGGCTACCCGGACAAGAAGGGCTCCTGGCAACGCTTCACCAACGGCAAGATCGTCTGGTCGCCGAACCTCGGCAACGGCACCCTCGTCCGCGTCTACCAGAAGGGCCAGAACCTCGTCTTCAAGTGGAGCGGCCTGGGCCGCGACTGGGACTACTTCAACGTCCGCTGGAGCAAGAACGGCGGCAGGGCCACCCAGGTCCAGACCGGCCGGCTGACCGCGTGGAGCGGCCAGTACCTGATCGCCCCGTACGTGCAGGGCGGCGTCGGCACCACGACCAACGGCCATGAGGTCGACAAGTTCGCCTTCATCGTCCAGGGCTGCGACCGGACGACCTTCGGCTCCGACTGCGGCCCGTGGAGCATCCCCACGTCCATCAGCCTCGCCCACTGATCCCCCGGCCGCGAGAGGGCCGGGCCGGGCCCTTGACCGTGATGGCGGTCAAGAGCCCTTGCCGCCTGGTTCAGGCGGCGCGCTCGTCGACGCCCACCGCGCCGACGCCTGTGCCGAGCCTGCCGCAGACGCCCTGCGACTGGCCTGAACGGCCCGGCGGGAGGTCCACCCATTCCCCGACGACGTCCGGCGCCCAGCCGCAGGTGATCACGGCTCGGAACCGCCAGTTCTGGCCCGTGGGATTGCTGCACATCGCGATGCCGACGTAGTTGTCGTTGTTGTGGACGAAGGTGTCGCAGTCGAGGACGGTCGCCGCCGACGCCGGCGCGGTGAACCCCAGCGACAGCAACGCGACGGACCCGGCGACGACCGCCGCGACATGCCTTGTCTTGCGCAAAGCCCCTCCTGAACGAGTGATGACCTGTCACTTACTGTCATGCAGCGTACGCAAAGAGTGGCGACAGGGAAAGCGCTACCCGGCCAGGACTCCCTTCCCGAACAGGCCCGACAGCACGCGGGTCGTTCACGCCGGGGTCGTCGAGGGCCGCGAACGCCCGTCGCCCGGCCACGGGTGTTCGCCGAGGGTGAGCTCGTACAGCAGGCGTTGCCGTCCCTGGTAGAAGGCGGCCAGCAGCGGGGGCGCCGCCTGCAGTTCGGCGGCCAGTGCGTCGAGTGCGGCGGGCAGCTCGACGTCCGTGGTGGCGACCGCGACGCAGGCGCAGTCGGCCAGTTCGGCGGCCAGCGGCTGGATCGCCCCGGTGAACAGGCCGGCGATCGGGTGCGGGACCACTTCCTCGCGTACTGCGTCCATGACCAGGGCGGCGATGCTGCGGAGGTGGGGGAAGCGGGCCGCGGTGGCGAGCATCGCCTGGTGCACCAGGCCGGCGTCGGGGCCGGGACGGGCCACCACTCGCAGGTGCCGGGGCGTCAGCGGGAGCCAGGTCCAGTCGATGGTGTCGGCGTCGGCCACCACCACGTCGTCGCGATCGTCGGTCAGCGCCCGTAAGGCCGGGGCGTCGGCCCGGCCGCACAGCAGGAGCGTCGCCGGGGGGAGCATGCGTTCGGTGGCGGGTGAGGGCAGCGGCGCGGGGGCGAGCCGTGGACGCATCGCCTGCCCGCCGACTGCGCCATCCACCATCCCCACCCAGGCCACCCCCTCCCACCCAGAGCCCCGCCCCCGACCACGCCCCTGGCCGAAGCCCTCCCCCTGCCCGTAGCCCTGCCCGCCGCCATACCCCTGCCCCTCACCGCGCCCCTGGCCAAAGCCCTCCCCCTGCCCGTGGCCATGGTCCTGGTCGGTGTCGCCTGGATGGCCCCGGGTGGGTGCGAGGTCGGCGGTGGCTCGCGGCAGGGCGACAGGTTCGGCGTGGGCGGCCGAATTCGGCGTGGGCGCGGAGCCGTTCGAGGCGGGTGCCGGACCGTTCAGTGCGGGTGCGGGGACGTTCGAGGTGAGTGTGGAGGGGGGATCCAGCGGGAGCCAGGGGGCGTCGGCGGTCAGGGGGGAGGCGGTGATGGCGGCGGGGAGGATGGCGCGGATGAGCGTGACCGCGTCATCGCCGGCCCCGCACTCCAGGAAGACCTCCGCACCGCGGGCGGACAGCGCCGTCACGGCCTGCTGGAAGTGGACGGTGACGAGCATCGCGTTGGCGGTGACCGCGACGGGGTCGTCGTCCGGGGTGAGCAGGCGGCCCAGTGTCGGCGAGAACACCGGCCAGCGTGCCGCGGACGGCTTGACGTCCGGCAGGCGGTGCCTCAGGTCGGCGGCCGCGGCGGCGACCGCGGGTGTGTGGGCGGGATGCGGGACATGGAGTTCGGTGCTCGTCCAGCCCAAGTGCTCGGCGATCCGGGACGCCAGCGGCATCAGCTCGCCCGGCCCGGACAGCACGCACCGCTGCGGGGTGTCGTCACAGCCGACCACGAGGTGGGGATGGTCGAGCAGGGCGACCAGGTGACGGCCCTGCACAGCGGAGACGTCGAGGGACATCATCGTGCCCTGCCAGTTCAGGCCGGTCAGTGCGCGGCTGCGTTCACAGGCCAGGCGCGCGCCGTCGCCCGCGCTCAGGACTCCGGCGGCGACCTGGGCCCACAGTTCCCCGAGCCCGTGGCCCACGAGCGCGTACGGCTGGAGCCCGTCCCGTACGAGCGTGTCGAAGGTGGCTAACGACACCGCCATCAAGGCCAGGTAGTGGCTTTCGGGGCCGGGCGGACGAGGGGCGTCGGGGGTGAGGAGGTAGGCGCTGATCGGAGAGGAGCCGTACTCGGCGGCGACGGCGTCGAGCTCCGGCAGGAGCTCCGAGACGGCCGGCGTACGGGCGGCCAGAGGCGCCAGCACACCGGCGGAGGGAATGGCTACGCTGCCCGGGAGAACCGCGACGACTTTGCTGCGCATGTAGTCCCTTCCTGGAGGCGGGGCGGGGCTTTTGCGGCACATGGGAGAGCGGCGAGGGGTACGGCTGTTGCGAGCTGCCGGTCCCATCGCCGACGACCCGTTCGGCCCCACGACTGATACCGCTCGCACACGATAAGTAGTCGTGTCATCGCGACACGTCACCCTATCGGTGGAGAAACTCGCCTATAGCCGTCCTCACCTCTTGCAGGACGGAGGTCCGGGTGTGCACCCAGGGGCAGCCACCACGGACGCGAAGTGCTCGGACCCACAGACCTGCGGCACAGAGGCGCCGCTTTCAGGGACGGGTGGTCGCCAACCCCTTCCCTGACGTCACACACAGTGATTGGTTAGTCACTTATAGCTGCCAGGGACCTGGGGAGCCCGTCCATCCTGGTGATACGAACGGGTGGGGTCGGTGCGGCCCGGGGGGTGCGCGATGGGATTCTGCCCGGAAGAGGTCGCCGGCTCGATCGGCGGCGGTCTCGGGGATGAGGGACGGGCCGGGCCTTCCGGCGGCCGAGGTGTGCTGCACGGCGCGTTCGCGGTGCTGGAGGAGCTGGCCCGGGTGGAGGAGGCGGGGCTGACGCAGCTCGCCGTGGCCACCGGCCTGCCCAAGGCGACCGCCCATCGATTGTTGTGCCGGCTCACCGACCTCGGCGTGGTGCACCGCGAGGACGGTGGCCGCTACCGGATCGGGACGCGCATGTTCCGCTGGGGTCAGCGGTGGTCACCGGCCCAGGTGCTGAGCACGGCCGCCGTACGCCCGCTTCGGCGACTGGCCGCCGCCGGATGCAGCGTGACCATCGCGGTCAGGGACGGTGACGACGTCATCGTCGTGGCGGGGATCGGCGACCCGGCTGTTGACGAGGTGTTCCGGATGCGTCCGGGCATCGTGCTGCCCGCGGCCAGCGCCGCCGAGGTCGTGCTGGCGGCGGGGAACCCGGCGTCGGGCCTCCGTCCGGATCCCGGTTGGAGCCTGCCGCCGGGGCATTCCCGGGCCGAGTGGGCGCGGCGGGTCGGCGACGCCCGGGACCGGCGGGTCGCCTTCGACTTCGAGGCGGCTCTCCCGCCCCTGGGCTGCGTGGCCGCCCCCGTACGGGCGCCGACGGGAGCCGTGGTGGCCGCGGCGGCCGTCGTGGTGGTCGGCACGAACCGGCTCCCCCTGCTGGCGGACGCCGTACGGGAGACCGCGGCGTGCATCAGCGCCAACCTGGCCCGCGTGCCGGGAGCGGGCCGCGCCCTGAACCTCCTGGCCATCCCGGAAGGCCCACCCCGCGACCGATAGCCCCCTCCGGCCGGACCACGAGCGCGCCTGCGAACCATCGGTCTCATGCGGGCGCCGGGAAGTGACCGGCAGCCGTCGCCACCGGTCACGGACCGACAGCCCGGCTATGCGTCGAAGTCGATGACCAGCCGGCCCAGCCGGGCACGGAGCGGGACGCTGTCCGCGTGCACGAGCCGCTCAGCCACCGGAATCCGCTGCGCCCCACCACCCGCGGCGGCTGCGGACGAACCACCGCCCTCGCCACCGATGAGCGCAGTCTCGTCGGCTGTGCCCGGGTCGGTGCGGTGGCGTTCGCGGTCCTCCACCAGGAGGCGGTACTGCCAGATGATGTCCAGCCCCGCGGGCGGGATCACCGCGGACCACTGGAACCCGGCCTGCGCCGCGCCGCAGGTCAGCTCGGTTCTGATCGCCGTGTCCGTCCAGTCGAGGTCTTCGATGCTGGTGAAGGGCCGCCGCTGGACGGTGGCGGTGACACGGTGGCCGGCCGCGACCGCGGGCAGCCCGGCACCGGCCTGGAGGCCGAACTCGGTGGCGGCGGCGGGCCCGGCGAGCGTGACGCGCAACCCGCCGCCGGACACCTCTTCGACCGTCAGCGTACGACCCGGCACGAGCTGCGCGAACTCCGCCTGCACCACGGGCGACAACTCCAGCCCCGCCAGCGCGTGCGGCTGGTAGCGCGCCAGGGCCAGCCGCAGGTACGGGAAGTAGGCCGACTCCCGCCCCGCCGCTCCCAGATCGACGTCGACGTCGGCGAACCACAACCCCTTGGCCGCGTCGTACGACGGCTGGTACGCCACGACCGCCCCGGCCAGTTCACGCCCCTCCCCCGACTCGGCCAGCCGGAGCCCGGCAGAGGCGACGGGGCCGGGGAAGTTCGCGGGAGCCGGCGGGGGCAGCACGGTCGCGTCCGACCAGACGGGATCGGTGCCCCACCGGGTCGCCAGATGGCCGGGCAGCGGGTCGCCGCCGGGCGGGTCCAGGACGACCGCCAGCAATTCGTCGTCGCCGGAGGAGAACCACGGCCGGTCCAGGTAGACCCGCACGCCGGCCCCGTCGCGTACCGTCACGTACCGCTTGTTGGGGCGGTCCTCCTGGCGGTTCCACCGGAAGGTGGGCAACAGGTACGAAGGTTTCGGCGGCTCCGGACGCCTGCTCGCGGGCACCGGCCAGCCCCGGCCGGCCGTCCCGGCGCTCGGCTCGCCGGGGCTGGTGACGAGGGCGGGATCGGCGGTGATCGACGGGTGGAAGTACTCGCGGAACCGGGTGGTGGCGGTCGGCCGGTAGACGACGTTGCGGTGCAGCGTGTCGCCGAAGTCGTGGCGGACGGGGGGCGCCGCGTGCGGCAGGCGCACCTCGTCGCGGTCGGAGTAGGCCAGCTCGACGCGGCCGGCGTGGGCGTGCTCCTTGATCCGGCGGGGGGCCGGTTCGGTGACGTCGTCGATCCAGCGCGTCCAGGTGGCGTCGATGTCGACGTGCCCGGTGCTGCGGGGGTGCGACCGCAGGGTGCCGCGCAGGTCGGCGAAGGTCTGTTCGGGTTCGCGGGCGAAGCTCACCTCGCCGAGCTCGGGCGGCGACAGCGGGCGTTCGACGGCGTGCACGAGCCGGATCTCCGTGTACGGGGTGAGCAGCCAGTTCAGCCCGGCGACGGTCTCGTCGGCGATCAGCTCCCGCTCGGCGTCGGTCAGGCCCCGCCAGAAGTCCGAGACGAGCAGGCGCTGCCAGACGGGCAGGAGGGCGAGGTCGGCCGGGGTGAGCCGGCAGCTCAGCCGTACGGTGGCCATCTCGGCCTTGGGCAGGTACACGGTCAGCAGCCGGGGGACGTCCCGCCATCGCGGCGCCTCGTCCCCCTCCTCGATCCGCAGTCTGAACGGCGCGGCGTCCGGCCAGGTGTCGTGGAAGTCGTCGTAGAACGGGACGGGGAGGATCGGCGGCGCGCCCGGCAGGCCGTACAGCGTGACGCCCCTGGCCAGGACGTCGGGCAGGTACGGCAGGATCAGCTCGGCGGCGGTGTGCACGACGAACTCGCCCTGCTTCAGCCCGGCGCCGCGCGTCACGGGCAGCGGGGTGACCGGCTCGGGGTCGAGGGCGTCGTGCTTGGCGACCGCGATCTCGTCGAAGAACAGCAGGTCGCGGGTGCGGCGCGGGTCGTCGGCGTAGCTGACCACGGTGTCGAGGAACGTGCCGGCCTCGCGCGCGGCGGCCGTGAAGAACCTCGTGCGCACCTCCTGCGGCCGGTCGCCGCCGATGGCGTCGTCGAACCGGCCGTGCCGCTCGGCCATCTGCAGCGAGGTCTTGGGCGGGGCGACGAACCGCTCGTCGTAGTAGAGGTACCGGCGGCTCAGCCCGTCGGTGGCGGGCGGGTGGTCGGTGTGGCCGGGGACGTCCTGGCGGTCGAGTGCCCACTCCCAGGCGGGCACGTCCCGGCCGCCTGCCGTGACGGTGCTGCGGATGACCAGGCACTGACTGGACTCGCCCTCGTTGAACGGCTTGCGCTCGACGATCACGGGCGGCGGCACCGGCTCCCACCGCGAGTACGTGATCGCCCGCGACAGCGCCGACCCGGGCGCCTCCGCCGACGGTTCCAGGGCGTTGCCCGCCAGGTCCACCACGCGGGCCCGCAGCCGGTAGGTGCGCCCGTACCGGAGCGCCGGCAGTGAGCCGGGCACCGGCGTGAACTTGGTGTCGAGCGGGAAGTTCGCGTCCACCTCCGGATCGGCGACGACCGGGCGGCCGAACCTGTCGAGCGTGCGGCCGGGCAGCGGGGCGGACAGGCTCCAGCCGTCCCAGCCGAACAGCGCCTGGTGCACGTACAGCTCGTCGGACCGCGTCGCGTCGCGGGTGACGGCGCTCGCCCGGACGGCGCCCTCGTCGTCGGCGATCCCCTCGATCCAGTACAGCGGCTGCCCGTCCCGGCGGATGAGGTAGGAGCCCCGGCGGCGGCACAGGGAGAGCCAGCCGCTGATCGCGCCGGCGGGGCCGACGACCCCGGCGTCCACGCGGAACCCGCGGACCAGGTGCCCGGCGTGCAGTTCGGGCGCCACACCGCCCGATCCCCGCTGGTGGGCGGCGTCGTCGCCGATCTGGTCGGCCAGCCAGGCGTCCCGTCCCCGGTGGAAGACGGTGAGGCCGGCGCCCTGGAGCGCCGTCGTGCCGGTGCCCAGGTGTTGCGCGCTCGGCTGGCCGCTCGGGCCGCTCAGCCTGTGCATGCGCTCGATCAGCGCGGTGAAGTCGGCCGCCTTGATGGCCGCGCCGTCGACGTCGGCGTCGGTGACCGTCCAGTCGTCGCCGCCCAGGCCGAGCCAGCCGCCCTGGACGGGGTGCCCCTGCGGGGACGCGGCGGTGAACCGCTTGCCCGCCGCGAAGTCGAACAGCGTCCACGGGCGCAGCGGGTCGGTGTCGAACGGCGGCGGGACGTCCTCGAACGCCACCCGGAGCCGTCCGGTCGCGGCCAGCCCCGGGGGCACGGGGACCACGAGATCGAGGACGAGCCCGAGCCGCCGGCACAGCTCCGGGTAGTCGGCCAGGAAGCCGCAGACGCCGTGGAACTCCACGTCGGGCGGTTCCGGCCGGGGCGGGACGGCCTCCGCGCCCGCCGGGCCGCGGCCGTCGCCCGCGGGCTTGGGCCGGTCGTAGAACCTGACGGCCTCCGCGAGCGCGAACCTGGTCTCGTCACCCCGGTAGGCGGCACTGGTCCGATCGAGGGTGGCGGGCCGGAGGTCTGCGGCCCGGTCTGTGGCTCGGTCTGTGGCTCGGTCTGCCGCCCGGTCCGAGGCCAGGTCGGCGGAGGCGCGGGCATGCGGTGCCGGGGCGTCCCCGATCATGCCGTCGATGGCCCGGTAGGCGGCCTGGGGATCGCCGCTGAACCTGCTCATCTCCCCGACCACCGGGATGCCGCGGACGACACCGGTGTACGGCTGACGCCAGGGCCGCGACGCGTCGCCGTCCCGGTCGCCTGAGTGGTGGCGGACGGCCTCGCCGCTGCCGGGCGGCGTGAGGCGGTCGGTGATCACGGCCTGGCCGATCTGGTCGTACAGCGTGGCGATCCGCTCGTGGACCAGCGCCGCGGGGAACGAGCGCAGCACCCGCACGCCCGCCGACCCGGCGGCGACCGCCGCGCCGAAGGCGCCCCCGGCGGCCAGGGAGCGCGACCGCACCGGCGAGGCGGCCGGGAACATCCTCCCCCACAGGTCGGAGTCGGGGGACGGTGAGCGCGGGTCGGGACGCGGGACCACGGGGGCGGCGTGCCCGTCCCAGACGACGCGCAGCGCGGGCAGCACCGTCTCGCGCAGCGTCCTGGGCCAGTCGGTGAACTCGCCGACGTCGTCGAGCCGGCCGCGTGGCGCCTCCAGCCGAGGGCTGACGGCGACCGACAGCCGCACCTCGCCCGGCCCGGCCACCCCGGCCGGCAACACCGTCCACAGAACCCTGAACGTGCCCATGTCCGTACGCTCCCCCGTGCTCGGCTCGGTCCGCTCGCTCATGTCAGCCCACCTCCGCGAAGGCGCCGCAGTACTCGGCGACCGGGTCTCGTCGCGCGCCGGTGACCGGATCCCGGTACGGCGCCATCATCTGGGCGAAGGTCGAGGCGGAACCCGCCGCCGCCCCGACCACCGCCCCGGCCTCTTCGGCGAGCCCCGCGGCGGCCGACAGCGACCGGGCGCCGCCGAACCGCTTCTCGCAGCTGATCTCGACGGACTCCTCGAAGAACCCGATCTCGATGGTGATCGTGATCCGGGCCCGGCCGACCGCGTCGCCGCCCTCGTACCCCAGCTCCAGGTAGAGCTCGATCGACGCGGAGACCAGGCCGAGGACGTCCACCTCGCCGCGGGCGCGGAAGTAGCCGAACAGCACGGCCTGCCCGGTGGCGGCGTCCAGGTGGAAGTAGATCCCGGCCATCACCGACACGCTGCCGCTCGCCACGCCGAAGTCGACGGACGCCGCGGCCCCGAACTCCAGGCCCGCGTCCAGCGCGCGGACGCCGTCGGGCGACAGCACGATCCCGAACCAGCCGCCGCCGCCGAACAGCGAGACGGTGAGCCGGAAGGGCGCGTCCCTACGGCAGAACGCGAACCCGATCTCCAGCGGCCTGGTGCCCGCGAACGGCAGGTCCAGGTAGGCGTTCAGGGCGATGTTCTCCAGGCTGAAGACGCCGATCGCCAGGTTCGGCAGCGGCATGCCGTACCGCGCCAGCACGCCCCGCGGGGAGACGTCGAGCGTCGGCGGGTCGCTGAACCCGTCGAGCGGGATGATCCGGCGCAGCGTCTCGACGAACGACAGCGCCCCGATGAACTCGACGTTCCGGAACGCCACCTCGACGTCGGGTTTCTCCCCGGCGCGCACGGTGAACCTGATCCGCCGGAAGTCCAGCCGCATCGCCTCCAGCACGCCCGGCAGCAGCACCAGGTCGAACTCCTCCAGCGTGCAGGTCACGTCGGCGGCCGGGCGCACGTCCGGCCGCAGCCCGGCGCGCAGGTCGACGACGACGGAGAAGCGGCCCTCCCGCGCCGGGTCGCCGTGGCCGTCGTGCGGGACGAAGATCGGCGGGTCGCCCTCCCGCAGCGACCAGGGCTGGATGTCGGGCGTCCACTCCAGGCGGGCGGCGACGGACTCCGGCAGCCGGAGACCGGCCTTGGCGCTCTCGATCGCCCGCCGCAGCGGCAGCACCCCGGCGGGGGCGTCGTCCCAGATGGCGAGGGCCTGCCGCAGATGGCCGAGCAGCGCGACGACGGCGTGGTCCACGTCGGCGGGAAGGCCGGCGCCGAGCGCGCCGAGGGCGGCGGAGAAGTCGCGGAAGGCCGTGTCGACCTGGCCGAGGTCGGCCGTTCCCGCGATGAACGCCTCGACGGTCCTGACGAGGGTCAGCGCGGTGGTCCCGACGCGTCCGGCCGCGGCGGCCACGGCCGGGAAGCGGGCGGCGACGCCGATGAGCTGGCGTTCGACGCGGCGCAGGTCGGTGAGGAAGGCGGTGGCGGCGTTGACGGTCTGCGTGACGAACCTCGGCGCCTTCAGCTCCTTGTCCAGCCCGGCCGCCTTGACCAGGGCGGACAGCGGGATGACGCCGAACAGCTTCGCGCCGATCGCGTCGAAGAAGTCCGAGGGCCGGAAGGTGCCGTCGGCGACCGTGCCGAGGGGGTCGTCCGCCGCGGCGGCGGGCGTCCTGGCGGCGCTGACCGGTCCGGTCAGCCGGGACAGGCCCGCGACGGTGAACGTGGGCGCGGCGAGCCCGCCGGAGCGGTCCCGCTGGTCGTCGAAGTCCATCACCAGCGGGGACGTCCCCGTGCCCGGGACCAGTTCCAGGAAGACCTCGCCGGGGTTGACGGGGTCGCCCGGTCTGTCGGGCGTCCTGTCGAAGGCGGCCTGCCGGTAGCGACGGGCGTACCGGACCGGGCGGGGCCCGAGCGCGCCGGTGAGCCGGCTCACGGCCGGCACCACCGCCGACGCCCAGCGCAGCACCGGGAGGAAGCCGGGGACGTGCTGGTAGAGCTCGTCGTCGCGGTCCGTCGGCAGGGCGGTCCCCCAGACGAGACCGGCGGCCTCGACGGTGGTGTCGTCGGGCGCGGCGGGCGCCGCGACGGCGACCCGGGCGCCGCGCAGGGCGGCGCTCAGCCGTGCCGGCGGCGTCCCGGGGTCGGCCGGCCCGGGGTCCAGGGCGTTGTACGCCGCGGCCGCCGCCACCAGGTCGGCGCCCTGGTTGAAGTTCTCGGTGAGGAACAGCAGCGGGGTGTCGAACTCGGTCTCCCGCCCGGCCAGGTCGGTCGCGCGCACCTTGAACAGGTACGGGTCCTGGTCGCGGACGGCGGGGAAGAAGGCGTGCTGCCCTTCGCGCACCGGCAGGATGTCGGCGGGCGGCGAGAGGTCGGGGGTGACGAGGCTGAGCAGCTCGACCCGCCGGAACGGGAACAGGGCGTCGAGCCGTTCGCCGTCGGCGTCGCGGCGGACGGTGCCGGGCGGGAAGTCCCTGACCGGTTCGCGGCAGGTGATGAAGATCCGCTGGGCGAGGTAGGCGGGATGTTCCGGGCGCTGCGGGTCGAACTTCCGCTCGGTCACCTTCACCAGGTCCGCGCGGTGCCCGAAGGGGCACAGGTAGCCCGAGTAGAGCACCCGTACGTAGTGGTCGCGGCCCATGGCCGCCCGGTGCCGCCACTGGCTGACGTTCGTGATCGCCGGGCGGGGGTCCCAGCTTCCGAGGGCGTCGAGCCAGCCGCCCAGCGCGGAGAGGATCAGGTGCCCGACCTCGACGGGCACCGGCACGTACGGCCGATGCCCCGGCTCGGTGAACAGCCCGCGGTCGCTGGTGAGGTGGACGAGCGCGGCCCGGTCGGCGGGGGTCAGCGACGTGGTCAGCGGGTCGGGCGGCGGCTCGACCGGCGTGTCGCCGGGGAAGTCCCTGGTCCACACGGCCCTGGCCCGCGTGCCACTCACCCGCGTGTGCCACAGCTCCACCCGGCCCGTGTCGTCGGCGGGGGACGTGCGGTGCGTCCAGCGCACGTCCGGCGGCGGCGACAGCAGCAGCCGGTACGGCAGCTCGATCGCGGTCCTCGGGTCGCCGACGGGGTCGCGCAGCGGATCGGCCGGGCCCTCGTCGCCCACGGTGCGCAGCGGCAGCCGTCCCATGGCCGCCAGCAGGCCCTCGGCGGTGTACGGGATCTCGTCGTCAGGCCCCACGACGAAGACCAGTGTGCTGCGCCCGCTGATGCGGGAGACGACGGGCGGCGCCGGATGGGGCTGCACCGGGACGGGGTCGGGCAGCCCGGCCCCGGCCGACTCGAAGAACGCCTGCTCCACCACGTGCTGCGCGGGGAAGGTGACGACGATCAGCCCCTCGCGATCCGGCACGGCCCGGACCAGGACCCGGCGGGCCGCCGGGCGCTTGAACGACAGGCCGGGGAACCGGAAGCGCAGATCCGCCAGGTCCGCGGTGCGGACCAGGCGGACCCGCTCCGGCTCCTCCTCGGGACCGGTCAAAGCTTCACCACCCTTTCCCGCTCAGCCGACGAACGGGGACGCGAAGGCGAACTGCTCCCGGTGGACCAGGTCGGTGACCTGGGTGGAGCCCACGGCACGGTCGAACTGGAAGGGGTTGTTGTCGGGGACGCCGCGGGTGCCGCAGAAGGCCGTCTGGCCGTTCTGGAGGCGGATGGCGGTGCAGCGGGCGTTCCCGGGGAGGGGGTCGAGCGTGGCGGTCAGGACCTCGACCTCGACCGCGAAACCCGTGCCGTTGAAGACCTCCGTCTGGGCCTGCTTCCAGGAGGCGCCGGTGCCCCAGATGCAGGCCCGGGCCGAGAGGCCGGGGAAGACCAGGCTGGAGACCCAGCTTCCGCAGGTCGGGTCGGCCGCGGCCCAGGCGCCGCCCGTGCCGGTCACGCCGGGCGCCATCACCGCCGCCCCCGCGACCGCCGCCGCGACGAGGGCCCTGGACAGGGCTCTCGCGGATCTGTCGTTCATGCTGCTCGTCCTTCCGTGGAACGGCCTGATCGCCCCAGGAGTCGTCGCTTGGTGTGAGCGATCGTTTACGTTGCGTCCATGCTGTGGGCGTCGCGGTGGGCGGGCAACGTTCGGTCCACTCAGTGGACCGGCCGGGGCGCGGCGCGTCGGCGCAGCTCACGGGGTGCGCACGAACCTCGCCGGAGCCGCGGCGCGTCCGCGCTGACCCGGCGGCCCGCATCCAGGACCGCATATTCTTGCCGCATGGAACAGCCGGAGCAGGCGTGACCGCCCTCCTCGACGTCCGGCGGATCTACGTCGAGCCCGAGGCCGCCGCGCTGCCGCGCGGGCGCGAGGTCCTCGCCCGGTTCCCCGCCGCCGACATCGTCGAGGTCGAGAGCCACCACCGCATCCCCGAGCTGTACGGCGACGAGGCGAACGTGGCCCGCTGGGTGCGCATCAAGACCGAGGCGCTCGTGCTCGGCGTCAAGAAGTCGCTGACGGCCCGCCCCAACGGCCGTTCGGCCGACTTCATCGCGCCCTCCACGGCCAACGGCTGCGCGATGGCGTGCGCCTACTGCTACGTGCCGCGCCGCAAGGGCTACAGCAACCCGGTCACGGTGTTCGCCAACATCGACCGGATCACCGGCTACCTGCGGCGGCACGCCGCCCGCCAGGGCGTCAAGCCCGCGCCCGACCAGGTCGACCCCCGCCTGTGGGTGTACGACATCGGCGAGAACTCCGACTGCTCGGTCGACGCCACGATCTCCGGCAACGTCCGCGACCTGGTCGAGCTCTTCCGCGACCTGCCGAACGCCAAGGCCAGCTTCGCCACCAAGTACGTCAACCGCGACCTGCTCGGCTGGGACCCTCGCGGGCGTACGCGCGTGCGCTTCAGCCTCATGCCCGCCGCCGACTCCAAGCTGCTGGACATCCGCACCTCGCCGGTCGCCGAGCGCATCGACGCGATCAACGACTTCGTCGCCGCCGGATACGAGGTGCACGTCAACCTGAGCCCGGTGGTGGTCCGGGACGGCTGGCTGGCGGACTGGGCCGACCTCCTGGAACACCTCGACGACGCCTTGTCGCCCGAGGCCCGCGCCCAGCTCGCCGCCGAGGTGATCTTCCTCACCCACAACGACCGGCTGCACCAGGTCAACCTGGGCTGGCATCCGAAGGCGGAGGAGGTGTTGTGGCGGCCGGAGTTGCAGCAGGCCAAACGGTCGGAGACGGGCGGCTGGAACGTCCGCTACCGCAACGGCCACAAGGGCCGCTATGTCGCCGACCTCACCGGCCTGCTCGCCGACCGGCTCCCCTACTGCCGCATCCGCTACGCCTTCTGACGGGCCGATGATCCGGCGGCCTCCAGGGGAACGGTCAGGGTCGCCGGGATCCCGCTCCGCCCGCCGCCCGCCCGGCCTGTTCGCCGGGCGCGTCGCGACGGCGTGTCTCCCGGACGAACGTCAGGGCCACGGCCCCCGCCACGGGCCCGGCGGCCAGGGTGGCGAACGCGGCGGAGAAGGAGCCGCTCGCCTGGTAGACCGCCCCCACCACGACCGGCACGGTGACGCTGCCCAGTTGTGCCACCGCGTTCGTCGCGCCCGCCGCCGAGCCGGCCAGCGCCGTCCCCGACAGGCCGGGCACCATGGCGATCAGCAGCGGCGAGTACAGGTACGCCCCCAGCCCCGCGAACCCGGCCATGACCAGGAACGCCGTCTCCGTCTCCATGCCGCCGAACAGCAGCAGGCAGCCCGCGAAGGCCACCAGCACGGCGATCGCGGGGCGTTTGCGTCCCCGTCCGGCCAGGTCGGCGGCCAGGCCGATGACCGGTTTGCCCACCGCGCCCGCCGCGGCGAACACCACGACGACCGTCCCCGCCGCCACCGGATCGAGCCCGTGCCCCTTCACCATGAGGGTGTTGGACCAGGTCACGAAGCCGTACGTGCCCCACAGCCCGCCGAAGCCGGCCAGGCCGATCAGCATCAGGTCGCGGTCGCGGACCAGGCCGCGCGGTGACGGGCGAGCCGCCGGCGGCTCCCGCCGGTCGCGCAGCAGCGCCAGGCACACCAGCGCGAGCCCCATCGAGACGATCCCGAACAGGTGGTAGGAGGCCCGCCAGTCGTACCACTGGATCAGCCGGGGCACGAGCACGTTGGCGATCATCGTGCCGAGCGAGGAGGCCATGGTGAACACGCCCATCGCCAGCCCGCGCTCCCGTTCGCCGAACCAGGAGGCGATGAGCTTGACGCCCGCCGCGAAGTCGGCCCCCGCGCAGAGCCCGATCAGCGCCTGCACCGCGATCCCGGCCCCGGCGGACGGCACCGACCCGAACACGATCATGAAGCCGCCCGCCGTGAACAGCGACGCCGACAACACGAACCGGCTGCCGATCCGGTCGCCGAGCAGCCCGCCGCCGACGTTGGACAGCACGTAACCGACGTAGTAGGCCGTCGCGAACGCCCCCAGGCCCGCCAGCGACACGCCCAGCGCCTCGCCCGCCTGGAGCGACGCGGGCCCCCAGGTGGAACGGTCGACGGAGGTCATGGTGAGCGAGGCCCAGCAGAGCAGCAGCACGACCCACCGCCGCATGGACCGGCTCCCGACCGACGGTGACTCTATGTGATCGCCCACGTACGGTCACGCTACAGGTCACGTGACTCCCTGTACTTGTCATGCGACAATCTGCTACTGTCAGCGATCCTTCCCGACCAAGCCGAAGGGATGTCAGATGCACAAGAGAAGACGCGGATCACTCGCTGTCGCCGCCGCCGTGACCGGTGTGCTGGCCACCGCCGCCCTGGCCGGACCGGCCCTGGCGGCCGCTCCCCTGCCGCTCCCCCACCCGTACCCCGGCTTCGGGCCGGCCGGCCCGGCCTGGCACGCGCCGGCGGGCACCGTCCACGACCCGGCCCAGGCCGCCCCTGTCAGCAAGGGGCCGTGAGGCCCTGACAGGCGCGCCGCCCGGTGCTCTCCCAGGACCCGGGCGGCCCGGTCGGCGCGGCGTAGGGCTCGAAAATGCAGTGAATCAGCAAGATCTTGTGCGTACTGTCGCGAAGATGGATCCAGCTGACTTCTACACCGGCATCGTCGCGGAGCTCTACGGACCGCTGAAGTCCTTCACCCAGGACCCCGAGCCCTACGCCGCCTTCGTCGAGCGGGCCGGGGTCCCCGCGCTGGAGCTGGGGTGCGGGGACGGCGATCCCCTGCTGGAGCTGCGCCGCCGCGGCCTGGAGGTCGACGGCGTCGACTCCTCCGCGGACATGCTGGAGCGGCTGCGGCGCCGGGCCGGCGAGCAGGGCGTCACCGCGGACCTGTTCCACCAGCGCATGGAGAGCCTGGACCTGCCCCGCCGCTACCGGGCGATCTTCCTCGCCGGGCCCACCTTCACCCTGCTCCCCGACGACGCCACGGCGCTGGCCGCCCTGCGCGGCATCCGTGCCCACCTGACGGACGACGGTTCCGCGCTGGTGCCCCTGTTCACCCCCGAACCGACCCCGTCCGACCGGATCGGCCACGTGCGCTCGGCCGTCGGACCCGGCGGCGCCGACCTCCGGGTGTCCGTCGTCTCCGAACGACGCGACGAGGCCGCCCGGACGCAGACGACCCTGCTGCGCTACGAACGGCACCACGGCCCGGACGTCAGCGTCACCGAGCGGCCGTGGCTCCTGCACTGGTATCCCCGCGAGGTGTTCGAGGAACTGGCCGCGACCGCCGGCCTGACCGTCACCGCCGTCACGGACCCGGACGGCGCCCCCGTCCCCGCCGACGCCACCGACCTGCACGTCCATCTCGCCCCCGCCACCTGAGGGCGTGGGCCGGCTCTCGCCGGGGCCGAGGAAGATTGTCGGTCGTTTTCGCGTGTTCGCGGCACGTCCGTCGCGCCGGCCGGGGCATCATGCCCCATGCCGAACGTGCAGGCCAGGAGCCTATTTCCGGTCGAATTGGGGCGCAACGGGCTGCTGGTCATCGCGGCACGGGCGCTGCGGACCTTCGGCTACGGCTGCACCAGCGTGCTCCTCGCCGAACTGCTCACCCAGGACGGCGACGCCCCCTGGCAGACCGGTCTGCTGCTGGCCGTGGCCTCCGCCGGCTCGGTGGTCGCGAGCCTGACGCTGGGCCTGTTCGCCGACGTGTGGGGGCGGCGCCGGACGCTGATCGCCTGCGGCTGCCTGATGGCGGTGACCGGCGCCGTGTTCGCGCTCAGCGAGTCCTACCCCGTCCTGATCGCCGCCGCCTTCGTCGGGACGATCTCGCCGTCCACCAACGACAACACGCCCTTCTCCGGAGTGGAGCAGGCGATCCTCGCCCAGACCTGCCCCCAGGCCCGGCACACGTCCGTCTTCACCTGCTACAACGTCACCGCCATGGCCTCCGGCGCGCTGGGCGCCCTGGCCGCCGCCGGGCTCGGGCTCCAGCCCTGGACGTCGGCCCCCGACGCCGCCTTCGCCCTGTACGCGCTCCTGGCCGCCGGCACCGTGACCCTGTTCTGGAACCTGACGCCGCAGGCCGAGCCGCCCAGGACCGCACCCTCCGGCCAGGACCGGCGGAGTGGGCGGATGTGCGGCCAGGTCCGGCTGCTGGCCGGGCTGTCCGCGCTGGACGCCCTGGCCGGAGGGCTGGCCGTTCAGGCGGTGCTGGCCTGGTGGTTCGCCCATCGTTACGGCGCGACGACCACGCAACTGGGCCTGGTGTTCTTCGCCGCCAACCTGCTGCCGGCCCTGGCCCAGCTCACCGCGCCCCTGCTGGCCGCCCGGCGCGGGCTGCTGGCCACCATGCTGCTCCCCCACACCGTGGCCAACCTGCTGCTGGCCTGCATCCCGTTCGCCCCGGACCTGGCCACCGCCGTCACGTTGCTGCTGCTCCGCCAGACGGTGTCCAAGATCGACGTCCCGGCGCGGCAGGCGTTCACGGCCGCGGTCGTGCCGTCGGCGCACCGTACGGCCGCCGCCAGCATGACCAGCCTGGCGCGCAGCGTCGCCGTCTCGGTCGCCCCGATCGCCGCCACCACCATGCTGACCGGCACCCTGGCCGCGCTGGGGGCTCCCCTGCTGCTCGGCGCGGCCCTGGGCCTGGGCTACGACCTCGCCCTCTGGCGCGCCTACCGCGGCGTGCCCCTGACCTGAGAGGGACGGGCGGCTCATCGCCGCATGCGGGGATCACGGGTGGGGTCGGCGTACTTGCGTGGGCAGCCGTCGGCGGCGGCTTCGGGGCGCAGTTCGTAGTGCCAGGGTTCGTTCCGGTAGATCTGGCACAGCCCGTACGCCGCGCCGCGCCTCGACAGCCACCCGGCCGCCTCGGAGGGCCCGATGTCGACCGCGTCCCCCGACACGTGCAGGGACGTGCCGGGGGACGCCACCCATCGGGCCGCCTCCTTCTCCGAGCCGTACCGGGCGACCGCCTCCCGGCGTAGCCGTTCCTGGTACGCCGGGGAACGCCAGCCGCTGTTGACGAGGAACTCCACCCCGTCGCCGGCGGCCTCGTCCGCGGCCCGGCGCAGGGCCCCGAGCAGGTCGGGATCGAGGTTGACGACCGCCGGGAGCTCGTCGTCGAAGACCGTCACACCGTCGGGGACGGCCCCGTCCGCCTCGCCGAGCCCGCCGTGCCCCGAGGCCGTCAGGGAGGTCACCGCCCCGTGGACGACGACGCCTGCGAGCGCCACGACGAGGACGACGAGAGCGGCCACGATGGCGACCACGATGGCGACCACGATGGCCGATCGGGTACGACGGGATGCCGTTCGTGCTGGTCCGCTGCGGATCATGCCGCCAGTCAAGGCAGCAGGCCGTTGCCGGTGCGTATGTCGTTTTCGATATGCGGGCGATAGGCCCCGGGCCGTACCTTCGGGGGTATGCGGGTACTGATCGTCGAGGACGAGACCTATCTGGCGGAGGCGGTCCGCGACGGCCTCCGCCTGGAAGCGATCGCGGCCGACATCGCGGGCGACGGCGACACCGCCCTGGAGCTGCTGAGCGTCAACGCCTACGACATCGCCGTCCTCGACCGCGACATCCCGGGCCCGTCGGGCGACGAGATCGCCGCCCGCATCGTCGCCTCCGGCAGCGGCATGCCGATCCTCATGCTCACCGCCGCCGACCGGCTCGACGACAAGGCCAGCGGGTTCGAGCTGGGCGCCGACGACTACCTGACCAAGCCCTTCGAGCTGCGCGAGCTCGTGCTCCGCCTCAGAGCGCTCGACCGCAGACGCGCCCACAGCAGGCCGCCGGTGCGCGAGATCGCGGGCCTGCGCCTGGACCCGTTCCGCCGCGAGGTCCACCGCGACGGCCGCTACGTCGCGCTCACCCGCAAGCAGTTCGCCGTGCTGGAGGTCCTGGTCGCCGCCGAGGGCGGTGTCGTCAGCGCCGAGGACCTCCTGGAACGGGCGTGGGACGAGAACGCCGACCCCTTCACCAACGCCGTCCGCATCACCGTCTCGGCCCTGCGCAAGCGTCTCGGCGAACCCTGGGTGATCGCCACCGTGGCCGGGGTCGGCTACCGCATCGACCCGGCCTCCGGCCCCGGACGCGAGGGCGGCGACCATGGATAGGGCCCCCGGCCTGAGCGTCCGCCTCAAGCTCACCCTCAGCTACGCCGGATTCCTCGTGATCGCCGGCGCCCTGCCGCTCGGCGCCGTCGGGGTCTACTACATGCGCGGCCTGCCCGACCACGCGTTCTACGCCACCGGCGACTTCCTGATCAACCGTTCCGCCATCGTGCGTTCGTTCGCTCCGGTCGCGGCTCTCGTGCTGGGGTTCCTGCTGGTGTTCGGCCTCGTGGGCGGGTGGCTGCTGGCCGGCCGGATGCTGGCCCCCCTGACCCGCATCACGGACGCCGCCCGCAAGGCCACGGGCGGCTCGCTCTCCCACCGCATCCGGCTGCCGGGCCGCAGGGACGAGCTCCGCGAACTGGCCGACGCCTTCGACACCATGCTCGTCCGGCTCGAAGCGCACGTCGCCGAGCAGCGGCGATTCGCCGCCAACGCCTCGCACGAGCTGCGCACCCCTCTCGCGATCGCCCGGACGCTCCTCGACGTCGCCCGCACCGACCCCACCCGCGACCCCGCCGAACTCGTCGACCGCCTCCACCTGGTCAACACCCGCGCGATCGACCTCACCGAGGCGCTGCTCCTGCTCAGCCGGGCCGACCAGCGGTCCTTCCCGCGCGAGCGCGTCGACCTGTCGCTGATCGCGGAGGAGGCCGTCGAGACGCTCCTCCCGCTGGCCGAGCAGCGCGGCCTCACCGTCGAGACCACCGGCGACGGCCTGGCCCCGGCCACCGGCTCACCCGCGCTCCTGCTCCAGATGACGACGAACCTCGTGCACAACGCGATCGTCCACAACCTGCCCGAACAGGGCGCGGTGTGGGTGCGGACCGCCGTTCATCCCGGCGCGGTGGCGCTCACCGTCGAGAACACCGGCGACGAGCTTCCCCCGGAGCTGGTCCGCACGCTGGTGGAGCCGTTCCGGCGCGGCACCGACCGCGTGCGCTCCGACCACGCGGGCGTGGGCCTCGGCCTGGCGATCGTCGGGAGCATCGCGCGGGCGCACGACGGAACCCTCACCCTCACGCCCCGGCCGTCCGGTGGCCTCCGCGTCACCGTGCGCCTGCCGGCCGAGGTCACGGGCGACGGCCCCCGCCGGTAGGGTCCGCCTGTTCCTGGTGCCTGTCGTGCAGGAGTGAGCGCAGTCCGGCGGTGTCGACGACGTGGGCCATCCTCGGGAACACAGTGGTCATCAGCGTCTCGTGGGCCTGCCGGTCCGGGTCGGCGACGCCGTCGGACAGGACGTGGAGCCGGTAGTCGCGGTCGGCGGCGTCGGTGAGGGTGGACAGGACGACGCCGCTGGTGGTCAGGCCGGCGACGACCAGCGTGGTGACCCCGCGATCCCGCAACCGGCGGTCGAGGTCCGTCGTGGACAGCGCGCCGACCCGGGTCTTGCGGACGACGACGTCCCCGGGCTCGGGGGCGAGCCGGGGGTGGAAGTCCGTGGCGGGGTCGGCGTGGTGCAGCAGCCGCCGGTGGCCGATGAGGGAGAACGTCTTGTTGGCGGCCGGGATCGCCGCCCAGTCGTCGTCGGTGAAGCCGAGCCGCACGTGCACGATGACGGCGCCGTGTGCCCGCAGGTCGGCGACCGCGCCGGCCATCCGGGACAGCAGCGCCTGCGGGTCGTCCAGGCCGGGCAGCGAGGCGAGCACTCCCTGCTGGTAGTCCAGGACGAGCAGCGCGGTGGTGCGGGGGTCGAGCGCGAGGGGTGTGGTGGACATTCTTTCTCCTTGGTGGTGAGTGATCACGCGTGGTGTGCGGGCACCGGTTCGGGAACGGGCGCCGCGGCGCGCCGGGGCAGCAGCAGCGGGGTCGCCAGCAGGAGCACGCCGGCCAGGCCGATCGCCGTACGCGGGCCGAGCAGGCCGCCCAGCACGCCCCACGTCGCCGTCAGGAGCGCGGTCGCCGCCTTCGTCGTCACCGACCAGGCCGACAGCGTGCGGGTGACGCGGTCGTTCGCGGTGCGTTCGAGGCGGTAGGTGGCCTGGACGGGGTTGAAGACGCCGCAGCAGAGGATGAGCCCGAGTTCGACGCCCATCACCAGCAGCAGCCCGCCGGTGCCCGGCCCCACGAAGGCCAGCCCGACCGGCCAGACCGCGCGCAACGTCCCGGACACGACCAGGACGCGGTGCTGCCCGAACGCGGTGACGAGCGGACGGGCCAGCCGCGACCCGACCAGCCCGCCGATCGCGGGCACGGCGAAGGCGAGACCGTACTGCCACGAGGTGAACCCCAGCCGGCCGAGCATCAGGACGGCCAGCAGCGCGTCGGCGGCCATCAGCAGCCCGTTGAACAGGGCCGTGTTGAGGAACAGCGGGCGCAGCGTGGCGTCGGCGAGGATGTACCGCCAGCCGTCGAGCAGGTCCCCGGCGCGCAGGCGCGCGGCCTCCCGGCGTCCGGGAGGCGGCTCGTGGCCGCCCGTCGCGCGGATGCCCAGGGCCGACAGCAGGTAGCTGACCGCGTCGGCGACCACCGTCGCGACCGGGCCGAGCAGGCCGATCGCGGCGCCGCCCAGCGGCGGCCCGATGATCGTGGTCGTCCAGGTCGTGGACTCGAAGCGGGCGTTCGCGACGAGCAGGTGCTCGGCCGGCAGCAGCGTCTTGAGGTAGGCCCCGGAGGCGGCGCGGAAGGTGATGTCGGCCGCCGCGACCACGACCGAGACCAGCAGCAGCTGGACGAAGGTGAGCACGCCGAACGCGAACGCGGCCGGGATCGTCAGCAACGCCGCGAACCGTGCCAGGTCCGCCCCGATGAGCACGGGCCGCTTGCGGCGGAACTCCACCCATGGGCCCAGCGGCACCGCCACGGCCGCACCGACCGCCGCGCCCACGGCCGACAACGCCGCGACCTGCGCCGGCCCGGCGTGCAGCACTTGGACGGCGATCAACGGGAACGCGCCGAAGGCGAGCCACGTGCCGAGCGCGCTGGTGCCGTACGCTCCCCAGAGCCAGCCGAACCGCCGGCCCAGCCGGTGCCCGTTCCCCATGTCCGACACTCCTCGTCACTCGCCCGTACAACCGATCCGCGATCGGGAGTATCAAAGCGGGCCGTGCAGCAGGAGATCAAACAACCGTGGGGGCAGGTCGGCACAACCGTCGGTTGTATCCGTAGAGTGTCCCGCATGGACCTCGACACCGTCCGGACCTTCGTCGCCGCCGCCGAGGCGGGGCAGTTCCAGGAGGCCGCCGCCGACCTGGCGGTCACCCAGCAGGCCGTCTCCAAGCGCGTCGCCGCCCTGGAACGCACGCTCGGGGTGCGCCTGTTCATCCGCACCCCGCGCGGCACGAAGCTCACCATCGACGGGCAGGCGTTCCTGCCGCACGCCCGCGAGCTGCTCCGGGTCGCCGAGCGCGCGGTCGCGTCCGTACGGGCGGGCAGCCGTCCGCTGCGCGTCGACGTGCTCGCCTCGCGCAGCGCGGGGTCGGGCCTGATGCGCGGCTTCCACCGGGCGCACCCCGACGTCGAGCTGGACGTGGTGATGCTCTTCGACGTGGACACGGCCGTGGCCGCCATCCGGTCCGGCACGATCGACGCGTCCTTCCGCGCGGTCGGCGTACCGGGCCACCCGCTGCCCGAGGACGTCGAGTCCGCCTGGGTGGTCGACGAGGCCCTCCAGCTCCTCACCGGGCCCGACCACGCGCTGGCCGACGCCCGGTCGGTGCCGCTCGCCCGGCTCGCCGGGCACCGGATCTGGA
The DNA here is from genome assembly GCF_040642995.1 of Nonomuraea sp. NPDC047529. Taxonomy (NCBI): domain Bacteria; kingdom Bacillati; phylum Actinomycetota; class Actinomycetes; order Streptosporangiales; family Streptosporangiaceae; genus Nonomuraea; species Nonomuraea sp. NPDC047529. Next base: position 32,421 of record NZ_JBEYTJ010000029.1, on the reverse strand, counting down.
TGCCCGGCCTCGCCCCCGGCACCGAGTGGACCGCCTACTACGACGACCTCGTCGCCGAGTTCGGCCTGACCATCGAGGCGACCGGGCCCAACTTCGGCTCCGACGCGCTGCTCGACACCGTCGCCGACACCCCGGCGCTGGCCACGTTCATGGGCGACCAGACCCGTCTCGTCTGGCCGGCGGGCCACGGCCTGCGCCGGATCCCGGTGACCGACCCCGTGCCCGTCTACCCGCACTCGCTCCTGTGGCACCGCGACAACCCCCACCCGGCGCTGGTCGCCCTCCGCGCCCACCTGGCCGCCGCGGCGACCGGTCGCCGCGCCGCCGGGACCTGGGTCCCGGCGTGGGCGCGGGCTTCCCGGGGTCCGGCTCAGCCTTCCTGAGGTCCTTGGGTGACCCAGTAGTCCTGGAGGAGGGTGTTCTTGGGGCACCACTCCTCGCTGACGGACGTGCCGCCCACCATGGGGCCGGGCCGCTCCGGCTCGATGCCGCAGCGGATGTGCACCTGGTGCCAGTGCTGGTAGGTGCCCGCCGGGCAGACGGACCGGGCTCCGGCGACGCACGCGCGGCGCCCCTCAGGCCGGGACGTCGGTCAGCCGGCGCAGCGTGAACGGCTCCGCCAGGATCTCCTCCAGCACCTGGGCCACGTGCTTGAAGTGCGGCAACGAGAAGTGATGGGCGAGCGCGGCGTCGTCGGCCCACTCCTCCACGATGATCATGCGGTCGGGGCGCTCGGGGTCGGCGTAGGGCTGGTAGCCCAGGCAGCCCTCCTCCGCCAGCGACGGCGCGATCATGGCGTTCAGCTCCTGACGCAGCCGTTCCTCCTGGCCCGGCCTGGCGCGGAACCCGGCGACGATGGTGAGCGTGTTCGACATGGCAGGACTCCTTCTTCGAGGGTGATACCGGCGATGTCCATGGTGAGGGCCGGGCCGCGTGCCACCCAGAGCTCTGTCCAGCCGGGGCCACCCTTGCCTGGGTCTGACAGAACCAGGCAAGAGCTGACAAACCTCGCAATACTGGACGGCATGGATCGTGCACAGCAGCTCAGCGAGTTCCTCAAGAGCCGGCGTGCCCGGCTCGACCCCGACGCGCTGGGCCTGCCCGGCTTCGGCGGCCGGCGACGGGTTCCCGGCCTGCGCCGCGAGGAGCTGGCCCTGCTGGCCGGCGTGAGCGTCGACTACTACACCCGGCTGGAACAGGGCCGGGCCCGCAACATCTCCGCCGAGGTGCTGACCGCCGTCGCCGAAGCGCTCGGCCTGGACGCCGACGAACGTGCGTACCTGCACAACCTCGCCAGGCCCACCGCCGCCCGCAGGCGTCCGCCGCGCCCCCAGAAGGTGGGCCCGGAGCTGCGCCAGGCGCTCCAGGCGCTGGCCGGGGTGCCCGCCTACGTCATCGGCCGCCGGCTGGACGTCCTGGCCTGGAACGAGCTCGCCCGGCTGCTGGTCGCCGACTTCCCCGCGCTGGACCCGTCCGAGCGGAACATGGCCCGGCTGGTCTTCCTCGACGACGCGGCCAGGGACCTCTACCCCGACTGGCAGGGCAAGGCCCGCGACACGGTCGCCAACCTCCGGTTCGACGCCGGCCGCCATCCCGACGACCCCGAACTGGCCGCCCTGGTCGGCGAGCTGTCGCTGCACAGCGCCGACTTCCGCCGCCTGTGGGCCGACCAGGCCGTACGCGCCAAGACCCGGGGCCGCAAACGCTTCGCCCATCCCCTGCTCGGCGAGCTCGCCCTGGACTACGTGGCCATGCGCGCGCCCGACGACCCCGACCTGACGATGATGATCTACAGCGCCCCGCCGGGCTCCGACGCCGCCACGTCCCTGAACCTGCTGACCGGACTGGCCACCTCGCCCCCGCAGACCACGCCATCCCATCGAACCGTCTCGGTCCACGCCCCCCTGAGCGCCGACCCGCCCCGGTAAGGTCATTCCGGGCACCCTCGGACAGAAAGAGCACCCCCTCTGGTGAACCTGGGCATCGTCGGGCAGGCCGCAGGGCTGTTCGCCGTCACCAACATCGACGACATCCTGATCCTGGCGCTGTTCTTCGCCCGGGGCGCGGGCCGTCTGGGTGCCGCCGGCCGGATCGTGGCGGGCCAGTACCTGGGCTTCCTCGCCCTCGTGGCGGTGGCCGTGGCGGCGGGCCTCGGGGCGACCTTCCTTCCCGAGCGGCTCGTCCCGTACCTGGGGCTGCTGCCCCTCGCGCTGGGCGTCAAGGCCGCCTGGCAGGCGTGGAGGAGCCGCCGCGACAGTGACGAACCCTCCGGCGGGCGCGCCGACGGGCCGAAGACGCTGGAGGTCGCCGCGGTCACCTTCGCCAACGGCGGCGACAACATCGGCGTGTACGTGCCGGTCTTCGCCACCGCAGGGCCGGGCGGCACGAGCGTCCACGTCGTGGTGTTCCTCGTCCTGGTCGCCGTGTGGTGCGCGGCCGGACGGTTCTTCGCCACCCGCCCTCTCGTCGCCGGGGCCCTGAGCCGGTGGGGGCACGTCCTGCTGCCTGTGGTGCTGATCGGCATCGGCCTGCTCATCCTCGTCGAGGGCGGGGCCTTCGGGCTGTAGGTCCGTGAAACTTCGGTGCATTGCCGAACCAATGGTCGTGTGGCGGCATCCAACGAGATCACGGCGTCAGAGGGGGGCTCGGGTGTTCATCCGGTTGGACGGCGCCTTCGGAGGCCGGGCGTGGTGACGCGCAAACGCGCCCCGCGTGCGGCGCAGCGGATCGACGTGGCCCGCGTCCCCGACGACGTCGTGGCGCTCATCGACGCGCTCGAACCCGGCGAGAGCCTGGTCCTCACGCGTGACGGCGCGTCGATCGCGACGATCTCCAGCACCGTCGACGTGGTCCAGGGCGCCGTCGTCGATCGCGCCGAGCCGGACGAGCCCGGCGAGCCCGGCCGAGCGGCGCCGGTCGACCACGACGGCGTGACCGTCGTGGCCACCGCGATGGAACTCTCGAACGCGGCCCGCGTCGCGCTGTCCACCCAGCTCGGGGCGGACTACGTGGTGCTCGACATGCACGCGGCCCCGGCGACGGCCGACGTGCTGCTGGTGCCCGCGGGCAGCCCGCAGCTGATCGCGGGGCTCCGGGCGATGTTCCCGAAGGCCCGCGTCGTCGTCACCGAGATCGAGGATCCCGAGCTCGGGGTCCGGTACGACGGCCCGGTCCGGCGCCTGCTCGACGCCGGGGCCGACGCGTACCTGCCGCCGGCAACCGTCCCGGTCCTGGCCAGGCAGCTCGACCACACCCTGAACCGGGGGCGCGAGCTCGCCGGCGGCGGGGCCGGGACACCGCTGCAGATCGCACCCGCCGCGGAGGCCGACGAGAACGAGTGAGGCCGCACGGCCCGGTCGCCGATGTCTCTCCTTCGGTGTGAGCCGCCCGTCACTTCTGCGGCGGCTGGGACGGCGGGCCGAACATGGTGGCGGTGTCGACGGTGGCGATGGCGCCCGAGTCCGTATGGGTGGGTTCACCGTCGGCGCCGATGAGAGGCAGGCGGTCCGGGAGCCTGCTCGGGTCGACCGCGCCCGTGTCGGTGATCCAGGACGGGCGCGGCGGCTGCGCCGGTTGTGTCTTGGCCTGGAGGCCGTACTTGGCGGTGATCCACACGTTGCCCGACGGCAGGGAGCCGCCGTACCAGCCGCCGTCCCAGACGTATCCGAAGGCCAGCGTCGCGTACCAGGCGGTGCCGCAGGGGGCGGGGTTGGACCCCTCGCCGCTCCACATGTACCAGTCGGCGTGCCAGGTGGTGTTGGGGGTGAAATGCAAGCCGGAGTCCAGGCCCAGGCAGGGTCCCCAGACCTGGTGGGTCAGGTCGTAGACGAGCACGACCTGACGTATCGCGAGATCGCCGGCGGGCACGGCCTGCCAACGGCCGCACGGGATGCCGTCCCTCGGCCCGTAGACGTTCGCCGCGGACGTCTGGTAGGAGCCGGAGTTGCCGTCGGAGAGGTCGAGCATCTCGGCGTAGACCAGGAGGCACAGGGAGTCCGAACGGTAGACCCAGTCCTCGTTGTGGCGCCCGTTGTCGGCGGCGTACGCCGGGGTCGTCGAGGTGGCCGCGACCAGGACGGCAGCGGCGACGGCGCACAGGAAGCGGCGGGCCCGCCGGCCTGTCGTGCCGGGCGTCGGGGGGTGGCTTCGCATGATGTTCTCCTCAGCGGTGTGCGGGGGTGATGACCACGACGCCGGCCGGGAGCGGCCGTTGCGAACGCAGGAGCGCCGAGGGCGGGTCGGAGGGCGGCGCGGGCCGTTCGCTGTCATGGTCGAGGGGCGCCGGGGTGCGCACAATCTCTTCGGCCGGGCACCGAACAGTTTCGCCGTCAACCGGACGATTGCCTGAAATCGATCATCAGGGGACGATTGGCGCATGCGTCTGAACTTCCAGGTGGGCGACCTCGCGGCCACCCGGATCGTGGTCTCGCCCCTGACCCACGCGATCTTCGCGGCCTTCAGCGTCCATCATCCTGAGCTGACCGAGAAAGGCTCGATCTGGCGGGACATCGCCAGGACCGTGCCGCGCCGGACGCTGCCGCTGCTCGACATCCTCAACCGCGGCGCCTCCCGCGTCACCCTCCATGACGGCCTGGTCGCCTCCGAGGTGGCCCCGCCGATCCAGACCGCCGCGCTCTCCGACGAGCTCGACGCGCTCGCCGCCCTGGACACCCCGCCGCAGGAGCGGGAGTTCGGCGGCGACCTGTGGCGCTTCAGCGGGCTGCCGGGACGGCCCGACCTCGACATGGACCCGGCGCGCTTCCGCCGGGCCCTGGCCGACAGCATGTACGTGCTCTTCCACCGCTTCCTCGCCCCCGAATGGCCCGGCATGCGCCGCCGGCTCGAAGCCCGCCTGGCCGCCTACCAGGAGACGGCGGCGCGGATCGGGCTCGGCTCGGCGCTCAGCACGCTCAGCCCGCGGCTGTCCTGGGACGGCAGCGGCATGATCGTCGCGGGCGGCCCGGATCGCACCATCGATCTCGGCGGGCGCGGCCTGCTGATCCATCCGATCGCCGGCGCCTCGCCCCGCTACCTGGGCATCGCGACCACCCAGGACCGGCGCAGCTCGGTGCTCACGGTCCCCATACCCGACAGCGGCCGCCAGGCGATGCCGTCCCCGGCCTTCGACTCGCTCGCCGCGCTGGTCGGGCGGGCGCGGGCGCGGGTGATGCGGGCCGTCGGCGGGCCCGGCTGCCGTACGGACGAGCTGGCCGGGCGGCTCAAGGTCAGCGCCTCGACCGCCTCCGAGCACGTCACCGTGCTGCGCAACGCCGGGCTGATCAGCACCCGCCGCAACGGCCAGGCCGTCCACCACCACCTGACCGCCCTCGGCGCCCGCCTCCTGGAGGCCAACGGCTGACCCGGCGCGTAACCGCTCGCCCCCGGGGGGGTTCAGGACCTGGAGAGGGCGGGCGGGGCGCAGTCGAGGCGGCGGTATTTGCCGGGGGGCATGCCGTACTCGCGTTTGAAGGCGTTGGCGAAGGCGAACTCCGAGCCGTAGCCGACCGCGGCGGCGATCGTGCTCAGCGCGGCGTCGGAGTCGCGCAGCATGTGGGCGGCCGTGCTCAGCCGCCACCAGGTCAGGTAGGCCAGCGGCGGACGTCCGACGAACTGGGTGAAGCGGCGGGAGAAGGCCGCGCGCGACAGCCGGGCGCGGCGGCCGAGCGACTCGACCGTCCAGGGATGGGCGGGATCGCGGTGGATGCCGTCGAGCGCGGCGCTGACGGCCGGGTCGGCCAGGGCGGCGGCCCAGTTGCCGGCCCGGCAGTGCTCGGCCGAGGTGTCGAACCAGGCGCGCAGGATGTACAGCAGCAACATGTCCAGCAGCGCCGGCACCACCAGGTCCGCGCCCGGCCGCGGGTCGTCGATCTCCTTGCCGAGCAGCTCGACGGCGGCGCGCAGGTCCGTGTTGCGCCCCAGCCCGGTGGGCAGGTGGATCATCTCGGGCAGCCCCTTGAGCAGCGGATGCGCCCGGTCGGGGTCGAGCCGGTAGCCGCCGCAGAGCATCACGGTGACCGGCCCGGGGCCCTCCATCGAGGCCGAGGCGAACAGCTCGGCGGGGGCGTAGGGGTCGCAGTCGGGCTCCGGGAGCGGCCTGGTGGGCGAGTCGGCCAGCCCGTAGCCGTGGCCGTGGGGGAAGAACAGCACGTCGCCCGTCCCGACCGGGAACGGCTCGCCCTCCGGCGGGATCGCCCAGCACGAGCCTTGCAGCACGACCTGGAAACCCGCCGAGCCGGGCGCCGACGGGAACCGCTGCCCCCACGGCGCCGGCCACGCGACCCGGGCCGAGCGCGGCACGCCGATGCGCATGGAGGCGACCACGTCGCTCAGTACGTCCATGACGGGAGTCTAGTCCGCAAGATGATCGCGTATTAATCACAGACGGAAACACATTGGACGACTCGCGCCTGGCTCCTACGGTTGACGACATGACAAGAGTCCTGGTCAGCGGGGCGACCGGCACGATCGGCCGTCCGCTGGTGAAGCAGTTGAAGGAGGCGGGCGCCGACGTCCGCACGGTGACGAGGCAGCTCACCGACCCGGTGACGTTGGCGGCGGCTCTCGACGGGGTCGGCGCGGTGTTCCTGCTGTGGCCGTTCGCCTCGGCCGAGGGGGCCCGCGAGGTGCTGGAGCTGATCGGTTCGCGGCGGGTGGTCTACCTCTCCTCGGCCGCCGCCCGCCCGTGCGAGGTCGAGATCGAGCGCATGGTCGCCGAGACCGCGCGGGAGTGGACGGTGCTGCGCCCGCACGCGTTCGCGGCCAACGCCTTGCGGTGGGCCGAGCAGGTCCGTACGGGGGTCGTGCGGCAACCGTACGGCGACGCGGTCCTGTCCCCGATCCATGAGCGGGACGTCGCGGCCGTCGCGGTGCGCGCGCTCCTCGGCGAAGGGCACCACGGCGCGGTCCACACGCTGACCGGGCCGCGTCCGCTGACCCAGCGGGAGCAGGCGCGGGCGATCGGCGCGGCGATCGGCCGGCCGGTGCGGTGGGAGGACGAGCCACCGGAGGAGGCCAAGCGGCGGCTGCTCGGGCTGGGCTGGCCCGGAGCGGCCGTGGACGGGATGCTGTGCGCCCTCGCCGAGCCGGGCCCGTCCACCGGGACCGTCGAGGAGGTCACCGGAGAGCCCGCGACCGGCTTCGAGACGTGGGCGAGCGAGCACGCCGCGGACTTCCTCGGCACCATGCGGGCCGCCCGCTTCCACGAGTACGGCGACGCCTCGGTGATCAGGGTGGACGAGGTGCCGGTGCCGAGGCCCGGACCGGGCGAGGTGCTGATCGAGGTGGCGGCGACGTCGTTCAACCCTTCGGAGGTCGGCCTGCGCATGGGCCTGCTGCGGGACGTGTTCGGCGGCACCCTGCCGCGCACGCTCGGCTGGGACGTCGCGGGCACCGTGCTCACCGGGGCGGGCGGCCTGGCCCCCGGCGACCGGGTGATCGGGCGCATCGACGGCGCGGCGGCCGGGTACGCGGTCGCGAAGGCGAGCACGCTGGCCAGGGCGCCGCGGCGGATCCCGCTGACGGCCGCGGCCGCCGTGCCCGTGGCCGGGCTCACCGCCTGGCAGGCGGTCTTCGAGCACGCCCGTATCGGCCCCGGCAGCCGGGTGCTGATCAACGGCGCGGGCGGCGGCGTCGGCCTGTTCGCCGTGCAGCTGGCCAAGCACGCGGGCGCGTACGTGGTGGCGACCGCCGGCCCGCGCAGCGCCGCCGCCGTACGGGCGCTGGGCGCGGACGAGATCGTGGACTACACCGCCGCTCCCCTGCCGGGCGGCAACGACGTGCTGATCAACCTGGTGGCCGACTTTCCCGCCTCGGTGACGGAGCTGGCCGAGGAGTTCGTCTCCATCACCCGGCCGATCGATCATCCGCGCGCCGTCCGGTTCGTGGCCCGCGACGACCCGGGCCAGCTCGCCGAGCTCGTGGCCCTGATCGACCAGGGCGTGGTGGACGTCGAGACGGACGTCCGCCCGCTGGAGTCGCTGGCCGACGTGCACCGCGAGGCCGAACGCGGTCTCGTCCGCGGCAAGATCACGCTGACGGTGGCCGGATGACCGGTCACACCCTCGCCGGGACGCGCCGGGCCCGGGCCGCCAGGAGGCAGGCGGCCAGGGAGACGGCGATGACGCCCAGGCCGAACACGCGGAACGTGGCCACCGGGCCCAGCGTGCGCACCGCGAACCCGGCGCCGATGGCGGGCAGGGAGATGGCGGCGTACGCGACGACGTAGAACGCGGACATGACCCGGGCGCGGTGGTCGGGCGGCGCCGCCGCGCCCAGCAGCCCGAGGGAGCCGCCCAGTCCGAGGCCGCCGCCGAGCCCCATCACCACGCTGGACAGGATGAACCCGGCGGCGCTCCCACCCGAGATCGACAGGATCATCAGGGCCACGCCGGCGGCGAGCACGAGCATGCCGGACGAGAGCTGCGCGCGGACCGGCAGGCCGCCCGCGCCGGGCAGGCGGCGGGCGAGGAGCGGCGCCAGGGCGGCGGCCGTGCCCATGACGAAGATGGCCAGCCCGCCGGGAAGGTTGCCGGCCGACCCCATGAGGACGGGCGCCAGCGCGGGCACCAGCGCCAGGTACAACCCGACGATCGACCAGGACGCCGTCACCCCGAGCCCCGACAGCGCGAACGTCCCCAGGATCTCCCTCGGCACCCCGGGAGCCGCCATCCTGAACCCGGCCCGCGTGTCCGCCGTCTCCGGCCGTCGCCACACCCCGGCGAGCAGGAGGACGTCCACCGCCGCGAGCACGGCGAAGGGCGTCAGGAGCGGGGCGGGCGCGTACTCGACCAGGACCGCGCCGAGCAGCCCGCCGACCCCCACGCCGAGCCCGCTGGCCAGCGTGTTGATCAGCCCGGCGGCGGCGGGACGCAGGTCGAGCAGGGCCGCGCCGGCGGCGCTGATCGCGACGCCGGTGGCCACGCCCTGCAACCCGCGCGCGACGAAGAGCCAGCCCACCCCGGACGCCGCCAGGAACAGCCCGAGCGAGACGAGCAGGCCGGCCAGCCCGGCCAGGATCACCGGACGCCGCCCCCACGAGTCGGAGATCCGGCCGAACAGCAGCAGCGCCACGAGCACCCCGAGGCAGTACGCGGCGTAGATCAGCGTCAGCGTGGGCGTGGGGATGGCCCAGGCGGAGGCGTAGAGCTTGTAGAGCGGCGACGGTGTCGCCGACGCGGCCAGGCAGAGACCGATGACCCCTGCCTTGATGGGGATGTCGTTCACGCATCTCACCTTGGCGAAGACGTTTTCGCGGCACGAGTGGCAGGACTGCCCACCATCGTCAAAATCCTGCCGCTAGTCTGGGAGGCGTGCGGAATCCCGGAGTGGTGGCGGTGGCCGTGGTCGACGGCATGCCGATGTTCGAGCTGTCCATCGCCTGCGACACGTTCGGCCTGGAGCGACCCGACCTCGCCGACCCCTGGTACGAGCTGCGCCTGGCCGCCTCCGGCCCGGTCCGCACCCGCAACGGGTTCACGCTGACGCCGTCGTACGGGCTCGACGCGCTGGCGGGCGCGGACACGGTCGTCGTCCCCGCCCTCCCGATGGACCGGATGGACCGCGACGCCCGGCCGGACCCGGACCTGGTGGAGGCGCTGCGGGCCGCGCACGCGCGCGGCGCGCGCATGGTCTCGCTCTGCACGGGCGCGTTCGCGCTGGCCGCGGCGGGCCTGCTCGACGGCCGTACCGCCACCACGCACTGGATGCACACCGACCTGCTGCGCGCCCGTCATCCGCGCGTGCGGGTGGACCCGTCCGTCCTGTACGTGGACGAAGGCGACATCCTGACCAGCGCGGGCCGCAGCGCCGGGCTCGACCTGTGCCTGCACGTCATCCGCAAGGACCTCGGCTCGGAGGTCGCCAACCAGGTGGCCCGCCGGCTGGTCGTCCAGGCGCACCGACCGGGCGGTCAGGCCCAGTACATCGAGACCCCGATGCCCCGCACCGACGGCGACGGCCTCGCGCCCCTGCTGCACTGGGCGGCCGAGCGCCTGCACAGCCCGCTCACCGTCGCCGAACTGGCCAGGCAGGCCGGGCTGAGCCCCCGTACCCTGGCCCGGCGCTTCCACGACGCCACCGGCACCACGCCTCTGCGCTGGCTGCACGCGCAGCGGCTGTCCCGGGCCAGGCAGTTGCTGGAGTCCACCGACCTGCCGGTGGACCGGGTCGGGGAGGAGTGCGGGCTGGGCTCGGCCGGCAATCTCCGGCACCACTTCACCCGCACGGTCGGCGTGACGCCGACCGAATACCGCAGGGCCTTCCACGAGACGCGCGCGTGAACCCGCTATCCGCCGGGGGTCACGGTCGCGCCCGGCAGCGACTCCCGCCGGGCCTCCGGCGTGCCCACGACGGCGTTGAGGCCGCCCTTGTAGACCTGCGCGACCGCGTTGCCCGAGACGGACGGCTTCGAGGTCTCCCCCTCGACCCTGATCAGCATCCTGGTGGGGGTGCAGAACAGGCTGACCTTGCTCTCATGGGCGCCGCCGACCTCGGGCTCCGCCGGGCCTGCGAAGCCGTCCTCCCGCGTGGGCTCCGCCGCGTCGGACCTGGTCAGGTCGGCGTTCACGCTCCACCCCTCGCCGCTCAGACCGCACAGCCCCGAGGGGTTGATCCACGCGGTCAGGTCGTGCGGGCCGACCTTGATCCGCGCCAGCGCCAGCTCGGCCTCCTCGGGCAGCCCGCCCTGGACGGCGACCCCCTTCAGGCCGGCCAGCGGCCATCGCGCCGGGTCCTTCAGCATCGGTTCCTTGGCCGGCGCGGCACACGCGCCGAGGACCGGTAACAACACGAACGCCACAACCGGCGCAAGACGCCTGATCATCGATATCTCCATTCCGCGAAACGGCTCGGGTGGATCCGGTGAAAGGCGGACTCACCTCCGCGTGACATCCGGCGCGAGGAAGTCGCCGACGAGGCGATCGTAGCGAGGGCGGTCGACGTTCCACGCCTCCGTGTGCCTGCCCTGCTCGAAGGGCTCGAACCTGATGTCCCAGCCCAGGCGCCTGCCCGCGGCCACGAGGCCGTGCGCCTCCTGGATCGGGTGGTCGGTGTCGGGGACGGTGTGGATCAGCAGCAGCGGCGGCCGGACGCGCGGCGGATGCCGGATCAGGCTGAGCCTGTCCACATCGACGCCGGTGCGCCACCGGACGACCAGGTTCGACAGTCCCGCCGTGAAGGCGGGCAGGTGGAAATTCCTGGCCCCCTGTTCGGCGGTCATCTGCACGTCGATCATGGGGGCGTCCATGACGACCCGGTCGACCAGGCCCGCCAGCGGTGACCGGTCCAGGAACTGGCCGACGATCTGGCCGCCCATCGAGGTGCCGTACAGGACGAACCGCCGCGCCCCCATGGTCCGCGCCTGGCGCAGGGCGGCCTCCAGGTCGCGCCACTCCGAGTCGCCGAGGTGCAGCAGCCCGTCGGGCGAGGGCGGCGCGCCCTGGTCGTTGCGGTAGCTGATGTCCAGGAAGGGCAGCCGCAGCCCGTGGACGACGGGCAGGATCTTCAGCTCCGCCTTGCGCCGGCCGTTCTGGCCGTGGACGGCGACGACCCAGGTGTCGCCGTCGCCGGGGACGTACCAGGCGGGGGCGGGCCCGAGCTCGGTGGGGACCATGATCTCGGTGTAGCCGATGCCCCAGGCCACCTGGGGGTCGCCGGGCGGCACGTTGCCGAAGTTGCCGGGCGTGCCCACCGAGGGGACCGAGCCGCGCAGCACCTTGCGCGTCACGCGGTCCGGCGCGCGGGTGACGACGTCGCCGAGCATGGCGTACGAGCCGGTCCACTCCAGCCAGTACGTGCCCGGTTTGTCGGTCTCCGGCGTTCGTGTGAGCGTCACCAGGTCGCCCCGCACGGCCACGACCTCGGTGTTGCCCGTGCCGTAGCGGACGACGGCGATCGACTGGTCGCTGCCGAACCAGGCCCCGGCCCCCGCGACCCCGGCCAGGACGACGACGATCGCCAGGCCCGCGATCCACCGCCGACGGCCCCGGCGCGTCCGCCGTTCGGCGTCCGGCGTCTCGACGGTCTTCTCCCGTGCTCGCATGTATACACAGTAAACCATGAACGTTTACGGTGTATACATCAGCGCTCAGCTCTCCAGGAGATCGGAGAGCCGGTGCAGCCCGCGCGAGATGCGGGCCTTGACGGTGCCGATCGGCACGCGCAGGTGGTCGGCGATCTCCCGCTGGGTCAGGTCGGCGAAGTAGGCCAGTTCGATGGCCTGCCGCTGCGTGTCCGACAGTTCGGCGAGCGCCCGGTCGATCTGGTCGCGGTCGCCGAGCGCGTCCGGCGCGAGCCGCCCGCGTCCCGGCGGATCGCCGGCCTCCTGCAACGGCACGGTCCGCAGCCTGCGGACGCGCAGGTGGTCCACGGCGCGACGGTGGGCGATGGCGAAGACCCACGCGGCCTGGCTCCTGCCGGGGTCGTAGCGCCGGCGCGAGCGCCAGACGTCGGCGAAGACGACCTGCAACAGGTCCTCCACCTCCTCGGCGGGCACGAACCGGCGCAGGTAGGAGCGCACGGAAGGGGCGTACGTGCGGTAACACTCGCCGAGCGCTTCCTCGTCGCTGGTGTCCATGCGCCTGCCCCTCACCGCAAAAACCTATTCAAAACTTATTCATACCGAGGCGCGGGACGGCGTCACAAGCTCATCGAGGGAAAGGGCGGCTCAAATCAGGGTCGACATGACGCATGCGACGGCGTCGGGCAGTGTCGAGACCCTGACGACGCCCGAAGGAGGCCGGCCCCGCCAGCCCAGGCCGCCGATGACGACCCGGCACGCGGGACGCACGTGGGGCAGGTCCGCGAGAGGGGCGGTGTCACCGGTGGCCGCCCGCTGCGACCAGACGAACACGGCCGCCGGGCCGAGCCGGCGCATCGCCGAGGCCAGCGCGGCGTAGGGGGTGCGGGCGCCGAGCACGCGGGTCTGCGCGCCCTGTTCGGCGAGCGCGGCGGCCAGGGCGTGCACCGGCAGGCTGTGCTGCTCCTCCTCCGCGCAGGCCAGGAGCACCGGCCGGTCGTCGCCCCGCGGCGGCACGTCGCCGGCGAGCCGGTGCAGGGCCGCCTGGAGGTGGCCGGACAGCAGGTGTTCGGCGTCGATGCCGGTTCCGGTCTCGTCCTGGGCCCGGCAGACGGCGTCGAACGCGGGCAGGACGAGGTGCTCCCACGTCCACACCACGCCCTGCGCGGCCAGCGTCTCCTCGATCAGGCCGGAGACGGCTCGGCCGTCGAGCACGGTCGCGGCACGGGCCAGCGCGGCGACGGCCGGCCGGCCCCCGGGCTTCCCTGGCGTGGGCGATGACGTGCGCCGGTCCCCGGTAGGAGGCGGGTCGGGCAGCGACAGGGCGAGTCTGGCGGCTTCGGCCGGGACCAGGCCGGTGGCGATCAGGCGCTTCATCTCGGCCAGCCGCCGCACGTCGGCGTCGCCGTAGCGGCGGTGGCCCCCGGGGCTGCGGCGGCCGGGGCCCAGGCCGTAGCGCAGGTTCCAGGTGCGCAGGGTCGGCGCGGGGATGCCCAGACGCCGGGAGACGGCCCCGATGCCGAATTCCGCGTGCCCTTCGCTGACCGGTGTGTCCTCGTCCATGGTGTTCCCGCTGCCGTTCGACGTGTCCGCCTATCTTTTCGCGCCTGCGAGGTCCTTGGGCGCACGCGGGCCGGGTGCAACCGGACGGCCTCCCGCCACGAAGGCTCTCATAGCGACAGAAGGAGCTGCGTGCATGGACGCGTCTACCGAGGAGGGCCTCCGATGAGTCCCGTGGTCGTCATCGGGGCCGGGCTGGGCGGCCTGGCGGCGGCCGTCCGGCTGGCGGCGGCCGGACGCCGGGTCAGCGTGGTCGAGGCACTCGGCGAGCCCGGCGGCTGCTGCGGCACCGCCCGCCTCGGCGCGTTCCGCTTCGACACCGGCCCGTCCGTGCTGACGATGCCCGGCGTGCTCGCCGAGGTTTTCGGCGCGGCCGGGGAGGAACTGCGGCACTGGCTGCCGCTGCGCCGCCTGGACCCCTCCTACCGGCTGCTCTTCGACGACGGGTCACGGCTGGACGTGCTGCCCGGGCGCGAGGCGATGGCCGAGCAGGTGCGGACGGTGTGCGGGCCCGCCGAGGCGGCGCGCTACGAGCGCTACCGGCGGCTGCTCGACGAGCTGTTCCGGGTGGAGTGGCCGACGTTCATCGACGCGGACGTGAGCCGGCTGCGCGCCCTGGCCCGGCCCGCGGCGCTGCTGCGGCTGGCCGGGCTGGGCGGCTTCCGGCGGCTGGACCGCCTGGCCGCCCGGCACCTGCGCGACCCGCGGCTGATCAAGGCGCACACCTTCCAGTCCCTGTACGTGGGGCTCTCCCCGCAACGCGCGCTCGGCATCTACGCCGTCATCGCCCACATGGACACCGTCGGCGGCGTGTACTTCCCCGAGCGCGGCGGCATGCACGCCATCCCCACGGCCATGGCCGCCCTGCTGGAGAAGCTGGGCGGGGACCTCCGCCACGGTGTCCGCGCCGAGAAGGTCGAGACGGACTCGGACGGCGTCACCGGCGTCCTGCTGGCGGACGGCGAACGGCTCCCGGCGCGGCACGTGGTCGTGGCCTGCGACCGCCTGGCCGCCCGGCGGCTGCTGCCCGGCGCGGCGTCCGACTGGCGGTTGCGCCGCCCCCACCACTCTCCGTCCTGCCTGGTGCTGCACGTGGGCCTGGGCCGTCCGCTGAGCGGCCAGGCCCACCACACCCTCCATTTCGGACGAGCCTGGCGGGAGACCTTCGCGGCGCTGGCGGCCGGCCGTCCGCAGCCGGACCCCAGCCTGCTGATCACCCATCCCGAGCCGGACGGCGAGGCGGCGCCGGCCGGGAAGGCCACGCTCAGCGTCCTGGAACCCGCGCCCAACCTGCGGACCGCCGACTGGGACCGGCTGCGGCCCGAGCTGGAGACGCGGCTGCTCGGCCGCCTGGCCGCGCTCGGCTACGGCGACCTGGCGGACGCGCCCAGGCTGGTCCTCGACCCACCCGCCTGGGCCGCGCGCGGGCACAGCGCGGGCACCCCGTTCGCGCTGGACCACCGCTTCACCCAGACGGCGTGGCTGCGGCCCTCGGCCGTCGCCCGGCGGGTGCCCGGACTGCACTTCGCCGGCATGTACACCGCGCCCGGCGTCGGCATCCCCCCGGTGCTGATCTCCGGCCGGCTCGCCGCCGAACGCATACTGAAGGAGGCTCGTTGACGCTCACCGCCAGCTACGAACGCTGCCGCCGGCTGCACGCCCGCTACGGCCGCTCCTACTACCTGGCCACCCGGCTGCTGCCGCAGTGGAAACGACGGCACGTGCACGCCCTGTACGGCTTCGCCCGGTACGCCGACGAGATCGTCGACTCCTTCACCATGACCGGCGACCGGGCCCGCGCGCTCGACGACCTGACCGCCCAGGTCGCGGCGGGACTGGCCGGGACGGCGACCGGCGATCCGATGTTGCCCGCGTTCCTGCACACGGTGCACTCGTTCGGCATCGACCACGGCGACGTCCGGGCCTTCCTCTCCTCGATGCGCGCCGACCTGTCCGTGCGGAGCTACGCGACCTACGACGACCTGCTGGGCTACATGTCGGGATCGGCCGCCGCGATCGGCACGATGATGTTGCCGCTGCTGGAACCGGCGCCCGGCCAGGAGGAGCGGGCCCGCGAGCCCGCCCGCCAGCTCGGCCTGGCCTTCCAGCTCACCAACTTCCTGCGCGACGTCGCCGAGGACTTCGCGCGTGGCCGCGTCTACCTGCCGATGGAGGACCTGGACAAGTTCGGCGTCGCCCCTGACATGCTGGGCGAGCCGCGGGCCCGGCGGGCGGTGCGTGACCTGCTGGCCTTCGAGGCCGAGCGCGCCCGCGCCCACTACCGGGCCGCCGACCCCGGGATCGGCCTGCTGGTCGCCTCCTCGCGGCCGTGCGTGCGCGCCGCCTTCGAGCTGTACGGCGGCATCCTCACCGAGATCGAACGCCGTGGCTTCGACGTCCTGGCCGGGCGGGTGCGCGTGCCGCGCCGTCGCAAGGCCGCCGTCTTCGCCCGTCACCTGCTGGCCTCCGCCGGGTCGGGCATGGCCGAGCGGCGCGTCCGCGTGGAGCTGCCGTGACCGGCGCGGCCCCCGTGGTCCTGGACGCGATGGGCGGCGACCACGGGCCCACCGAGGTGGTCGCGGGCGCGGTGCTGGCGAGCCGCGAGCACGGCGTGCCCGTCGTCCTGGCAGGCCCGGCGGCGCTGCTGGAGGAGGAGCTGCGGCGGCACGGCGCCGCGGGTGAGCTCGCGGTGGCGCACGCCGAGGACGCCGTGCCCATGACCGAGCGGGGGGCGGGCGCGACCGCGCTGGCCGCCTCCAGCCTGGCGGTCGGCTGCGGGCTGGTCGGACGGGGCGAGGCCGGGGCGCTGGTGTCGGCCGGATCCACCGGCGCGGTGGTCGCGTGCGCGGTGCGCGGCATCGGGCGGGCGGACGGCGTGCTGCGGCCGCCGCTGGCCGTGGCGCTCCCGTCCCTGGCGGGCGGGGCGAGCGTGCTGGTGGACGCCGGCGCGATCGCCGATCCGAGCCCCGCCATGATGGCCCAGTTCGCGCAGCTCGGCGCGGGCTACGCGCGGGCCGTGCTCGGCGTGGCCGACCCGGTGGTGGGGCTGTTGTCCATCGCCGCCGAGCCGGGCAAGGGCAACCGGCTGGCCCGTCAGGCGGAGGAGCTGCTCGGCGGGCTGCCGGTGCGCTTCCACGGGCCCGTCGAGGGCCACGACGTCCTGGCCGGCACGGTGGACGTGATCGTCACCGACGGTTTCACCGGCAACGTCGTGCTCAAGAACGTCGAAGGCTGCGTGCGCACGGCGCTGACCATGGTCGCCCGCGCCGGCATCGCCTCCCCCGGCCGGCTCGCCGAGGTGGCGGCCCGCTACGACCCGCAGACGCACGGCGGGGCCGTCCTGCTGGGCCTGCGCGGCACCGTCGTGGTCGCGCACGGCTCCTCGCGGGCGGCCACGATCGCCCGCGCCTGCGTGGTGGCCGGCACTCTGGCGGGACGCGACCCGGCGGCCGGGATCGCGACGGCGGCGGCGGGATGAGCGGGTCAGCCCAGCGGGTCGCGCCCGTCCCAGCTGCCCTCGCCGGCGTAGGGGACGAAGCGGGCGAACAGCTCTTCGGCGTACCAGTCGTGTGCCCGTACGCGCTCGATGACCTGCCGGTGGGCCTGCCCCTGGTAGGCGAAGGCCCGTACGGCCCGCCGGTCGCGCCACAGCGAGAAGGTGGCCTGCCGGGCGAGCGGCCACTCCCCCATGCCGACCGAGGCCAGGCAGCCGTCCTGCCGCCGCAGCAGCTCCTCGACCGGCGGGACCGACCGGTAGAAGGCGATCAGGCGGCCGGGCCGGATCGACGCCCTGGTCAGCACCGCCACCGGACCGGGTCCGCCGTCGTCGCGGGCCGTGAGGCCGCCGAACGGGTCGCGACCGGCCCAGGCGCCGCGCGAGGCCAGCGGCGCCAGCCGGGTCTGCCAGTACTCCGACGCCTCCGCCCGCCAGCGATCGGCGATCGGCGAGCGGCGCAGGAACTCCTCCAGGTCGTCCTCCCCGCGCCAGACGGCGAACAGCGCCCAGCGCCGCAGATCGGCCCCCAGCGACATCGAGCGGCCGCTGCCGGTGCCGAGCAGTTTCCAGAACCGCAGGCCCCCGGCGCGACGCAGCAGCGGCCGGTCGAAGGCCATGTGCTTCATCGCCCCCCTGCCGCCGTACCGGACGAGGTGGAACGACGCGATGGTTGAGGTGCTCGTGGCGGTCGTCATCGGCTACCTGCTGGGCTCGGTGCCGGTCGCGGTCCTGGCGGGGCGGGCGCACGGCGTCGATCCGCGCCACGTCGGCGACCGCAACCCGGGGTACTGGAACGTCAAGGAGCAGCTCGGGCGGCGGGCGGGCGTGCCGGTCTTCGCGGGCGACACGCTGAAGGGCGCTCTGGCCGCGTTGGCGGGGCTCCTGGTCAGCGGCGGCCACACCGGCGCCTTCGGCGTGGTCACCGGGGCGAGCGTGGCGCCGGTGTACCTGGCCGTGGCGGCGTCCATGGCGGGGCACGCGTGGCCGTTGTTCGCCGCGTTCCGGGGCGGGCGTTGCGTGCTGACCTTCGCGGGCGGGGTCGCGGTCATCTGCCCGCCGGCGTTCGCGCTGGCCGTGGCGGCGCTGACCGTTGCGGCGCTGGTGACGCGGTCGTTCGCGGTGGGCGCGCGGCTGGCGGTGTTCGGGGTGCCGCTGCTGCAGCTGCTGTTCATGCCCGCCGAGCTGGTGGCGGCCACCGGTGCGCTGATGTGCCTCATCGGGCTCCGCTTCGGGCAGGCCGCGCTGGCCGGCCGCCGCCGGTGACCTCGCCGTACGTGCGGCCGCCGCCGGTGACCTGGCCGTACGTGCGGCCGCGCCACCTGCGCACCGGCCGTACGGTGGCCTGCGTCAGCCGGAACGCGGCCGCCGGGTCCAGCAGCGGCGACAGCAGCAGCCCCGCGCCCGGCCGCCGGTAGCTGCCCCGCAGCGCGGCCGTCAGCGACACCCGCAGGCCCAGCAGCGCCAGGTCCAGGCCGGTCGGGCGGCCCGCGGCCAGCCGCAGCACGGGCAGCGCCGCCGTCAGCCAGACGACCGCCAGGTCGGCCGCCTGCCATCCGGGGCCGGTCACGTCGGCCAGCGGCAGCGAACGTCCCCACTCGCGCCACAGCTCGCCCGCCGAGTCGTGCATGTCGACCTCCAGCAGGCCGCCGGCGTCCAGGAAGCCGACCGACCAGCCCCGTCCGGCCAGGCATCGGGCCAGCGCCACGTCGTCGGTCATCCGGTCGCGCACGAGTGCGAAGCCGTCCGTCTCGGTCATCCGGGCCCGGCGGAAGGCCATGCACTGGCCGTTGGCAAGGGCCCGGTGCGGCGGCGGGGGGCTCGGCGGGCCGACCGGGCCGAAGCGGTAGACGAGGGTCGCCAGCATCGAGGCGTGCAGGGCCTGCTCCAGCGGGCCGTCGCAGACGAAGCGGGGGCCGGCGCTGACCAGGTCGTACCGGTCCAGGGTGGCGGCCAGCGCCCCGAACAGGCCGGGCTCGGGCCGGACGTCGGCGTCCAGCGTGACCACCACGTCGGACCGGGCGGCGGCCACCCCCCGGCGCAGCGCCCACTGTTTGCCCACCCAGCCGGGCGGCAGCGGATCGGCGGTGACGACCACGGCGCCCAGGGACGCCGCCAGCCTCGCCGTGCCGTCCCGGGAGCCGTCGTCGACGACGATCACCTCGCGGACGGCGGGGGCGGCCAGCGCGGCGCGCAGGCACGGCCCGATCCTGGCCTCCTCGTTCCGCGCCGGGATCACCACGGACACCGGCTCGCCGGCGGCCGGACGCGGCAGGAGCGCGGGCAGCCGCCGCCGTCCCCGCGCGAGCCGCGCCACCACGACGGCCGCCGCCGCGACCTGCGCGACGGTGACCGCGACCCGGACCGGCCTCATCGGGGGCCGTCCGTGAGGTCCTGGGCCACCAGGTCGGCCACGATGCGGGCGCCCAGCGTCACCATCGGCAGACCTCCGCCCGGGTGGGCCGAGCCGCCCACCAGGTACAGCCCGCGCCTCGGCCCCCGGTTGCCCGGCCGGGCGAAGGACGCCAGCCTGCCGCGGTAGGCGCTGCCGTAGATCGCGCCGCCCCACGCGCCGTAACGATCCCGCAGGTCGGCGGGGGTGAGGACGTCGACGAAGCGCAGCCGTCCGGCCAGGTCGAAGCCGCGCCCGGCCAGCCGTTCCAGCACCAGGTCCCGGTACGTCTCGACCCCGATCCCCCATCGCGCCGGATCACGAGCGGGCACGTTGACCAGCATCGTCCAGTTCTCCGCCCCGTGCGGGGCCTGGGAGGCGTCGTCCACCGCCGAGCAGCCGAGGTAGACCGTCGGGTCGAGGGGCGGACGCCGCCGGTCGAAGATGTCGGCGAACTCCCGCTCGTAGTCGGCCGAGAACAGCACCGAGTGATGCGGCAGCCCCGGCGTGCGCCCCTCCACCCCGGCCAGCAGCAGGAACGCCGAGGACGAGGTCCCGAGCCGGGCGATCCGGCGCAGCCGCCGGCGGTCGGGGAACAGTCGTCCGTACAGGGCGGCGGCGTCGGTGTTGGCAACCACGACGTCGGCCCGCACCCGGCGCCCGCCCGCCAGCCGCACGCCGGTGACCCTGGAGTCGTCGGCCTCGACGGCGGTGACGGGCTCGGACAGGAAGATCTCCACTCCCGCGGCCTTCAGCAGCAGCGCCAGGTCGTCGGCCAGCCGGGCCAGCCCGCCGGGCGCGTACCAGACGCCCTGCCCGTGTTCCAGCGCCGGGACGCACCCCAGCGCGGCCGGCGCACGGTACGGGCTCGATCCCGCGTACGTGGCGTAGCGGCCGACGTACTGACGAAGCCGGGGGTCGCGGAAGTGGCGCCGCGCCAGCCCGGCCAGCGTGCGCGTGGGGGCCACCGCCGTCAGGTCCGACAGGCGTGGCCTGCCCTGCCGCCGGATCGGCGGCCCGGCGAACACGGTCCGCTCGGCCGCCCGCAGACAGCCCTGGGCCCAGTCGTGAAAGGCCGACCAGGCCCGTCCCTCCCCCGGCGCCAGCCGTTCCACCTCGGCGGCCATCCGCCGCGGATCGCGGTGGGCGTCCAGGACCGTGCCGTCGGCGAAGCGGTAGCGGCACAGCAGCGCCGGCTCGATCAGTTCGCGGTCGAGCCCCAGGTCGCGCAGCACGCGCGGCATGGTGAGCAGCGACGGGCCGAGGGAGAAGGTGAAGCCGTCACGCCGATGTTCGGCCAGCTTGCCGCCCAATCGCGGCGACTGCTCGTACAGCCGCACCTCGTGCCCCTGGCGGGCCAGCAGCAGCGCGCACGCCATGCCGCCCACCCCGCCGCCGATCACCGTGACTTCGGCCATGACCGCCTCCAGGCCGGCGCGGCGAACGCGCCCATCGTGATCCCTCCGGCGGCGGCGACCAGGAGGTCGGGCGGCTCGAACACCGCCGCGAAGCCCACCGTCTCCATCACCGCCATGACCGTGTAGAGCGCCAGCAGCCCGCGCGCCGGCCCGGTGGCGCGGGCGATCCGCCCGACGACCACCATGACCAGCGCCGACACCAGCAGCCAGCCCGCGAAGTTGCTCAGCGGCACGCCGCGGTAGAAGCCCTCCCGCGCCCACGTCCACAACCCGAGCCGGACCATCTGGGGGTCGAGGAACAGGTCCCACGCCGTCAGCGCGCCCGCGCCCGCGCACACCCGGGCCGGCCCGCCGGACGGGACGACCGCGACCGCCACCGCGTAGGCCGCCAGCCCCATGCCGCCCCACGCCAGCACCACCGGCACGGGGACACCGGCCACCTGCGGCCGCAGCGCCTCGCTGTAGCTGTAGGAGCCGAACGGGAACCCGGTCAGCAGCCCGGCCAGTTCGGCCGCGTACCCGGTCAGCGCCGCTCCGGCGAAGGCGGCCGCCGCCCTGGCCGCCCCCCAGGCGTCCGCGGCGAAGGCCACGGCGCACGTCGCCAGCAGGGCGACGATCACCGCGGTGAGCCGTCCGGGCTGCGAATCCAGCCCTGACGCCACCTGGCAGCCGACCATGGCCAGCGCCGACAGCACGCCGAGCGCGCGGGCCGGCCTCAGGGCCGCACCCGTCACCTGCCGGCCTGGTGTGCGTTCCACATACCTGTGTTTCGCAGGTGCCGCGTCAGGGGTTGCACGTCCCGAGCCGGATCGCGAGCCGGTACGGGACAAAGCGGGTTCTTTGCGCCTTTCCCCGCACACGTCAGGGGCGCGCTTGACATGCTGGGACCGTGAGGCGGCGTACGAAGGCATGGTGGTTCCGGGCGGGCGTGGCGATCGGGATGGTCATGCTGACCGCCGCCGCGCTGCGGTTGTGGACGCGGTATCCCGGCGACGTCGACCCGGTCGGCGGAGGGTTCGCGCTCGTCGGGACCGTCCTCGCTGTGATCTCCTGGTGGCAGGCGCAGCGCGTGGCCGACACCGACGTACAGGCGGCCGGGATCCTGCTGGCCCGGCGGGTGCTGACCGAGGAGCGGGCCCAGCGGGCCCAGTTGCTGGGCGGCAAGGGCAGCGACGTCGTCATCGACGTCGACTTCTTCTTCCGCCCCACCGGCGGTTCCGTCTCCGCCCCGCCGTCCGGCACCCTGACGCAGGTGGCCGACTACTTCCGCGGCCTGCGGGAGCCGCGACGGTTCGTGATCGCCGGAGTGGCGGGGTCGGGCAAGACCGTCCTCGCGATCGAGTTGGTCCTCAAGCTGCTCGCCGGCAGGCAGCCCGACGACCGCGTCCCGGTGCGGATCTCCGCGACGAGCATCGACCCGGACGTGCCGGTGAGAACCATGCTCGCCCGGCACCTGACGGCGACGTACGGTCTGAAGCCGGTGATGGCGCACACGCTCGTGGCGGCGGAGAAGATCCTGCCCGTCGTCGACGGGCTGGACGAGGTGGACGAGACCGACGAGCCGGGCTACGGGTCGCGGGCCGCCCGGGTGCTGCGCGCGCTGGAGGATTACGAGCACGGGCCGGACCGTTGCAGCCTGATCGTGACCTGCCGTACCGGCCAGTACGACGCCCTGGTCGCCGACCGGGCCGTCCCCCGCGGCGTCGTCCGGGTCGACGTGGGGACGGTGACCAGCGACAAGGCCTGGCGTTTCATCCAGGCCGTCACCGACCAGGAGGACCCGGACCGCTGGCGGCCGGTGCTGGACGCGCTGACCCGCGACGGCCACGTCCTGGCCGACGCGCTCGGCACGCCGTGGCGGCTGACCCTGGCGGTCAGCGTCTACGAGGAACGCGACCCGCTCACCGGCCGCTACGTGCGCTCCCCCGAGGTGCTCACGGAGTTCGCCGACCAGTCGTCCGTGCGGGAGCACCTTCTCGGCCTGTTCATCCCCGCCCGCCTGGCCGCGACGGCCCCGGCGGGGAAGGGGCCCACCGCCGAGCGGACGCATGCCTGGCTGGCCGTCCTGGCCGGTTATCTGCGCGGGAACGCGGGCCGGCCGCCGTTCCACGGACGCGTGCTGTCCGGCACCGACCTGGTGCTGCACCAGTTGTGGCCGCTGGCGGGTGATCGTCCTCGGGTCGTCGGCGCGCTGGTGGCCCTGGCGACCTGCCTCCCCGGGGTCGGCGTCGTCGTCGCCCTGGCCGTCCTGGCGGTCTCGCAGGTGCACATCGTGGACGGCCGGCTGACGGGCGCGGCGGTGGGTGCGCTCATGCTTCTCCTGCTGCCCGGGGTGGTGGCGGTGGGCCTGCTGCTGGAACCGTTCAGGGCCTGGCGGGAGGTGTGGTCCACGGCGGACGAGGCCGGTTTCCGCCGGCTCCGCCGCGTAGGTGACCGCAGGAAGGCCCTGGTGGACGGCGTGCTCGCCGCCCTGGGCGGCTGCCTGGCGGGGGCGGCGGTGGTCATGGAGTTCGGCACCGCCCTTCCGCTGTGGGTGCCGGTCGTCTTCGGCCTCCTGTTCGGCGTCGGCATGGCGACCGGGCGGGGCGGCGAGAACGGGTACGCCGGTTCCTGGGACGGCGCCGACCCCAGGGCGATCATCCGCGGCGACGTCGTCTCGACGCTGGTGGCGGCGCTCACCTTCGGTCCCGGATTCGGGTTCATCCTCGGGATCTGGTTCGCGGAGCTGCTGGACGGGCTGTCGGTCGCCACGGCGGCCACCGGGAGCGCGGTGTTCGGCATGTCCCTGGTGGCGTCCTGGTCGCCGCTGCTGGCGCGCCGCTACCTGGGGTTCCTGCTGTCCACGCGCGGGCGGCTGCCGTGGCGGCTGGGACGGTTCCTGCACCGGTGCTACGACGCGGGGCTGCTGCGGATCTCCGGGGTCGCCTACCAGTTCCGTCACCGCGAGCTCCAGGACTACCTGGCCGAGCATCCTTTACCACCAAAAAATGCGACAAACGACCAAATAAATGCACATACGGGGATAAGATGACCCAAGCCTTCCCTCTCCCCCGGAGAAGACGCCATGCAAAAGACTGTGCATATACGTCCCATTGACGACAGCGTGGGGCACGAGGAGTCCCCGGAGTGCGCCTGCGGCCCGGCCTCCCAGGAGGTCTACATCCAGGCGGACAAGCGGATCATCGGCACCATCTACCGCCACCACCCGCTGATCCCCTGCCAGGAGTGGGAAGCCTCATGACCAGGGGCGCGAGCGCCACACGCCGACGATGACCGCGAGCGCGGACGTCACGACGACCAGGTCGAAGATCACCTGCACGATGACCACCGCCTTCGCCCCCTGCCCCAAGGGGACGACGTCGCCGTACCCGACCGTGCCCAGGGTGATCACCGAGAAGTACAGGGCGTCCACCCGCGTGCGCAGCCCGTGGAACTGGTCGGCCATCAGGTAGTACAGCGCCGCGAAGAAGACCACCACCACGACGACGACGGTCAGCAACATCGCCAGTTGCTCGGCCAGGAACCGTCCGGGCCGCAGCGCGCGTTCCACCTGCCGCACCAGCAGCCAGGCCAGGATCATCACCCCGGCCACGCAGGCCAGGGCGCGCAGCTCGGGCGACGCGCCCTGCGATCTTCCCGTCGGCAGCGGCGCGGCGAAGTAGACGCCGGTGATCACCGCGGCCGCGACCGCGCTGCGCGCCCACGCCAGCAGCCCGGCCCGAGAAGCACACATGTGATCAGCCTTCCTCGGCCGGGCGGCGTGCAACGCGGGCGAGGGTATGCAATC
The DNA here is from genome assembly GCF_040642995.1 of Nonomuraea sp. NPDC047529. Taxonomy (NCBI): domain Bacteria; kingdom Bacillati; phylum Actinomycetota; class Actinomycetes; order Streptosporangiales; family Streptosporangiaceae; genus Nonomuraea; species Nonomuraea sp. NPDC047529. The sequence goes on along the minus strand of NZ_JBEYTJ010000029.1, from coordinate 7,758 downwards.
GGCCAAGGGTGAACGCCGCGTCCGGGCATGCTCTTTCTTGGGGTCCTCGTTGCCCTCATCGAAGACGGCCGAGGGCAGGACGGTCTCATGGCAGACCTTCCCTTCCAGGATCGGACGGACTTCGACCACGCCGATCGCGGCTTCATCGCCAAGCTGACCCCCGGCGTGGTCAAGTCGAGGAACGGCGAGGTCGTCTGGGACAACGACGCGTACGACTTCCTGACCGGCGACTGCCCGGAGACCGCCCATCCGAGCCTGTGGCGCCAGGCGCAACTGTGCGCCAAGCAGGGCCTGTACGAGGTCACCGACGGCATCTACCAGGCGCGCGGCCTCGACCTGTCCAACATGACCCTCGTGGAGGGCGACACCGGCGTCGTCGTCATCGATCCGCTGGTCTCGGCCGAGTGCGCCGCCGCCGCGCTCGCGCTCTACCGCGATCACCGGGGCGACCGCCCGGTCACCGGGGTCGTCTACACCCACAGCCACGTCGACCACTTCGGCGGCGTACGCGGCGTCACCGACGGCGACGTGCCGATCCTGGCCCCGGCCCACTTCATGGAACACGCCGTCGCCGAGAACGTCTACGCCGGCACCGCCATGAACCGCCGCGCCCTCTACATGTACGGCCAGCTCCTCCCCCGGACCCCGGAGGGCCAGCTCGGCTGCGGGCTGGGCATGGGCACCTCGCAGGGCACCGTCTCCCTCATCCCGCCGAACGTGGACGTCACCCGCACCGGCCAGGAGGAGACGGTCGACGGCGTGCGCATCGTCTTCCAGCTCACTCCGGGCACCGAGGCCCCCGCCGAGATGAACTTCCTGTTCCCCGACCGCCGCGCCCTCTGCCTGGCCGAGAACGCCACCCACAACCTGCACAACATCCTCACGCTGCGCGGCGCGGTGGTCCGCGACGCCCGCGTCTGGGCCCGCTACCTGACCGAGGCCGTCGAGCTCTTCGCCGACCGGACCGACGTCGCCTTCGCCTCCCACCACTGGCCCACCTGGGGCAGGGACGACATCGTCACCTTCCTGTCCCAGCAGCGCGACCTGTACGCCTACCTGCACGACCAGACCCTCCGCCTGCTCAACCAGGGCCTGACCGGCGCCGAGATCGCCGAGGTCGTGCAGGTGCCGCCGGCTCTGGAGCAGGTCTGGCACACCCACGGCTACTACGGCTCGGTCAGCCACAACGTCAAGGCCATCTACCAGCGCTACCTGGGCTGGTTCGACGGCAACCCCGCCCACCTGTGGGAACACCCGCCCGTCGAGCAGGCCCGCCGCTACGTCGAGGCGTTCGGCGGCACCTCGGCCGTGGTGAGCCTGGCCGACCGCTACGTCAAGGAAGGCGACCTGCGCTTCGCCGCGACGCTGCTCAACCACGCCGTGTACGCCGACGAGAACGACGCCTCGGCCCGCAGGCTGCTGGCCCGCGTCTACACCCGCCTCGGCCAGGGCGCCGAGAACGCGACCTGGCGCAACTTCTACCTCACCGGCGCGGGCGAGCTGAAGGACGGCCCCTCGCCGGGCGCCACCAGCACCACCTCACCCGACATGCTCGGCGCGCTGTCCAGCGAGCAGCTCTTCGACTCCCTGGCCATCCGGGTGAACGGCCCCGCCGCCTGGAACGAGCGCTTCGCCATCGACTGGCACCTCACCGACCTGGACGAACGCCACCGGACCACGATGTCCAACGGCGTCCTCGTCCACCAGAAGTCGTCCTCGGGCGACGGAGCCGACCTGACGCTGCGGCTGAGCCGGCAGCGCCTGCTCGGCCTGCTCGCCGGTGACGGCGACGCCGAGCCGGAGCGGGGCGGGATCGACCATGACGGCGACCTGGCCGTCCTGCGCCGCCTGACCTCCGTGCTGGACCAGCCCAAGCCCGACTTCGCCATCGTCACGCCCTGAAACCGCGAACCGAAGGAGAACCGCCATGAGCAACCTGATCGCCATCGCCTATCCCGACGTCCAGACCGCCATGTCCGTACGCGACCGCCTCGGGCAGATGCAGAAGGAGAACCTCATCAAGCTGGAGGACGCCGCCGTCGTCGAGCGCAGGCAGGACGGCAAGATCAAGCTGCACCAGGCCACCAGCCTGGCGGGCGCGGGCGCGGCCGGCGGCGCCCTGTGGGGCGGGCTCATCGGCCTGCTGTTCCTCATGCCGCTGCTCGGCATGGCGCTCGGCGCGGCGGGAGGAGCCGTCGGCGGCGCGCTGGCCGACACCGGTGTGAACGACGACTTCATGCGCGAGCTGGCCACCAAGCTCGAACCCGGCACCGCCGCCCTGTTCCTCCTGGTCGTCCAGAGCACCCCCGACAAGGTGATCCCGGAGATCGCCCAGTACGGCGGCCACATCCTGCAGACTTCGCTCAGCCACGAGCAGGAGGAGCAGCTGCGCGCCACCGCCCAGGCCGCCAGGGCCGGCGCGTAGCCCCGGCCCCGGCGGTTCCGGCTCAGGGGGAACGGATGAGGCCCCTCTTCGAGGCCGCGGCGACGGCCGCCGTGCGGGAGTCCACGTCCAGCTTGGTGTAGATGTGCGCCAGATGGGTCTTGACCGTGGTCTCGCTGAGGAACATCACCTTGCTGATCTGCCGGTTCGACAGGCCGGCGGCGACGTGCCCGAGGACCTCCAGCTCACGCGGGCTGAGCGTGGCGTCGGGAGCGCGGACCCGGCCCAGCAGGCGCGCGGCCACGCTCGGCGCCAGCGCGCCGGCCCCCGTGGCGGCCGACCGGACGGCGGCGTGCAGGTCCTCCGACGGGGCGTCCTTCAGCAGGTAGCCGGTCGCGCCCGACTCGATGGCGGCCACGATGTCGGCGTCGGTGTCGAACGTCGTGAGCACCAGGACCCGGGGGCCGTCCAGGGCCACGATCCGGCGGGTCGCCTCGCTGCCGTGCATGCCCGCCCCGAGCTGGAGGTCCATCAGCACGACGTCGGGGGCGAGCCTGGCGGCCAGCTCCACGCCCTCCTCGCCCGTGGCGGCCTCGCCGACCAGGTCGAAATCGGGCTGCCCGGCCAGCATGGCACGCAGGCCGGAGCGGACGACGGGATGGTCGTCCACCAGGACGATCCGGATCACGGCCCCTCCAGGGGCGGCAGCGGTAGGGTCGCCACGACGGCCGTGCCCTCGCCGGGGGCCGACTCCACGGTGAGGCTGCCGCCCAGGGCGCTCACCCGTTCGCGCATCGCGCGCAGGCCGAACCCGGCCGTACCTACGGGGTCGAACCCGCGGCCGTCGTCGTACACGTCCAGCACGACCACGTCGTCCAGGTACGTGAGGGTCACCCCTGCGTGACCGGCTCCGGAGTGGCGGCTGACGTTGCCCAGGGCGCCCTGGGCGATGCGCAGCAGCGTGGCGTCGTAGTCGGCGGGCAGCGGCGCCGGGGTGCCGGAGATCTCGAAGCGCGCCTGGATGGGCGTGCCCGCCACGGCCGAGTCGCCGGCCCTGCGCAGCGCCGCGGCCAGCGACGCGTGTTGCAGCGCCGGAGGAGCCAGGCCGCGGACGAAGTTCCTGGCCTCCTCCAGGTTCTCCTTGGCCGCGTCCGCCGCTTCGGCGATGCGGCGCTCGGCGGCCGGGAGGTCTTCCGCCAGGTCCCGCCGGGCCGCGCGCAGGAGCAGGATGATGCTGGACATGCCCTGGGCCAGCGTGTCGTGGATCTCCCTGGCCAGGCGTTCCCGCTCGGCCAGCCGTACGGCGTCGCCCTCCGCCTGGAGCAGCTTCCCCCGCGTGCGGACCAGGTCGTCGATCAGCAGGCGGCGCTCCTCGCTCTCGGCGTGCAGCGCCTTGTAGACCATGGCCATCAGCGTGGCCACCGCCGCGCCGATCGTCGGGCCGATGACCAGGGCGGCGGTCAGCCGGCCCTCGTGCCAGGCGGCGGCCAGGACGGCCGCCAGGGTCAGCGCCACCACGCCCGGCACCGCGACCGCCAGCGGCAGGAGGTGCAGGTAGGCGAAGAAGAGCGGGAAGGCCAGCCAGACGAACTGCGGTGCGGCCAGGGCGAGCCCCGCCCAGCCGGCCGTGGTCAGCACCAGCCAGATCCGGCCCAGCCGCAGGTGCGTCGGGCCGCCGAAGTGCGGCAGCCGCTCTTCGATCACGAGACCGGCCAGGTAGAGGACCCCGAGGAGCGCTCCGCCCAGCACCAGCGCGAACCGCCCCTTCCCGGCGACGCCGGCCAGCGCGACCACCAGGAGGATCGCGAACGTGCCGTGCACGGTCCAGCGGAGCAGCCGGAGGGCGGGCGGGAACGGATAGTCAGACATCTCTCACCAAGCGTATGCGACGGCCCCGCACCCCAAATCGTCCAAAAGAAGTATTCCGGGCGGACCGCATGCACGATGCGGGTGGGAACCGGACGCCCGCACGCTGGGGAACGCCAATGTGACCTTCAACCGCAACGGGGGACGCGCCGTGTTCGTGGCGCTCAGAGACCTGCGCTTCGCAAAGGGACGGTTCGCCCTCATGGGCGCCGTCGTCTTCCTCATCACGCTCCTGGTGACCATGTTGTCCGGCCTGACCGCCGGGCTGGCGCGGGAGAACATCTCGGCCGTGGAGAGCCTGCCCGCCGGGCACCTCGTCTTCGCCGGGGGCGGGAAGCCCGCCTTCGCCGACAGCCGCGTCACCGACCAGACCTGGCAGGAGTGGCGGCGGGTGGCCGGCGACTCCGTCGAGAGGCTCGGCGTCTCCATGTCGAGACTCGGCTACGGCGACGATCGGAGCGCGGGGGTGGCGCTCTTCGGCGTCCAGCCGGGCGGTGCCCTGGCCCAGGGGCGGCCGGTGGACACGGGGAGGATCGTCCTGTCCGCCGCGCTCGCCGCCGACACCGGGGTGAAGACCGGCGACACGGTCCGGATCGCGGGCAAGGACTTCACCGTCTCCGGTGTCGGCGGCCAGGCGTCCTACAGCCACACGCCCGTCGTCTGGCTCGGCATCGGCGACTGGGAGCAGATGGGCCGCCAGGGCGGCGCCGACAGCGTGGCGACCGTCCTGGCGCTGCCCTCCAGCGGCACTGCCGGGCTGGAGGCGGCCGACGCCCGGATCGGCACCACGACGGTCCCGCTGTCCGAGGCCCCCGCCGCGATCGGCTCGTTCTCCTCCGAGAACGGGTCGCTCCAGCTGATGCGCGGCTTCCTGTTCGCGATCTCCGCCCTGGTCATCGGGGCCTTCTTCACCGTCTGGACGATCCAGCGGCGCGGCGACGTCGCCGTGCTCAAGGCGCTGGGCGCGAGCTCCGGCTACCTCCTGAGGGACGCGCTGGCCCAGGCGGTCATCGTGCTGCTGGTCGGCGCGGGCGTCGGGGGGCTGCTCGGGGCGGGTCTCGGGGCGCTGGCCGAGGGGACCGTCCCGTTCGTGCTGTCGGTGACGACCACCGTGGCGCCGGTGGCCGTGATGATCGTCCTCGGGGCGGCCGGAGCCGCGCTGGCCATCCGCAAGATCACCTCTGTCGACCCGCTGACCGCCCTGGGAGCCTCCCGATGACCCTCCAGCTCACCGACGTCGTCCTCACCTACCCCGACGGCGACCGTACGCTGACCGCGCTCGACCACGTCAGTCTGGCCGTCGGGCCGGGCGAGTTCACCGCGGTGGTCGGCCCGTCCGGCTCGGGCAAGTCCAGCCTGCTCGCCGTCGCCGCCACGCTGATCACGCCCGCGGCGGGCAGCGTGATCATCGCCGGGCAGGACGTCTCCAGCGCCGGGCAGGCGGTCCGCACCAGGGTCCGCCGCGACCACGTCGGCATCGTGTTCCAGCAGGCCAACCTGCTGCCCTCGCTGACCGCGCTCGACCAGCTCCTGGTGATGGCGCACCTGGCCGGCGAGTCCCCCCGCGACGCGGGCCCGCGGGCGCGGGACCTGCTGCTCGCCGTCGACCTGGGCGGCAAGGAGCACAAGCGCCCGCACCAGCTGTCCGGCGGCGAGCGCCAGCGCGTCAACATCGCCCGCGCGTTGATGAACTCCCCCGAGGTCCTGCTGGTGGACGAGCCGACCAGCGCGCTCGACCACGACCGGGGCGAGCGGATCGTCTCCCTGCTGGCCGACCTCACCAGGAAGAACGACCTGGCCACCGTCATGGTCACGCACGATCTGGCCACCCTGGCGAAGGTGGACACCGTCCTGGCCATGGACGACGGCAGGCTCGGTGCCCGGCCGTGGTCAGCCGCGGTCAGCCGCGGGGTGTGAACTGGTTCAGGTCGTAGATGCCGAGCGCCTTCTCGATGTCGGCCACCTGCCCGACCACACCGGTGAATCCGGCCGGGCCGAAACGGCGGTGCTCCTCGTCCTCGAACGTCTCCGCCAGGTCGGCGAACTGCTCGGGCGGGATCACCTCCCGCATGGCCGGGAAGACCACGGTGTCCTCGCGGGCTTCGTGGGGCTCGTACATGCGGACGAAGGCGGTCAGGTCCGCGGCCAGGCCGCGACGGGCCACCTGGGAGGTGGGCCGGGCGGTGGCGCCCAGGATGCGGCCGGTCAGGACGCGTCCGCGCCGGTGCTGCAGGATCAGGACGGGGACGACGTCGGTGAGCTTGCCCGCCTTGACCAGGGGCGGGAAGACGTACCGCTCTTCGAGCTGCTCGTGGTACTGCTCGATGAAGGTGCTGATGATGCCGGCCCCGGCGTGCAGGGGGCCCGCCGGCACCCGCTCGCCGGCCTCGATCCGCCGGACGCCCTCCCGGTAGATCAGCAGGACGCGTTTGAGCACTCCGTGCTCGCGCATGAGGTCTTCGGGCGGCGTGACCGGCACCTCCCGCTCCGGGCCGGGGGTGGGGGTGGCGGTCATGGCGCCGCGGGCCTGCAGCGTGGCGTCGCAGCCGGTCAGCGCCGCCGAGCCGCAGGCCAGGGCGACGGGCATGGTCAGCAGCTCGCGGCGGCGCACGCTCTGTGGCGTGCGGCCTTCGCGCTGTTCGTCCCTCATCGCCCGCTCCCGTTCCCCGGCCGTCCTCCCAGGTGCTGCCCGTCCGCCGGTGTTCCGACGCGAATGGCCCGGTAATCCTTCCCTCTGCACGACGACGACGGCGATGAAACGTTCACGCGGATCCCGGGGCAACGGGCCGAAACTTTCCGCATGCCTGGTCCTGCATTCCTCTTCCGCACGGAGGCGTAGCGACCCGAAAGTTTTCATGTCATTCTTGACAAGTTTCGGACCGATTCTCACACTGAGTCCTCAAGGCGATCTCCCTGTCAGATCGATGGTCCGGGGGCGCGTCCCGCCGTTCCATCCCTTGATTCGCATACGGAGGCTCAGGCATGAGCGTCAACGCCCCGTCCCCATCCGTCACCCGCCGGCGCCGCCGGGCACTGATCACCGGCGCGTTAGGCGCCCTCGGCCTGATCACCGCACTGGCGACGGCGATCCCGGCCGACGCCGCCGAGAGCACCCTCGGCGCGGCCGCCGCACAGAGCGGACGCTACTTCGGCACCGCCATAGCCTCGGGCAAACTCGGCGACTCCGCCTACACCACGATCGCCGGCCGCGAGTTCACCATGGTCACGGCCGAGAACGAGATGAAGATCGACGCCACCGAGCCGAACCGGGGACAGTTCACCTTCACCCAGGGCGACCGCGTCTACAACTGGGCCGTCCAGAACGGCAAACGGGTCCGCGGCCACACCCTGGCCTGGCACTCCCAGCAACCCGGCTGGATGCAGAGCCTGTCCGGCGGCACCCTGCGCCAGGCGATGATCGACCACATCAACGGCGTCATGGCCCACTACAAAGGCAAGATCTACGCCTGGGACGTGGTCAACGAAGCCTACGCCGACAGCGGCGGCGG
>NZ_JBEYTJ010000028.1:0-148186 GCF_040642995.1 Nonomuraea sp. NPDC047529 | reverse complement strand
GCGTCGACGTCGATCTTCCTGGTCAGGTCGCCCCTGGCCACCGCGGTGGTGACCTGGGCGATGCTGCGTACCTGGTTGGTCAGGTTGTCGGCCATCGAGTTGACGTTGTCGGTGAGGTCCTTCCAGGTGCCGGCCACGTTCGGGACGCGGGCCTGGCCGCCGAGCTGGCCTTCGGTGCCGACCTCGCGGGCCACGCGGGTGACCTCGTCGGCGAACGCGCTCAGCGTGTCGACCATGGTGTTGATCGTCTGGGCGAGCGCCGCCACCTCGCCCTTGGCCTCGACGGTGATCTTCTGCGACAGGTCGCCGCGGGCGACGGCGGTGGCCACCTGGGCGATGCTGCGCACCTGGCTCGTCAGGTTCGACGCCATGACGTTGACGTTGTCGGTGAGGTCCTTCCACGTGCCCGACACCCCCCGGACGGTCGCCTGACCACCCAGGTTGCCCTCGGTGCCCACCTCACGCGCCACCCGGGTCACCTCGTCGGCGAAGGCCGACAACTGGTCGACCATCGTGTTGATGGTCTCCTTCAGCTCCAGGATCTCCCCACGCGCATCCACCCGGATCTTCTGCGTCAGGTCGCCCTTGGCCACCGCCGTGGTCACCTCGGCGATGCTGCGCACCTGCGCCGTCAGGTTGTCGGCCATCACGTTGACCGACTCCGTCAACGCCTTCCACGTCCCCGACACGCCCTTGACGTCGGCCTGACCGCCCAGCCGCCCGTCCGTGCCCACCTCACGCGCCACCCGCGTCACCTCGTCGGCGAAGGAGGACAGCTGGTCGACCATCGTGTTGAGGGTGTTCTTCAGCTCCAGGATCTCCCCCCGGGCCGACACCGTGATCCGCTGCGACAGGTCACCCCGCGCCACCGCCGTGGCCACCTGGGAGATGTTGCGCACCTGGTCGGTCAGGTTCCCGGCCATGAAGTTCACCGAGTCGGTCAGGTCACGCCAGGTGCCGGCCACGCCCTCCACCTCGGCCTGACCACCCAGCTGCCCCTCGGTGCCCACCTCACGCGCCACCCGCGTCACCTCGTCGGCGAAGGAGGACAGCTGGTCGACCATCGTGTTGACGGTGTTCTTCAGCTCCAGGATCTCCCCGCGCGCGTGCACGGTGATCTTCTGCGACAGGTCGCCCCGCGCCACCGCCGTGGTCACCTGCGCGATGCTGCGCACCTGATCGGTCAGGTTCCCGGCCATCGCGTTGACCGACTCGGTCAGGTCCTTCCAGGTGCCCGACACCGACGGCACGTCGGCCTGGCCGCCCAGCCGCCCGTCGGTGCCCACCTCACGGGCCACCCGGGTCACCTCGGAGGTGAACAACGACAGCTGGTCGACCATGCCGTTGAACACCGAGGCGATCTCACCGAGCAGCCCGTCGGCGTCCTCGGGCAGACGGGTGCGGAAGTCGCCGTCCCGGACCGCCGTCAGCCCGCCGAGCAGCTGACGCAGCCGAAGCTCGTCGACCTCGGCACCCCCGGACGCGCTACGGGAGCCACCGGTCATCGCTTCGCTCATGTCACCCTCGTGTCCTACGACGTTGTCAGGACTGTCCTGCGACGACCTCGCGAACGGCCCCCATCAGGAGACCATGAGCGAGGTCATTGACGGGACAATCGTGGTTGTTGTCCATCCGGATTCTAGAACCGGCGCCCGTGATCTTCATCCCTGTCCGCTGACATGCGGCGCGGACGCGGGACGGTCACGACGACTCGCGGAGGTCGTCGGGGCGCGGCGCGCCCATCGCCGCCACGGCGTCGCCGACGTCTTCGTGCACGGTCAGCGAGGACCACACGCCGGTGACCTTCAGCACGCGCTCGGGCAGTTCCTGCACGGCGGCGAGGCGGAGCACGCCGCCCTGTTCGAGCACGGCGGCGTTGAGGCGTAACAGTATGTGCAGGCCACGGCTGTCCATGAAGGTCAGGCCGCCCAGGTCGAGCACCACTCCCGCCCCGGGCCGCCGGCGCCGCTCGGTGAAGGACTCCAGCCGCGGTGAGTTGGAGGAGTCGAGCTCGCCCGTCACGGTCACCAGCACGCCACCGGGCAGGTCGCGGCCGGTCAGGGTCAGCGGGGTCACGGTGCCTCCGGCCGCCGGGCAGCACAAAAGCCCGTCCGGCCGGAAAGGCAGGCGGACGGGTGCGAAGGCGGACGGAGAAGGTCAGGCATCACGGCCCGGCGATGGGATCGGCTCAGTCACGTGACCGGCGCGGTCGGCCGGCCACCGGAACTGTGCCCGCTCTTGAGCGCCTGGCCTGCGGCTATGGCCTCGCCACGGTCGCGTGGTGCTGCCGCTGTGGCCGGGACTCAATCGCGATCATCTCCTCCCGCGCCGCTGCGATCCGTGCTCGCCTCCAACCCTTGACCCTTCGGCGGTGGCCGGTCAGCACACGAGACGAAGAATCCGGCTCACTCCCGTCCACGGAACGAAACGGGCGAGGGAGAGCCGGTCGCGGCGTGCAGGGTCTCGCCGGGCGCGCAGCCGAAGGCGGCCCGGTAGAGCTGGGCGAACCGCCCGGGGTGGAAGAAGCCCCAGCGGGCGGCGACGGCGGTCACCGTGGTGGCGGGACCGCCGGCCTTCAGCTCGGCGTGCGCGCGGGCCAGCCGGGCCTGGCGCAGGTAGCCCAGGGGGGTGGTGCCCAGGTGCCGGCGGAAGGCGTACTGGAGGGCGCGGGGGGTGACGCGGGCGGCGGTGGCGATCTCGTCGATGCCGATGGGCAGGTCGGCGTGGTCGTCGATGAAGGCCGTGGCGCGGCGCAGCGCCTCGGGACGGGCGCCGGGTGCGGCCGAGGCGTCGGCGTTGGTCGGCAGCGCGGTGAGCACGCTGGCGGCCAGCAGCTGACCGGCGGTGGAGACGACGAGCGGCTCGGCGGTCAGCTCGGGATCGGCCAGCACGTCGTCGCGCAGGTAGGCGAGCGTGCGGCGCAGATGGCGGGCGGCGGCGGGGGAGACCGGACGGTGCCCCACCAGCCGCACCGGCTCGGCCCGGCGGCCGGGCAGCGTGCCGGCCACCTGCTGCAGCAGCGCGGGGTCGAACATGATGATGTCGTAGCGCGAGCGGCGGATCTCGCCGGTGTAGGGCAGGTCGTGCGGGGCGAACAGCACGGTGTCGCCCGGGCCGAAGACGTCCTCCTGGCCGCCGGCGACCTGCTGGGCGATGGTCCCGGACTCGACCGAGCACAGGCACACCTTGCCGAGGGGGTTGACGTCGTAGCTCATCGCGTATTGGAGGTGGAGCTGGTCGATGCTGACCGAGCCCATGACCTGGCGCGAGATCCGGGTGCGGGGGTTCTTCACGTCGGAGCCGATGCGCATCTTGGCATATGCCTTGCTGAGGAACTCCTCGGTCTGGCCGATGTCACGGCTGTCGAAGACCTCTGGGCCCATCGGATCACCTCTTTCCTGTCGGGGCGACCGCGCGTGCCGCGGCCTGTGCCGATTTTCTCAGTCGGGTACGACAACGGCCGGCGCGGCGGCGACAGGGGCCTCTGCCTGGGGCGATCCGGGTTTGGTATACCATTTTTCGGGTGACTTCCTGGACAATCGCCAACGTGCGCCCCTGGGGCGGCCCGCCCGTGGACCTGACCATCGACGGTACCCGGATCGGCGGCGTGCTCCCAGCCGGGACGGCCCCGCCCGCGGGCGAGGTCGTCGACGGCCGGGGCCTGCTCGCCCTGCCCGGATTCGTCAACGCCCACGCCCACGTCGACAAGAGCTGGTGGGGCCGGCCCTGGGTGTCGTACGGCGGCGTGGCCACCACGCAGGGCCGGATCGAGCACGAGCGCGCGGAACGGGACCGGTACGGCATCCCGGGCGTCGAAGGGACCGTGGCGGTGCTCCGGGAGTTCCTGCGGCACGGCACCACGGCCACCCGCACCCACGTCGACGTCGACCTCGGCGTCGGCCTGCGCGGCATCGAGGCCGTCCGCGAGGCCGCGCAGCGCCTCGGCGGGGCGATCGACGTCGAGATCGTGGCCTTCCCGCAGGACGGCGTCGTCCGCCGGCCGGGCGTGCTCGACCTGCTCGACCAGGCCGCCCGGGCGGGCGCCACCAGCATCGGCGGCATCGACCCCGCGAGCATCGACCGCGACCCGGTCGCCCAGCTCGACGGCCTCTTCGCGATCGCCGAGCGGCGCGGCGTCGGCCTGGACATCCACCTGCACGACGGCGGCGAGCTCGGCGCGTTCCAGTACGAGCTCATCATCGACCGCACGCTCAGGACGGGCCTCCAGGGCAAGGTCACCGTCTCCCACGGCTTCGCCCTCGGCGAGCTGGCCCCCGAACGCCAGTGCGCCCTGCTCGACGACCTCGGCGCGGCGGGCATCTCCTGGGCGACGGTCGCGCCGGTGCGCACCGCGCCCCTTCCGTGGCGGGGCATGGCCGAGCGCGGGATCGGCCTCGGCCTCGGCACCGACGGGATCAGGGACCTGTGGTCGCCGTTCGGCGACGGCGACATGCTGCGCATCGCCCTCGGCTTCGCCCGCCTGCACGGGCTGCGCGCCGACGACGAGCTCACCGCCGCCGTGGAGCTGGCCACGACCAAGGCGGCGCCGTTCGTGCACCGCGACCGGCACGACCTCGTCGCGGGGGCGCGGGCCGACGTCGTCCTCATCGACGCCGAGAACGTGCCGGACGCGCTCGTGCGGGTGCCGGCGCGGGCGCTCGTGGTCGCCGGCGGCCGGGTGGTCGCCCGCGACGGCGAACCGCTCCTGGACGCCTGACGCCCACGCAGGGTCAGGGACGGGCCCGCCGGTCCGCGTGCTCCCTGGTGAGGCGGCCGCTGGTCTCCTCGTGCCGGGCGACCAGCTCGCCGACGCGGGCCACGTCGCGGTCGGCGATCGCCTCGTAGAGCTCACGGTGCTCGTCGGCGACGAGCTGGAGGTCGTCGTACCGGCCGAGCAGCCAGCGCATCCGGCTGCGCAGGACCTGGCCGAGCTCGACCAGCAGGTCGTTGCCCGCGATGGCGGCGGCCGTCTCGTGGAAGTCGGCGGCGGCGCGCCGGGCGCGGATCGCGTCGCCGGCGTCCGCCGCCCGCAGCTCCGCGTCGAGGTCGGCGCGCAGCCGCCGCAGGCCCTCGGCGTCGTGCCGCAGGGCGGCGAGCCGGAAGGTGACGGCCTCGAACGCCGAGCGCACCTCCACCAGGTCGGCGACGTCGCGGGTGCTGAACTCGCGCACCACGGCCCAGGTGCGGGGACGCAACGTCACCAGCCCCTCGGCGGCCAGGGTGGCCAGGGCGTCGCGCACCGGCACCCGGCTCACGCCGAGCTCGGTGGCCAGATCGCGTTCGACGAGCTTGCTGCCCGGCGGGCGGACGCCGTCGAGGATGTCGTCGCGCAGCCGCCGGATGACGCGTACGGACTCGGGCTCGAACCCGGCTCCTGCCATCATGCCCCTCAGTCTCCCACCGGCGCCGCGTCGGACGGGTCGCCCGTCTCGCCGGTGTCGAGGTCGCGGGCCTGCTGCTGGAGGTGGGAGAGCATGACCTTGCCCGCGGGCGTGAGGGCGCGCGCGCCGGGCAGGGTGGCGCCGACCGAGCGGCGCACCGACGGCAGCGGCACCTGGAGTTCGAGGAGCTGGGGGTCGGTCCTGACGAAGAGCGCGGGCAGCGCGGCGATCATGTCCGTGCCGAGCAGCAGGGAGCGGATCGTCAGGATGGAGGTGCACTCGGTGCGGTCGGGCGGCAGCGGCAGCCCGTTGCGGTGGAACACCTGCTCCAGCTCCCGCCGCAGCGAGGTCTGCTCCAGCGGCAGGATCCACGGGTAGGCCAGCAGGTCGGCCAGCGCGTGGGCGTGCGCGGCCGGATGCCCGGCGCGGGCGACCAGCAGCACGGGCTCGTTGTAGAGCGGGAGCTGGCGCAGGTCGGGGCGGTCCTCGATCGGGTTGAGCCGGCCGAGGATCAGGTCGAGGTCGCCGCCGGTGAGCTGGGGGACCAGCGAGTCGAACGTGCCCTCCTTGACGATCACGGTGATGCCCGGCCGTTCGGCCTTCAGGGCGGCGATCGAGCGGGGGAGCAGCACGTTCGTGGCGGCCAGCAGGGTGCCGACGGTGACCGTGCCGGCCGTGCCGTCGGCCAGACCGGCGATGCGCTCGCCCGCGCGGCGCAGTTCGGCCTGCACGGCGCGGGCGTGGTCGATGAACGCCTCGCCGAAGAGGGTGGGCGTGACGCCGCGCGATCCGCGGGTGAACAGCTCCACCCCGAGGATCTGCTCCACCTCCCGCAGCCCCCGGGTCACGGCGGGCTGGGCCAGGTGGAGGTGCTCGGCGGCGCGCAGGACGCCGCCCTGCTCGGCGATGGTGGTCACGAGCACGAGGTGCCTCAGCTTGAGCCGGCCGTTCAGCAGGTCCAGCGGACGAGATATCACGAAACCATCATATGAGCAGGGTGAACCTGCTCTATTTCGCTATGTCGGCGAGGGCCGGCTGGTCGCCCAGGCGTTCGGCGTCGTTGCGGGGGATCAGCAGCGCGGCGACCAGGCTGATGACCGTCACCACGGTCAGGTAGGCGGTGATCGACAGCGAGGTCCCGGTCGAGGCGAACAGCGAGGCCGCCACCAGCGGCGTGATGCCGCCGCCCAGCAGCGAGGCGAGCTGGTAGGCCACCGACGTGCCGGAGTAGCGGATCGCGACCGGGAAGAAGCTGGCGGTCAGCGTGCCCTGCGGCGCGTGCGTCATGGCCAGCACCGCGCCCATCACCAGCATGAACACCACGATCAGCGGCTTGTTGCCGGTGTTGACGACCGGCAGGATCGCCAGGGCGCCGGCCAGCAGCACCACCGAGCCCCAGGCGAAGACCGAACGCAGCCCGTGCCGGTCGCCGAGGTGCGCCCACAGCGGCGCGGTGACCAGCCACACGGCGGCTCCGCCGATCACGCAGCTCAGCAGGAACGTCCGCGACAGGCCGGCCGCGGCCTCGCCGTAGCCGAGGATGTAGACCATGAAGATGTAGGCCAGCGCGCTGTTGCCGATGATCACGCCGATGGTGTGCACCACCTCGCGCCAGTGGTCGCGCAGCACCACCGCGATCGGCAGCTTGACCGGCTTGCGCCGCTCGACCAGGTCGGCGTAGTCGGGGCTCTCCTCGATGCGCAGCCGCAGGTACAGGCCGACCGCCACCAGCACGATGCTGAGCAGGAACGGCACCCGCCAGCCCCAGGCCATGAAGCTCTCCTCGCCCAGCAGCGAGGACGTGCCGAGGAAGACGGCGTTGGCGCAGAGCATGCCCGCCGGGGTGCCCATCATCGGGAACGCCCCGTACAGGCCGCGCCGGCCCTTGGGCGCGTGCTCCATCGTGAGCACCACCGCGCCGCCGAGCTCGCCGCCCAGGCCGATGCCCTGGGCGACGCGCATCACCACGAGCAGCACCGCCGCCCACACGCCCATGCTGTCGTACGTCGGCAGCACGCCGATCAGCGTCGTGCCGATGCCCATGATGAGCAGCGAGACGACGAGCGTGTTGCGCCGCCCGATCCGGTCGCCGAAGTGGCCGAAGACGATGCCGCCGAGCGGGCGGGCCAGGAATCCCACGGTCATGGTGCCGAAGGAGGCGATGGATCCGGCGACCGGGTCCATGGCGGGGAAGAACTGCTTGTTGAAGACGAGGGCCGCGGCGGTGCCGTAGAGGAAGAAGTCGTACCACTCGATGGCGGTGCCGATGAAGGCGGCCCGCGTGACGCGGCGGGCGGCCAGACGGCGATCTGTGTCCATCACTCTGTGCCTTCCGGATATGGGTACGGAAGAGGATGCACGCTGGTGGTATGCCAGAACGAATACCGATTCGGTTGAGAGGCATAGCAGAACTGACATATAACGAAATAAGGATGGCCAGGCGACATTTCGGTATTGGACTGTTATGGCGGGCAATCTGGAGAATGTCGGCCATGAAGCCCGCGCACTACGTCAACGGCGTCTTCACGACGGCGGGGACGGACTTCCCCCTCATCTCGCCCGTCGACGGACGCACCGTCGGGACCGTCCCCGAGGCGTCCCGCGAGACCGTGGACGAGGCCGTCAGGGCCGCCCGCGCCGCGCTCGACGGCCCCTGGGGAACCGCCGGAACCGAGGAGCGGTGCGCGTACCTGCGCCGGATCGCCGACGGCATCGAGGCCAGGTTCGAGGAGTTCGTCGAGGCCGAGGTCGCCGACACCGGCAAGCCGCGCGAGCTGGCCGCGACGGTCGACATCCCGCGCGCCGCCGGCAACTTCCGTGCCTACGCCGACCTCGCCTACGGCCGTCCCGAGCGGGCGTACTCCACCGGCGTCCCGGCCTGGAGCGGCAGCGGGCAGGCGCTCAACTACACCGTGCGCCGCCCGCTCGGCGTGGTCGCCGTCATCTCGCCGTGGAACCTGCCGCTGCTGCTGCTCACCTGGAAGGTCGCGCCCGCCCTGGCCGCGGGCAACGCCGTCGTCGCCAAGCCGTCGGAGGAGACCCCCTCGACCGCCACGCTGCTGGCCGAGGTGATCGACGCGGCGGGCCTGCCGCCGGGCGCGTTCAACCTGGTGCACGGCCACGGCGCGGGGGCGGCCGGCGAGCACCTGACCGCCCACCCCGGCGTGGACGCCATCGCCTTCACCGGCGCCTCGGCCACCGGCAGCGCCATCATGCGCAACGCCGCCGCGCACGTCACCCCGGTCTCCTTCGAGCTGGGCGGCAAGAACCCGGCCCTGGTCTTCGCCGACGCCGACCTGGAGGAGGCCGTCGAGGGCACGATCCGCTCCAGCTTCACCCACTCCGGCCAGATCTGCCTGTGCACCGAACGCGTCTACGTCCAGCGCCCGATCTTCGAGGCGTTCACGCGGGCGCTGGCCGAACGGGCGAGGGAACTGCGCGGCTACGGGCCGATGATCTCGGCGGAGCACCGCGACAAGGTCCTGTCCTACTACCGGCTCGCCGTCGAGGAGGGCGCGACGGTGCTGGCCGGCGGAGGGGTGCCGGAGTTCGGCGACGCCCGCGACGGCGGCTTCCACGTCGAGCCCACCGTGATCACCGGCCTGCCGCCGCACGCCAGGACCGTCCGCGAGGAGGTCTTCGGCCCGATCTGCCACGTGGCGCCGTTCGACGACGAGGACGAGGCCGTCCGGCTGGCCAACGACAGCCCGTACGGACTGGCCGCCACCGTGTGGACCACGGACCTGTCGCGCGCCCACCGCGTGGCGCCCCGGATCCAGGCCGGCATCGTCTGGGTCAACTGCTGGAACCTGCGCGACCTGCGCACCCCGTTCGGCGGCGTGAAGGCCTCCGGCATCGGGCGCGAGGGCGGCGAGTACTCGCTCGACTTCTTCTCCGAGCCCGTCAACGTGTGCGTCAAGATATGAGGACGAAAGTGACAGACAACCATCGCGCCGCCGCCGCGCGGCTGCTGGAGGCGTACGCGTCCGGCAGCCCGTGCGAGCCGGTCCGCGACCTGGTCGACGGCCTGGAGGCGGCCTACGCGGTGCAGAGCCTGCTCACCGAGCGCTGGGTCGGCGAGGGCAGGCGGATCACCGGCCGCAAGGTGGGCCTGACCAGCAAGGCCGTGCAGCGGCAGCTCGGCGTCGGCTCGCCCGACTTCGGCGTGCTGTTCGCCGACATGGCGGTGCCCGACGGCGAGGAGATCCCGGCCGGCGCGGTGCTCCAGCCGCGCGCCGAGGCGGAGGTCGCGCTCGTGCTCGACCGCGACCTGCCGCACGAGCGCCACACGGTCGCCGACGTGATCGCCGCGACGGCGTTCGCGCTGCCCGCCATCGAGGTCGTCGGCAGCCGCATCCGCGACTGGGACATCACCTTGGCCGACACCGTCGCCGACAACGCCTCGGCCGGCCTGTACGTGCTCGGCAACCGCCCGGTCCGGCTGGGCGACGTGGACCTGCGGCTGGCCGGGATGGTCATCGAGCGGCGCGGCGAGCAGGTCTCGACCGGCGTCGGCGCGGCCTGCCTGGGCCACCCGCTGCACGCCGCCGTCTGGCTGGCCGACACGCTGGCCGCGCTCGGCCGTCCGCTCCGGGCGGGCGACACCGTGCTGACCGGGGCGCTCGGCCCCGTCGTCCCGGTGCGGCCGGGCGACGTGCTGGAGGCCCGCATCGACGGGCTCGGCGACGTCCGCGCCGCCTTCGCCGACGAGTCCGCCGCCGACGACGAGAAGGAGGACCGGTGAACGCGCTCGCGCAACGCCTGGACGACGCCACCCTGACCGGCCGCGCCATCCCCCGCCTGACCGACGCGGCCGACCTCGACGTGCCCGCCGCGTACGAGGTGCAGCGCGCCCTGATCGAGCGGCGGCTGGCCCGCGGCGAGCGGATCATCGGCGTCAAGATGGGCTTCACCAGCCGCGCCAAGATGGTCCAGATGGGCGTGGACGACGTCATCTGGGGCCTGCTCACCGACGCCATGCTCGTCGAGTCCCGGCTCGACACCTCCGGCCTGATCCACCCGCGCATCGAGCCGGAGATCGCGTTCCTGCTGGACCGCCCGGTGCGCGGCCCCGCCGACGCGGCCTCGGCCGTCGGCGGCGTCGCGGTCGGGTACGAGGTGCTCGACTCCCGTTACGAGGGCTTCAGCTTCACCCTGCCCGACGTCATCGCCGACAACGCCTCGGCCAGCGGCTTCGGCGTCGGCCCCTGGCGCCGCCCGCAGGACGCCGGCGACCTCGGCAACGTCGGCCTGATCATGGAGATCGACGGACGCCAGGTCGCCGGCGGCTCGTCGGCGGCCATCCTCGGCCACCCGCTGCGCGCCCTGACCGCCGCCGCCCGGCTGACCAGGGCCGCCGGGATCGAGATGGAGGCCGGCTGGATCGTCCTGGCCGGGGCGGCCACGGCGGCCGTGCCGCTGCCCGCCGGGGCGCACGTGCGCGTCGGCGCCGCCGGCCTCGGACATGTGGAGGTGACCACCCGATGAGCGACGACGCGCTGCTGGTCGAGGGCAAGGCCCGGCCCCGCGGCAGGTTCCCGCACGTCAAGCGGGCCGGCGACCTGGTGTTCGTGTCCGGCACCAGCTCCCGCCGCCCCGACGGCTCCTTCGCCGGGGCGAGCGCGGACGAGCTGGGCACCACCAGCCTCGACATCCGCGAGCAGACCAGGGCGGTGATCGAGAACATCGCCGACCTGCTGGCCGCCGCCGGAGGCGGCCTGGACGACGTGGTGAACGTGACCGCGTACCTGGTCAGCATGAACGACTTCGGCGGCTACAACGAGGTCTACGGCGAGTACTTCGACGAGAGCGGCCCGGCCCGCACCACGGTCGCCGTCCACCAGCTCCCGCACCCGCACCTGCTGATCGAGATCTCCTGCACCGCCCTCATCCCGCAAAGGAGTCCGGCATGATCCCCCCCTTCAACCTGAACAAGTGGATCGACGAGCACCAGGACCTGCTCAGGCCGCCGGTCGGCAACGCGCAGATCTGGAAGGACGCCGACCTCATGGTGACGATCGTGGGCGGCCCCAACCAGCGCACCGACTTCCACGACGACCCGATCGAGGAGTTCTTCTACCAGCTCAGGGGCGGTATGGTGCTGCGGGTCATGGAGGAGGAGGGCAAGCCGCCGGTCGACGTGCAGATCGGGGAGGGCGACGTCTTCCTGCTGCCGCCGCACGTGCGGCACTCGCCGCAGCGGCCGGTGCCCGGCTCGATCGGCCTGGTCGTCGAGTTCGCCCGTCCGCAGGGCGCGCTCGACGCCTTCGAGTGGTACTGCGTCAACTGCCACCGCCTGGTCCACCGCGCCGAGGTGCAGCTCCAGTCGATCGTCGACGACCTGCCGCCGGTCTTCCGCGCCTTCCACGAGGGCGACCGCACCTGCCCCCACTGCGGCGCCGAGCACCCCGGCAAGGACTGGCCCGAGCATCTGCGGCCGGTGGTCCGGTGACCATGATCGACGTGCACGCGCACGTCTTCCCGCGGATCAGCCGCGAGGAGGCGAGGATGCTCGCGGGCGCCGGCGAGCCGTGGCTGCGCGACGGCATGATGATGAGCGGCGAGGACGACTACCGCCCGGTCACGCCCGAGCTGTGGGACCCCGAGGCCCGCGTGGCCGCGATGGACCGCACCGGCGTGGACGTCCAGGCGATCTCCTCGACCCCGCTGCTGTTCGGCTACGCGGCCGACCCGGCCCGCGCCGCCGAGTGGTGCGCCATGGTCAACGACCGCGTGCTCGACCACTGCGCGCAGGCCCCCGACCGGCTGCTGCCGCTGTGCCAGGTGCCGCTTCAGGACGTCGCCCTGGCCGCCAGGACCGTCACCGAGGCCAAGGCGGCCGGCCACCGCGGTGTGCACATCGGCAACCACGTCGGCCCGCGCAACCTGGACGACCCCGACATCGTCGCCTTCCTCGCCCACTGCGCCGAGCAGGACATGCCGGTGCTCGTCCACCCCTGGGACATGCTCGGCGCCGACCGCATGCGCGGCCACATGATGCCGTGGCTGGTCGGCATGGCGGCCGAGACCCACCTCGGCATCCTGTCGCTGATGTTGTCCGGGGCGTTCGAGCGGCTGCCGACCTCGCTGCGGCTGTGCTTCTGCCACGGCGGCGGCAGCTTCGCCTACCTGCTGGGACGGGCCGACAACGCCTGGCACCACCGCGACATCGTCCGCGAGCACTCGCCGCGGCCGCCGTCGGCCTACACCGACCGTTTCCACGTGGACTCGGCCGTGTTCGACCCGCGCGCCCTGCGGCTGCTGGTCGAGGTGATGGGGGCCGACCGCGTCATGCTCGGCACCGACTTCCCGTTCCCGCTGGGGGAGCAGGAGCCGGGCGCGGTCGTACGGGCCTGCGCCGAGCTGGACGACGAGGGCCGCGCCGCCGTCCTGGGCGGCAACGCCGCCGCCTTCCTCGGGCTCGCGGGATGACGGTCGCCGACACGCCTCTCGGGGCGCTGCGCGGCGTCCGGGCGGGCGGCGTGAGCACGTTCAAGGGGGTGCGGTACGCCGCGCCCGCCCGCCGCCTCGCCGCGCCGGAGCCCGCGCGCCCCTGGCGGGGCGTCGCGGACGCCCGCACGCCCGGCCCGCCCGCGCCGCAGCGGCCCGGCCGCATGGCGTGGGTGCCGGGCCTGGAGATCGACCCGGCCGCGTCGGCCGAGGACTGCCTGTTCCTCAACGTCTGGACGCCCTCCACCGAGGGACGCCGTCCGGTGCTGGTGTTCCTGCACGGCGGCGCGTTCGTCTTCGGCTCCGGCGACCAGGCGATGTACGACGGCACCGCGCTCGCCCGCGACCACGGCCTGGTCGTGGTGACCGTCAACTACCGGCTCGGCCTGCCGGGCTTCTGGCACGGCGACGGCGTCCCGGCCAACCTGGGCCTGCGTGACCAGATCGCCGCCCTGGAATGGGTGCGCGGCAACATCGCGGCCCTCGGCGGCGACCCGGCCGAAGTCACCCTGGCCGGGCACTCGGCGGGCGGCACCTGCGTGCTGGCCCTGCTGACGTGCGCGCCCGGCCTGTTCGCCAGGGCCGCGGCGATGAGCCCCGTCCCGTACGGGTTCCGCACGCCCGCCCAGGCCGCCGACTGGACCGCGGCGGCCCGCTCGGTGCTCGGCGCGGACCCGTACGCGGACCCGTACGCCGTGCCGCTCGCGGACCTGCTGGCCGCCGAGGAGGCCGCCGTACGCGCCTGCGGCCCGGCCCCGGACGGCCTGCTGCCCGTCGCGCCCGTCGTGGACGGCGACCTGCTGGCCGTCCACCCGATGGAGGCCATCCGCACGGGCGCCGCCGCGCCGGTCCCGCTGCTGGTGACGACCACGGCCGAGGAGACCCGCCTGTTCAGCGCGATCGGCCAGGACGGCCTGGACACCGATGCCGTCTTCACCGGCCCCGCCCAGGAGATCGCCGCGGCTCACCACGGCCCCGCCGGGCACCGGATCTGCGGGCACCGCTCGCCCATGAGCCACGGCGGGATCGAGCTGGGCGCCTGCCACCTGGTGGACGTCCCCCTCTACCTCGGCACCCACGGAACCCCGCTGACCGGCACGGGCCCGCACGTGGACGCGCTGGCACACTCGATGACCACCGACTTCGCCCACTTCTGCCACGGCGCCCCACCCCCCGACTGACCCGCCGGCGGGACACCGTCAGGGGCCGTCGGGGGCGGTGAGGGGGTGGCCGGGGAGAGGGGTTGAGAGGATCATGGTGCTGGACGGCGGCCCGTAGACCGCCAGGCGGTCGATCAGGTCCTCGAAGGCCACCATGGAGACCGCCACGATCCGCAGGATGCTGCACACGTCGCCGGTGACCCGGTGGATCTCGCGCACCTCGGGCCAGCCGGCCACCTCCGGGTCGCGCAGCACGCAGCGTGCGCCGTAGCAGGACATGCGGATGAAGGCCGACACCGGCCAGCCGGCCTGCACCGGGTCGACCGTCGCGTGGTAGCCGGTGATCACCCCCGACTCCTCCAGCTTGCGTACGCGGTCGGCCACCGCGGGCGGGGACAGGTGGATCCGGCGGGACAGCTCCTTGAGGGAGAGCCGGGCGTTGTCCTGGAGCTCGCGCAGCAGCTCCCAGTCCATCTCATCCACGATCAAGCCTTCCGTTCGTAAACCCCAAATCACGATTTATCCCGAAACATAAGCCTATATCGCGATATAGCCGTTCATATGGCATTCCTTCGCCGCCCTCCCGACGCCATCATGGAGGGAAGAACAACGAGAAGGGCAAGCGCGTGGACGCGACGCGACAGTTATCGGCACTGCGGCCGACCACGGCGGAGGAACGCGCCGAACGAGCCAGGACCACCGGCGGCGCCCCCACCCTGGACTTCGAGACCCGCACGCCCTACGACGCCTACGTCCGCACCGACGTGCTGCACGAGTTGCAGCACCCGATGAGCGACGACGCGGGCGAGATGTCGTTCCTGATGATCACTCAGGTGATGGAGCTGTACTTCAAGCTCATCGCCTTCGAACTGCGCAACGCCCAGGAGCGGCTGCGGGCCGACGACGTGTGGGCCGCGCTGGACCCGCTGCGCCGTACCGCGCTGCACCTGGAGGGCCTGAACGCGAGCTGGCGCGGCCTGCGCTGGATGACCCCCGCGGACTTCAACCGCTTCCGGGACGAGCTCGGCGAGGCCAGCGGCCTGCAGTCGGCGATGTACCGGCACGTGGAGTTCCTGCTGGGGCTGAAGAACCCGGCGCTGCTGCGCCCGTTCAGACGCCAGGACAGGACCCACCGCGACCTGCTCAGGACCCTGGAGTCGCCGAGCCTGTGGGACGACGCCATCGCCCTGCTGGCCCGCGACGGCCACGACCTGCCCGGCGAGTTGCTGGAGCGCGACTTCGCCACCGAGCACGAGCCGCACCCGGCCGTCGAGCGGGCCTGGGTCGAGGTGTACCGCGACAGCGGCCCCGGCAACGCGCTGCGGCTGCTCGGCGAGGCGCTGACCGACGTGGCCGAGCTGTTCGGCGACTGGCGGTACGCGCACGTCACCGCGGTCCGCCGGTCGATGGGCGCCAAGCCCGGCAGCGGCGGCTCCAACGGCCTGGCCTGGCTGGAACGCAGCATGGCGCGGGTGGTCTTCCCCGAGCTGTGGTCCGCCCGGACCCACATGTGAAGGGCGGACCCCACGTGACCGACGACCGGAAGCCCGCCGAGCAGGACGCGCTCCGGCGCGACCGCGACGACCCGGGCCACCGCGACCTCTTCCTCATCCCGCCCGCCACCGGCGGCGGCCACCCCGAGTGCGCCTACTTCGCCGGCAACTCCCTGGGCCTCCAGCCCCGGGCGACCGCGGCGGAACTGGCCGAGGACCTCGACGCATGGGCCCGGCTCGGCGTGGAGGGACATCTGGAGGGGGCCCGCCCCTGGCTGCCCTACCACGAGCGGCTCACCGGACCGGCGGCCCGGCTGGTCGGCGCGCTGCCCGAGGAGACCGTGGTGATGAACTCGCTGACGGTCAACCTGCACCTGCTGATGGTCTCGTTCTACCGGCCGCGCGGCGCGCGGACCCGGATCGTCATCGAGGACACCGCGTTCCCCTCCGACAGCTACGCCGTGCGCAGCCAGGCCCGCCTGCACGGCCTCGACCCGGACGAGACGGTGGTCCGGCTGGGCGGCGGCCAGGACGTGCTCGACTTCCTGGCCCGCGAGGGCGACACGGTCGCGCTGGTCCTGCTGGGCGGCGTCAACTACCTGACCGGCGAGCTCCTGGACATCCCGGCGATCACGGCGGCCGGGCGGGCGAGCGGCGCGGCGGTCGGCTGGGACCTCGCGCACGCCGCCGGGAACGTCCCGCTGGAGCTGCACGCGTGGGGGCCGGACTTCGCCGCCTGGTGCTCCTACAAGTACCTCAACTCCGGGCCCGGGGCGCTCGGCGGCGTGTTCGTCCACCAGCGGCACCTGGGCGACCCGGCGCTGCCGCGGCTGGAGGGCTGGTGGAGCACCGAACAGGCGACCCGGTTCGAGATGGCGCCGGTCTCCCGTCCGCCGGCCAGCGCCGACGCCTGGCAGATCTCCAACCCGCCGATCCACGCGATGGGCCCGGTGCGCACCTCGCTCGGCCTGTTCGACCGGATCGGGATGACCGCCCTGCGAGCCCGCAGCGTACGGCTCACCGGATACCTGGAGAGCCTGCTCGACCGGGTCACCCCCACCAGGCCGATCACGGTGATCACGCCGCGCGACCCCGGCCGCCGGGGCTGCCAGCTCTCCCTGCGGGTCGGGCGCGGCGGCGCCGCCGAGCTGACCCGGCGGCTGCGCCACGAGCACGGGGTGATCGCCGACGCCCGCGAGCCGGACGTCGTCCGCCTCGCGCCGACGCCGCTGTACTCCACCTATCACGACTGCTGGCGGGCCGCCGTGGCGCTGGCCGAGTGCGTCGAGGAGGACCGATGAACGTCACCGTGATCGGGGCGGGCCTCACCGGCTGCCTGCTCGCCTGCTACCTGGCCCGCCGCGGCCTGGACGTGACCGTCCACGAACGGCGGCCCGACCCGCGCGCCGGCAACGCGCCGCGCGGCCGGTCGATCAACCTGGCCATCTCCGAACGCGGCCTGGACGCGCTGCGCCGGATCGGCCTGGAGGAGAAGATCATGGCCGACGCGCTCCCGATGCGCGGCCGGATGATCCACCCCGTGCGCGGGCCGCTCGACTTCCAGCCGTACAGCCATGACGGGGTGCGCTCGATCAACTCCATCGGCCGCGGCGCGCTCAACAACACGCTGCTGGACGCCGCCGAGTCCGCGCCGGGCGTGAAGATCTTCTTCGGGCACCGGCTGACCGGCCTCGACCCGGCGACCGGCGCCATGGCCTTCGAGACCGCCGACGGCCCGGTACGCGCGAGGGCCGCCGTCGTGCTCGGCGCCGACGGCGCGAACTCGGCCGTACGGGGACAGTTGCTGGCCCACCGGGGCATCCACGAGAGCCTGGACTTCCTCGGCCACGGCTACAAGGAGCTGACGATCCCGTCCGCGGACGGCGAGTTCGCCCTCGACCCCGGCGCCCTGCACATCTGGCCGCGCGGCACCTCGATGATGATCGCGCTGCCCAACCCCGACCGCTCCTTCACCTGCACGATGTTCTGGCCGACCGGCGGCACGTCGAGCTTCGCCTCCCTGAGCAGCGCGGCGGCGATCGAACGCCACTTCCACGACCACTACCCGGACGTGCCCCCCCTCGCGCCCGGTCTGGTACGGGAGTACCTGGACAATCCGGTCGGCCTGCTCGGCACCGTCCGGTGCGCGCCGTGGCAGGCGGACGGCAGGGTCGGCCTCATCGGCGACGCGGCGCACGCCATCGTGCCCTTCTACGGCCAGGGCGCCAACTGCGGCTTCGAGGACGTGACCGTGCTGGACCGGTGCCTGACCGACACCGACGGCGACTGGGCCCGCGCGCTGCCGCTGTTCGAACGGCGGCGCAGGGACGACACCGACGCGATCGCCGAGATGGCGCTGGCCAACTTCATCGAGATGCGCGACAAGGTCGCCTCCCCGGTCCACCGGCTGACCAAGAGCGTCGAGCACCGGCTCGAACGCGCGCTGCCCGGCCGTTACGTGTCGCGATACGAGCTGGTGTCCTTCTCCACGGTGCCGTACACGCAGGTCAGGCGGCGGGTGCGGCGGCAGCACCTGGCGCTGGCCGGGGCGGGGGCCGCGCTGCTGGCGGCGGGCGCGGCCGGGGTCGCCCGGCTGTGGTCCCGCCGGCCGGCCGGGAGGTGACGGTGGAGAACCGCGCCGTCCTGACCCGCCCGGCCCCCGGTCCCGTCCGCGCCCTGCGGTACGGGCCGGACGCCGACCAGGTGATCGACCTCTGGCCGGACGAGGGGCCCGTGGTGGCGCTGGTCCACGGCGGGTTCTGGCGTCCGGAGTACGACCGGACGCACCTGCGGCCGATGGCCAACGCGCTGCACCGGGCGGGGTACAGCGTGGCCGCCGTCGAGTACCGCCGCAGGCCGGGCGATCCGGCGGCGACGGTCGCGGACCTGCGGGCCGCGGTCGGGCTCCTTCAGCCGTCGGTCGTCGTCGGGCACTCGGCCGGCGGTCACCTCGCCCTGTGCGCCGCGCCGGCCGGGGCGGCCGTCCTCGCCCTGGCTCCCGTCGCCGACCTGCGGCTCGCGGCGCGGCTGGGGCTCGACGGCGGCGCGGTGACCGACTTCCTCGGCGGGCCGCCGGACGACCATCCCGGCCTGGACCCCGTCCGGTTGCCGGCCCCGGCGGGCCCGGTGGTGATCGTGCACGGCACGGCGGACGAGCGCGTCCCCGTCGAGCTCTCGGAGTCGTACGCGGCGGCCCATCCGGCGGCGTCGCTGGTGCGCGTCCCGGGGGCGGGCCACTTCGTGCTCATCGACCCGGAGAGCCGCACCTGGCCGCTGGTCGAGCGGGCGCTGACCGCCCTCCTGCCCGTCTGACCGGCGGCGCCCCGGCCGGGTGCGGCCGGGGCGCCGGGGCTCAGGCCGGGTCCGCCCGCCTGGCGGCGTCCGCCCCGAGCAGCGCCGCGCCGAGCTGCACGGCGACCAGCGAGCGGAGCGGGATCGGCGTGCCCATCGCCTCGGACTCGGCCTCCTCGAACCACTCGTCGAACCGCGCGCCGAGCCGGGCGCGCTCGGCCCGGATGACGGGCGTCAGGTTGCCCGCGGCCAGCTCGGCGTCCAGCATCCGCAGGTAGGTGCCGCAGTACCGCAGCCGCATGGTGTGCACGAGCTGCCGGCCGCCGACCGCCTCGGCCACCGTGGCCGGGCGGTCGGTGCCGGGCAGGGCCTCCCACTCGCTGATGAACTCGTCGTGGGCGCCGACGAAGTCCTCCAGCGCCCGGCGGAAGGGGGACCGCACGGTCAGGTCGCCCTTGGCGCGGGCGAGCGAGGCGGCCAGCTCGCCGATCAGCTCGCGCTGCCCGGCCAGGGAGTCGCGGATCGTCTCGTGGTACTTCTGGCCGGTCGGGGTCTGGTCGGCGACGCGGGGGTCGGCCCAGTAGGGCAGCTCGGCGATCAGGTGCAGGGCGCCGAAGCGCTCGGCGTAGTCGACGCTGCCGCCGCCGATGCCGTACGTGGCGGCGATGTCGGCGCCGCGCGGCGTCAGGTAGGCCGCCGGCGCGATCTGGACGGCGCCCGGCAGCTCCGGCGGGCCCATGTGCAGCGGCAGGCCCTCGGCCGTGGCGATGGCGGTCAGGCGGGCGGCGAGCGCGGGGTCGTTCCGGCTGAGGTAGTAGAACGCGCCCTGGAGCTCCCCGTTGTGCAGGGAGTAGACGAAGGCGGGCCGGACCTCGTCCATCAGCCGCATCAGCGCCTCGGTCTCCGGCAGGGTGCGGTCGAAGAAGTAGTCCTCGCCGGTGAGCGGGAAGGTCCATTCGACCTGGTCGGCCTCGGCGGGGCGATAGAAGTGCTCGGCGTAGGCCCGGCGGTCGCTCGGGCAGGCGTACCAGCCCTCGTTGAGCCGGGCGCCGTCGGGATCGGCGCACGGGATCAGATGCCAGCGGTAGCCGAAGTCCTCGCGCAGCGCGGCGTCCTCGACGAGCAGGCGCAGCAGCGCGCTGACGGTGAGCGCGCCGATGGGCTCGTTGGGATGGGGACCGCCGATGATCACGGCGTCATGGGGGCCGGCGCCGACGTTGGCCACCCGCAGCGGCTCGCCCAGGCGGGACGTGCCGATGCGGCGCAGGCGCACCAGGTCGGGGTGGGCGGCGGCGAGGTCGTCGAGCTCGGCGTGCATCTGGTCCACCGTCGGGAACGCGGTGAAGCCGGGCACGCGGCTCATCTGGGGGGCGACGTCCATCTACGAGCCTCCTGATAATCTGGATTATTCTAGTAAATCAGATTATCGTTACGGCATGCAGGAGACGCCATGCGGCTGACCAGAGCGGAGAGCAAGGCCGCCAACAAGCGCGCGCTGATCGAGGCCGCGCGCGAGATCGTCGGCAGGGACGGCTCGAAGGCGAAGCTGGAGGACATCGCCGAGCTGGCCGGCCTGACCACGGGCGCGGTCTACTCGCTGTTCGGCGGCAAGAACGGGCTGATGGCCGCCATGGTCGACGACTACGTCGGCCCGCTCGACCTGCGCGCGACCGAGGCCGGCGGGCAGAGCGCCCGCCTGGACGAGGTCGTGGCCGAGATCGCCCGCCGCTTCCTGCGCATGTCGGCCGACCCGCAGGCCGCCGGCGGGCTGCTGTTCGAGACCCGCGTGCTCGACCTCGTGCTCAACGACCCCGAGCTGCGCGGCAGGCTCAACACCTCGATCAGCTCGACCGAGGTCGACCTCGCCGCGCTGTTCACCGGCCGCGAGCACGACGGCGCCGCCGTCACGGGCGGGCAGGCGCTGCGCCTGGCCCGCGCGCTGAAGGCCCTGCTGGCCGGGCTCGGCCAGGGCGTCGTGCTCGGCGCCCACGAGGCCGACGAGGAGTTCTTCGTCCAGACCGCCCAGGCGCTGATCACGCCGAAGGTGCTCGGCCCGGCCTAGATCACGGCCGGGGTTCGGGGGGACCACGCGGCCGCACGTCACCCCACCCCGAAAGGCAGAACCATGTCCAGATCCGGCTTCGGCGTCATCGGCGCGCCGGTGTTGTTCATCGGCCTCCTCCAGACCATGGAGATGACGCTCTCGCCCGCGCTCCCGCTCGTCCAGCAGGACCTGGCGGCCTCCCCTGGGGCGCTCGCGTGGATCTTCACCGGCTCGCTGATCAGCGCGGCGATCAGCACTCCCGTCGTCGGCCGCCTGGCCGACATGTACGACAAACGGCGGGTGCTGCTCGCGCTGATGGCGATCAGCGGCGCCGGGGTCCTGCTCGCCGCCCTGGCGCCGAACATCACCGTGCTGATCGCGGGCATGGCGGTCGAGGGCATCTGGCTGGGCGTGCTGCCCCTGACCGTGGGGCTGTTCCGCGACACCCTCACCCCCGAGCGCGCCGCCACCGGCAACGGCCTGGTCATCGGCATCGCCGCGCTGGCCAGCGCCCTCGGCCTCATCCTGGCCGGGCCGATCAGCTCGGCTCTCGGCTACCGGTGGCTGTTCCTGCTCGCCGTGATCGGCGTGGCGGCGGCCTTCGTCCTGGCCTGGTACACGGTTCCGGCCACCCCGCGCGCGGCCGGCGGTCGCGTCGACTGGACGGGCGGGCTGCTGCTCGGCGGCGGCGTGGCCCTGCTCATGCTGGGCCTGACCGCCGCCTCCGCCTGGGGCTGGACGGCCCCGGCCACCCTCGCCCTGTTCGCCGCCGCCGCCCTGACGCTGGGCTCGTGGGCGGTCGTCGAGCTGCGCGTCGCCGACCCGCTCGTGGATCTGCGGCTGCTGGCCGGACGCACCCCGGCCGGGGTGACGGCCATGGGGGTCGTGTTCGGCTTCGCCTCCTTCGGCCTCGTCGTCGCGCTGCCGATGATGCTGGCCGCGCCCGCCGGGACCGGGTACGGCCTGGGCGCCGACACCCTGTGGATCGGGATCTACATGTTCCCCATGGGGATCGCGGGCACCGTGGTCGCGCCGCTGGTCGGGCCGATGACCAGGCTGCTCGGACGGCGTGCCGTGCTGGTGCTCGGCAGCGCGCTCGTCTGCGCCGGGACCGGCGGGCTGGCCCTGTGGCACTCCTCCCCGTGGCAGGTCATGGCCGGGGTGACGGTCATGGGGCTGGGCGGTTCCATCGGCCTGACCGCCGGGCTCAACGCGGTGGCCTCCGACGTGCCCGGCGACCGCTCGGCCGGGGTCAGCGGCGTGGTCTTCGTCGCCAAGAGCATCGGCGGCACGTTCGGCGCGCAGTTGGGCGCCATGGTGCTGGCTTCGGGCGCGGTCGCGGGGGTGCCCACCGAGCAGAGCTTCGTCGACACGTACCTGCTGTCGGCGGCGCTCGGCCTGCTGGCCGTCGCCGCCGCCTTCGTGATCCCCGCCGCCGGGCGGCGGGCACGAGCCGGGGACGCCGC
Source organism: Nonomuraea sp. NPDC047529 (assembly GCF_040642995.1). Lineage (NCBI taxonomy): Bacteria > Bacillati > Actinomycetota > Actinomycetes > Streptosporangiales > Streptosporangiaceae > Nonomuraea > Nonomuraea sp. NPDC047529. The sequence goes on along the minus strand of NZ_JBEYTJ010000028.1, from coordinate 125,902 downwards.
TCCCGCCCCGGCGGCGAAGTCGGCCGTGCGGCCCGGTGAGAGCGCGTGACCGCCAGGACGGCCCTGTGCGGCAGACCAACCACGCGGCCCCCAGGTTTGCCGCTCCGGACAAGTGTTTCGAACCAGGACATCCAGATACTTGAACGATGGATTTTGAGCAGGTAGAACGCGCGCTCGACGCCCTTCCCGGCCTCCGCCCCGACGGGCCGGGGCTGGCGGTCGGGGTCTACGCCGACGGCAAGGTGCTGCACACCTCGGCCAGGGGCGTGGCGACCGTCGAGTTCGGCGTCCCGATCGACTCCCGCACCCGCTTCGACATCGCCTCCATCAGCAAGCAGTTCACCGCCGCGTGCCTGCTTCTGCTGGCGCGCGACGGCAGGCTGAGCCTGGTGGACGACGTCCGCGAGCACATCCCCGAGCTGCGGCTCGGCGTGCCCGTCACGCTCGACCAGTGCCTGCGGCACACCGGCGGCCTGCCCGAGTGGTACGGCCTGCAGGCCGTCACCGGCGTCCCGTTCACCCTGATGGACGAGGAACGCCTGATGAAGATCGTGGCGGGCGTGCGCCGGACCTCGTTCGAGCCCGGCACCCGCTTCTCCTACTCCAACACCGGCTACGTCCTGGCCGCCGTCGTGGTCCGGCGGCTCACCGGCCGGTCGCTGGCCGACTTCGCCCGCGAGCGGCTGTTCGGCCCGCTCGGCATGGACGACACCGTCTTCCGCGACGACGCCTCCGTCCCGCTGCCGCGGATGGCCTACGGCTACGACGGCGCCGGCGCGCGGGCCGACACGCAGGAGAGCGCGGTCGGCGACGGCGGCCTGGTGACCGGTGTCGCCGACCTCGCCCCCTGGTTCGGTTTCCTGGCCGACGGCCGGGTGCTGGGCGCCGACGTGCGCGCCGCGCTGCTGGAGCGGACCGTGCTCGCCGACGGCGCCGTCCTGCGGTACGCCCGCGGCATCTGCCACCTGGCCGTCGGCGAGGCGGCCGGGTACGGCCACGCCGGCGGCATGCACGGCTACGTCGGCAACCTGCTCCACCTGCCGGAGCCCGGCCTCGGCGTGGCCGTGCTGACCAACCACAGCGGCCTGGACCCCGTCGGCCTCAGCCTCCGCCTGGCCCTCGCCCTCACCGGCCAGGACCCGGCCCCCCGTCCGGCCCCCGCCCGCCGGGCCGACGCCGAGGCGGCGCGGCCCGCCCTGCTCGGCCACTGGCACGACCCGGAGACCGACGCCACCCTCACCCTCGAACCCGCCGACGGCGACGACGGCGGCGGAATCTCCCTGACCGGCGCCACCGACTTCGAGCTCGCCCTCGACGAAGACGGCCGCTGGTACGCGCAGGTGCCGGCCGGCCGGATCTGGCTGGTGCCGGAGGACGGGCGGCTGCTGTTCGGCCACGACGGGTCGATCCGGTGGCCGCACGTGTACGAGCCGTGCGACCCGCCGGGGGAGGGGCCCGTCCCGCGGGGCGCCTGGCTCAACGACGAGACGGGCGTGCTCGCCGTCATCGACGAGGGCATGCTGCGCGTCGGCCTGACCTTCCAGGCCCCCGTCGCCCCCGCACCCGCCGGGACGTGGCGGGCCGGCCCGTTCACCCTGCGCCTCGACGGGGACGGCGACCTGCTGCTCAGCGGCTTCGGCCTGCTCGGCCTGCGCTTCGCCGCCCAGCCCGAGGGCACCGCGCCCGTCGGCGTCCCCCCTGGTCTGGTCTAGGACCGTGTTGGCCTGCAGCACGAGCCGGGGCGCGCAGAGTTTGGCTGCCGGGTCAGTGAACGAGGGAGGCCGGGCTTCTAGCGTCCGACTATTCCCCCCGCTCACTCCCCGAGGTGGTTCCATGACATCCGCAACCGCACTCGCCAGGCTCGCGACGGGCGCTCTGCTCGTGCTGGTGACCGGCTGCGCCGGAGCCGCGAGCTCCGGCGCGGCCCCCGACACGCTCCGCTGGGCGATGGGGCTCGCCCCCAACAGCCTCGACATCGCCCACGGCTTCAACGACGCCTCCACCACCGTGCAGTTCGCCGTCCTCGACACGATGGTGACCCTCGGCCCGGACGGCAGGGTCATCCCGAGCATCGCCGCCTCCTGGACCCATCCCGACCCGCGCACGTACGTCTTCACCCTGCGCGAGGGCCCGAGGTTCAGCGACGGCACGCCGGTCACCGCCGAGGACGCCGCCTACTCCCTGACCCGCCACCTCGACCCCGCCGTGACCTCCCAGGCCGCCAGCTACGTCACGCAGGTCAAGAAGGTCGAGGTCACCGGCCCGCGCACGGTGAAGGTCACCCTCGGCAAGCCCAGCCCCGCCTTCCTGGCCACCGCCGCGCTGGCCTGGCAGATCGTGCCGAAGAAGCTGGCCGCCGCGCACCCGAAGGACCTCGGCTCGCCCGAGGTCGGCACCCTCGGCTCCGGCCCCTTCAAGGTCACCAAGTTCTCGCTCACCTCGGGGGTGACGCTGGAACGCAACGAGCTGTACTGGGGGCCCAAGCCGGCGCTGCGCAGGATCGAGGTCAAGGCGATCGGCGACCCCGAGACGTTGCGCCTGGCCGTCTCCTCCGGCGAGGTGGACGGCACCAACGACATCCAGGTCAGCGAGACGCGCAAGTGGAGCGCCCTGTCCGGCGTCACGACCGCCTTCTACCCGGCCAACAACATCGCCTACCTGTCCCTCGGCGTCCGCGAGGGCCCGCTCAAGGACGTGCACGTACGCCGCGCCATCGCCCACGCCCTCGACCGGGAGGCGCTGGCCACGCTCATGACCAGCGGCCACGGCGGCATCGCCGACCTGATGCTGCCCAAGCCCCAGATCGCCGCCCTGTACGGTGGCACGCCGCCGAAGCTGCCCGCCTACCCCCACGACGTGAACGCCGCCAAGGCCGAGCTGGCCAAGTCGGCCCACCCCGAGGGCTTCACCCTGGCCGCGCCGTACGACAGCGGCAGCGACGACGTCAAGGCGCTCCAGGCCATCGCCGCCGACCTGGCGGTGATCGGCATCAAGCTCGACCTCCAGCCGCTGCCCACCGAGCAGTACCGGCAGCGCATGTTCAGCCACCAGGACACCCCGCTGCAGCTCGTCGACCTGCTCTACGGCACCCCCGACCCGGGCGAGGTGCTGCCCGACCTGGTCAGCCGCGCCTCGGCCGGGCCCCAGGGCTTCAACTTCAGCGGCTACGGCTCGCCCGAGACCGACGCCCGGCTCGACGACCTCGGCACGCACGAGGGCGCCGACCGTGCCGCCGCCGTCACCGAGGTGCTGGCCGAGATCGCCGACCAGGTGCCGTACGTGCCGCTCTACACCAAGGAGGCCGCCGTCGCGCTGCGCAAGCGGTTCACCGGCCAGTTCGGCACCTGGACCATGAACGTCTTCAGCACCATCCGCCCGGCGGCCGGTGCCTGATGGCCTTCGTCGCCCGCCGCCTGGCCGCCGCGCTGCTCCTGCTCGGCGTGCTGTCCGTGCTCACCTACGCGCTGCTGGCGCTCGCCCCCGGGGACCCGGAGCAGGTCCTGCTCGGGCCGCGGCCCTCCACCGCCGAGTCGCGCGCCGCCGTCCGCGCGCAGTACCACCTCGACGACCCGCTGCCCGTCCGCTACGCCACCTGGCTCGGCGACGCCGTGCGCGGCGACTTCGGCGCCTCCCTCTACAGCCGCGAACCGGTCGCCGGCGTCATCGCCGACCGCCTGCCGGTCACCGCCGGCCTGGCCGCCTACGCGATCATCCTCACCCTCACCGTCGGCCTGCCCGCCGGGCTGGCCGCCGCCATGCGCAGGGGCGGCCCGCTCGACCGGGGCATCACGCTCTCCGCGCTGGTCGGCCTCGCGATCCCGCCGTTCGCGATGAGCATCCTGCTGCTGTACGGCTTCGCCGTCACCCTCGGCTGGTTCCCCGTCTTCGGCGCGGGCGAGACGTTCGCCGAGCGGGTCGCGCACCTGACGCTGCCCGCGATCGCGCTGGCCACCGGGCAGGCGGCGGTCGTCATCAGGCAGATGCGGGCGGCCGCGCTCGACCTGGCCGGGCAGGACTACATGACCTTCGCCCGGGCGCGCGGCGTCGGCCGGGCCCGCTACTGGATCGGGTACGCGCTGCGCAACACCGCGCTGCCCGTCCTCACGGTCGGCGGCCTGCTGCTGGCCGCCAACCTCACCGGCGCGCTGTTCGTCGAACGGGCCTTCGGGCTGCACGGCGTCGGCGAGCTGCTCGTCAGCGCGGTCGGGCAGAAGGACCTGCCCGTCGTCCAGGCGCTCGTCCTGATGGGAGGCGCCGTGGTGGTCGCCGTCAACCTGCTGATCGACCTGGCCTACCTCGCGGTGGACCCGCGGGTGCGCCACGGGGCGGTGGCCGCGTGAGCGTCGTGCCGGGGACCGTGCGCCTCGGCGGACGGGCCCGCCGGCTGCGCCGGACCGGGCCGGGGCCGCTGACGCTGCTGTCGGGCGGGATCCTGGCCCTCATGGCGGCAGCCGCCCTGTTCGGAACGTGGATCGCGCCCTACGACCCGGCCGCGCAGGACCTCGCGCTCGGCGCGACGATGCCGAGCTGGGCCCACTGGGCGGGCACCGACGAGCTGGGCCGGGACGTGTTGTCGCGATGCCTGGCCGGAGCCCGCTCGGCGCTGCTGTGGCCGGTCGTCGTCGCGCTGGGCACCTGCGCGATGAGCACCTCGCTCGGGCTGCTGGCCGGCTACCGCCGCGGCTGGATCGACGCCGTCATGATGCGCGTGGTCGACCTGCTCATCGCGATGCCGGGACTGCTCATGCTGATCGTCCTGGTGGGCGTGCTCGGCGGCGGCATCGGCTGGGCGGTGCTGGCGATGGCGGTGCTGTTCACGCCCGGCGACATCCGGGTGGTGCGCAGCCTCACCATGGCCCAGCGCGAGCTGGCCTACGCCGAGGCGGCCCGCACGCTCGGGCTCAGCCGCACCCGGATCATGTTCAGGCACCTGCTGCCCAACATCGCGCCCACGGTCGTGGCGGGCGCGCTGCTCAGCTTCGTCGCCGCGCTGGTCGCGCTCTCCGGTCTGTCCTTCCTGGGCATCGGCCTGCCCGCCGGCACGCCCGACTGGGGGCTGATGATCGAGGAGAACCGCGCCCTGCTCGACCTCAACCCGTGGGCCGCGGTGGTGCCCGCCGCGCTGGTCACCGTCGCCGCCACCGCCGCCACCCTGCTGGGCGACCAGCTCTTCGAGAGGCTCTCCGATGCTTGAGACACGCGGCCTGCGGGTCGTCGGCGACCGGGTGCTCGTGGACGGCGTGGACCTGACGGTCGCCGCGGGCGAGACCGTCGGGCTGGTCGGCGAGTCCGGCAGCGGCAAGTCCCTGACCGCCCGCGCCCTCGTCGGCCTGCTCCCGCGCGGCCTGCGCGCCGAGGGGTCGGTCGAGGTCGGCGGCGCCCAGCTCGTCGGCGCGTCCGAGCGGCTGCTGCGCGGCGTGCGCGGACGGCGGATCTCGCTGCTCATGCAGGACCCCTTCGCCATGCTCAACCCGCTGCGCACGGCCGGCGCGCACATCGCCGAGACCCTGCGCGGCCGGACGTCCCGGCAGGAGATCGCGCGCAGGCTGACCGAGGTCGGCATCGACGACCCCGCCGTGGCCGGGCGCTACCCGTTCCAGCTCTCGGGCGGCATGCGGCAGCGCGTCGCCCTGGCCGCCGCGCTGGCCGGCGACCCCGAACTGCTCGTCGCCGACGAACCCACCACCGCGCTGGACGCCACCACCCAGCACGAGATCCTGGCGCTGCTGCGCCGCGTGCAGGAGGCGCGGGGCATGGGCGTGCTGCTCATCACCCACGACCTGCGCGTGGCGTTCGCCGTCTGCGACCGGGTCGCCGTGATGTACGCCGGGCGCGTCGTCGAGCAGGGGCCCGGCCCGGAGCTGGCCTCGGCTCCCGCGCACCCGTACACCTCGGGGCTGCTGGGCGCGCTGCCCTCGGCCGAGCTCACGCTGGAACGCCTGGTGGGCATCCCGGGCGCCGTGCCGCGGGCGGACGCGGTGGCCGGCGTCTGCGCGTTCGCCACCCGCTGCGACCGGGTCGCGGACGCCTGCACCGCGGCCAGGCCGCCGTTGCGCCCGATCGGCCGTGACCGGCTGACCGCCTGCGTCCACGACACCGCCGGGGCCGCCCGCCCGCCGCTGCGCGAGGCCGCGCTCCCCGCCGCCCCGGCCGGCGGCGAACCGCTGCTGCACGTCGAGGGCCTGCGCAAACGGTACGGCGCCCACACCGCCCTGGGCGGCGTCAGCCTGCACGTGAACCCCGGCGAGACCGTCGGCCTGGTGGGGGAGTCTGGCTCGGGGAAGACCACGCTGGCCCGCTCGGTGCTCGGCCTGCTCACCCCCGACGGCGGCCGGATCCGGCTGGCCGGCCTCGACGTCACCGACCGGGCCGCCCTGGACCCGCGCGAGCGTGCCCGCGTGCACCGGCTCGTCCAGTGCGTCTTCCAGGACCCCTCCACCTCGCTCAACCCCGCCATGACCGTCGGCGCGACGCTGGCCGAGGCGATCGCCAGGGCCGCGCCCGCCGACCGGATCGGCGTGGGCGAGCTGCTGGAGCTGGTCGGCCTGCCCGCCGCGTACGCCGCCCGCCGCCCCAAGGCGCTGTCCGGCGGCGAACGCCAGCGCGTCGCCGTCGCCCGGGCCCTGGCCGTCCGGCCCGCGCTGCTGATCTGCGACGAACCGGTCGCCTCCCTGGACGTGTCGGTCCAGGCGCACGTGCTCGAACTGCTGCGCGGCATCGGCCGGGAGCTCGGCACCGGGATGTTGTTCATCACCCACGACCTGGCGGTCGTCCGCCAGGTCGCGGCCAGGACCGTGGTGCTGCTGAAGGGCGCGGTCGTGGAGGAGGGGACCACCTCGGCCGTCCTGGACGCCCCCGCCCACGACTACACCAGGCGTCTGGTGGCGGCCGTCCCCTGACATGACCGACGAATCTCGTACCCGGGAAAGGTAATACCTGCATGCACGACCTCATTCTGCGCGGCGGCACTCTGCACGACGGGTTCGGCTCGCCCGGCCGTACCGCGGACGTGGCCATCGGTGGCGGACGCGTCACCGCGACCGGCCGCGACCTCGGCCGGGCCGCCCGCGTGGTGGACGTGGACGGCATGGTCGTCGCGCCCGGCTTCATCGACCCGCACAGCCATTCCGACACCGTGCCGTTCATGGCCGGGGAGCAGCCGTTCAAGCTGTGGCAGGGCGTCACCACCGAGATCATCGGGAACTGCGGCTTCTCCTGCGGACCGGCCGACTCCGAGTCGGCCCATTTCGCCCCCGGGATCTTCGGCGAGCACGCCTTCACCACCTTCGGCGGTTACCTCGACGCCGTGGAACGGGAGGGCACGACCAACAACCTGGCCGCGCTCGTCGGCCACAACACGCTGCGCACGGCCGTCTGCGGCATGGACGCCGCGCCGCCGCCCGGCGCGCTCGACCGGATGACCGAGCTGGCCGAGGAGGCGTTCGCCGCGGGCGCGTGCGGGCTGTCCAGCGGCCTGGAGTACGTGCCGGGCGCCTACGCCGGCACCGGCGAGCTGATCGCGCTGGCCCGCGCGGCCCGGCGCTGGAACCTCGTCTACGCCACCCATCTGCGCAGCGAGAGCGAGGGGCTGGCCGGCGCGCTGGACGAGGCCGTCGAGGTCGCGGCGGCGGCCGGGGTGCGGCTGCAGGTCTCCCACTGCAAGGCGTCGGGCCGGGCTGTGCACGGCTCGTCGGCCATGCTGCTGGACAAGCTGACGGCCACCCGGGTCCGGGGCGTGGACGTGCGGGCCGACGTGTACCCGTACCGGGCGTTCTGCACCGGGCTGGTCGCGCTGCTGCCGCCCACCGCGTGCGAAGGCGGTGAGCCGGAGCTGCTCAGGAGGCTGGCCGACCCGGCGGAACGGCGGGCGCTGCGCGCGCTGGCCGAGGATCCCGAGCGCACGACCGGCGTCGGCCTGTGGCGGGAGACGCACCCCGAGGACGTGCGGCTGCTGCGGCACGCCTCCGCCGGCGTCACCGGCCGCTCGCTGGCCGACCTGCTGGACGGCCGCGAGCCCTGGGACGCGCTGTGCGACCTGCTCATGGCCGACCCGCACGCCGACGGCGTCTTCCACACCATGCACGACGACGACGTCACCCGGATCATGCGGCACCCCCTCGTGTCGATCGGCTCCGACGGCGGGCCGCCCGACGGGCCGACCCACCCGCGCACGTACGGCACCTTCCCCACCTTCCTCGGCGAGTACGTGCGCGAACGCGGGCTCGTGCCGATGGCCGAGGCGATCAGGAAGGTCGGCTCGGCCACCGCGGCCCAGTTCGGCCTGGCCGACCGGGGCTGGCTGGGCAGGGGAGCGGTCGCCGACGTGTGCGTGTTCGACCCCGCCGCCATCCGCCACGACGGCACCTACGACGAGCCCGCCACCCGCCCGGCCGGCGTCACCCACGTGCTCCTGGGCGGCCGCATGGTGATCGACGACGGCGAGTTCACCGGCGGCCGGCACGGACGCCTCCTGCGCGGGGGGCGGGCGTGAGCGGCCAGGGCCGGGTGACGCTCGGCGTGCTGCTCGACAGCCTCGGCGCGGAGACGGTGAGCGCGCTGTGCCTGCCGTCCGGCCGCCAGGCGATGGTGGGCGCGCCGGTCATCCACGGCTCCGACGAGCCGCTGGCCGCCTACGCCGGGGCGCTGCTGCTGGCCACCGGCAGGCCGGAGCCGTCCCTGCTGGAGAGCGCGGCCGGGGCGGGCGTGAGCGCGGTCGTCGTCCGGGCCGGGATCGGCGACGCCGCCGCGCTGACCGAGGCGGCCCGCGGCGCGGGCGTGGCGCTGCTGGCCGCCGCCCCCGGCCTGGCCTGGGGCCAGCTCTACGCCCTGGTGGACGCCCTGCTCGCGCTCGTCGCCCCGGCCGCGGACCTGGGCGGCGGCCAGGCGGGCGACCTGTTCGCACTGGCCAACCAGGTCGCCGCCCGCGTCGGGGGCGCGGTGGCCATCGAGGACCTGGCCATGCGCGTCCTGGCCTACTCCACGATCGGCCAGCCGATCGACGACCTGCGAAGGGAGGGCATCCTCGGCCGGCGCGTGCCCGAGCACCCGACGAACGCCGAGGAGTACGCCGCCGTCCTGCGCTGCGAGGGGGCCGTGTGGAGCCACGAGCCGCGCGAGTACCTGCCCCGGCTGGCCATCGCGGTCCGCGCCAGGGGCGAGGCGCTCGGCACGATCTGGGCCATCCAGGCGGACGAGCCGCTCGCGCCCGACGCCGACGCGGTGCTCGCCGAGGCCGCCAGAACCGCCGCCCCGCACCTGGCCCGCCTCAGCCTGGCCGCCGACGAGGCCCGCCGGACCAGGGACGAGTGGGTGGGCCGGCTGCTGCGCGGCGCAGGCCCCGCCGGGGAGCTGGCCGCCTCCTTGGGCCTGCGCCCGGACGAGCCGGTCAGGGTGGTGGCCGCCGGGGACCCGGCCGGGCGGACCGACGTCTTCGCCGCCACGCACGCCGCCGACCTGCTGCGCACCGCCTACGCCGTCTACCGGATCAGGGCCGCCGTCGGCGCCGTGGACGGCCGGACGTACGCGATCGTGGCGGCCGGCGCCGGGACCGCGCTGCTGCGGCGCGTCACCGCCGAGACCCTCGGCCGGATCACCGACCGGCTCGGCGGGCACTGGCGGGCGGGCGTCGGACGGACCGCGGCCTCGGTCGCCCAGGTCCCGGCCGCCGCCCGGCAGGCCGACGAGGCGCTGCGCGCGATGGGCGGCCCGTTCGCGGGCGGCGAGGTGGGCCTGCACGAGGAGCTGGCCGCGGCGCTGTTCCTGCTGGACGCGGCCGCCTCGATGCGGTCCGGCCCGGCGGCGGGCGAGCCGCTGTCCCTGGTGGCCGAGCACGACGCCGGGCACGGCACCGACTACGTCCGCAGCCTGCGGGTCTGGCTGGCCGCCCACTACGACGTGCCCAGGGCGGCCGAGACGTTGTCGCTGCACCCCAACACGCTCAGGTACCGGCTGCGCCGCATCGGCGAGCTGATCCCGCTCGACGACCCCGACGTCCGGCTCGTGCTCGGCCTCCAGCTCCGGCTGGCCGAGATCGGCGCGGGCGGCGCGGGCGCCACGGGCGGCACGGGCGGCGGCCGGAGCCCGGCGTCCGGCACAAACGGCGGCGGCTGAAGTTGGGCTTGCGCGCCAACGATCCGGCGGCGGTCCGGCGGAATGCTGGTGCCATGCTCGAAATCCGCATCCTCCACGGAACCTCCGAGTTCCAGGCCGCCGACCGGCTGCTGCGCCGCGTCTGGAACACCAGGGCGGGCGACGATCCGCCGGTGGCCGTCGACCTCATGTGCGCCCTTGAGCACACCGGCGGGTACGTCAGTGGCGCCTTCCTCGGCGGCGAGCTCGTGGCCGCCGCCTCCGGGTTCCTGGCCGAGGGGGCCGGCCTGCACTCCCACGTGGTGGGCGTGGCCGCCGAGGCGCGGGGCCGGGGGGTCGGCCAGGCGATCAAGGCACACCAGCGGGCGTGGGCCGCCGAACGCGGCCTGAGCTCCATCTCCTGGACCTTCGACCCGCTCGTACGCCGCAACGCCTTCTTCAACCTGGGCAGGCTCGGCGCGCGGGCCGAGCGGTACGTCCCCGACTTCTACGGGCCGATGAACGACGGCATCAACGGCGGCGACCTCACCGACCGTCTGTTCGCCCACTGGCCTGTGACCCCTGCCCCTGCCCTGGATCCGGCGCTGAGCCCTGTCCCGGCGGCCCCGGACTCGGGGCTGTCCGCCCTGGGCGGGACCGAGAAGGCCGAGGTGATCCTCGACGAGACCGGGGCGCCGCGCGAGCCGGGCGGCGCGGCCGTACTGCGCTGCGCGACGCCCGCCGACGCCGAGCGGCTGCGGCGCGAGGACCCCGCGGAGGCGGCGCGGTGGCGGGCCGCCCAGCGGGCCGCCCTGGGCGGCGCGCTCGCCCGCGGCTACCGGATCGCCACCTTCACCAGGGACGGCTGGTACGTGCTGGAGCGTGCGGCGTGAGGATCGCCGAGGCCGAGCTGCACACGGTCGCGCTGCCGCTGCTCACCCCGTTCCGCACCTCGCTCGGCACGCAGACCGAGCGCCGGGCGCTGCTGGTGCGCGTGCGCGGGGCCGAGGGGGAGGAGGGCTGGGGCGAGTGCGTGGCCGAGGACGAGCCCACCTACAGCCCCGAGTACCTGGAGGGCGCGGCCGACCTCATCCGCCGCTTCCTGCTGCCCGCCCTGTTCGCGGTGCCCGGCCTCGACCCGGCCGGCGTCGCGCCCGCGCTGGCGCACCTGCGCGGCCATCCGATGGCCAAGGCCGCCGTCGAGACGGCCGTCCTGGACGCCGTGCTCAAGGCGCGCGGCCTGTCACTGGCCGCCTACCTGGGCGGGGTGCGGCGCAGCGTACGCGTCGGCGTGTCGGTCGGCATCGCCGCCACCCTCGACGACCTGCTCGACACCGTGGACCGGCACGTCGGCGCCGGGTACGCCCGGATCAAGCTCAAGATCGAGCCCGGCTGGGACCTGGAGCCGGTCCGGCTGGTGCGCGAGACGTTCGGCCCCGGCCTGATGCTCACCGCCGACGCCAACACCGCCTACGCCCCCGCCGACGCCCGCCACCTGGCCCGCCTCGACGCGTACGGCCTGACCCTGCTGGAGCAGCCCTTCGCCCCGGACGACCTGCACGGCCACGCCCTGCTCGCCGCCCGCATGGACACGCCGATCTGCCTGGACGAGTCGATCACCTCGGCCCGCGCCGCCACCGCCGCCATCAGGGCGCGCGCCTGCTCGGTGATCAACATCAAGCCCGGCCGGGTCGGCGGCTACCTGGAGGCCCGCCGGATCCACGACCTGGCCCGGGCCGCCGACGTGCCGGTGTGGTGCGGCGGGATGCTGGAGACCGGGCTCGGCCGGATGGCGAACCTGGCGCTGGCCAGCCTGCCCGGCTTCACCCTGCCGGGCGACATCTCGGCGACCGCCCGCTACTTCGAGCGCGACCTCACCGCGCCGGTCGTGCTGACCGGCGACTCCATCACGGTCCCCGACGGCCCCGGGATCGGCGTCGCGCCGGACCCGGACGCCCTGGCGGCGTTCACCGCCGAGCCGCCCGTACGCGTCACCCCTTCTCGATGAGGTGGTCGAGCAGGACCTGACTGATGTCGGCGAGCTGTCGCAGCTGTTCCTCGGTGAGCAGGTCGACCAGGTGCTCGCGGACGCTGGCGACGTGCTCCGGGGCGGCGGCCCGGAGCGCGTCGAGCCCGTCGTCGGTGAGCACCGCCAGCCAGCCGCGCCGGTCGCCGGCGTAGTGCTCCCGGCGCACCCAGCCCTTCTGCTCCAGCTTGTTGACCGCGTGTGAGATGCGGCTCGGCTTGGAGTTGGTCCAGTGCGCCAGCTCGCTCATGCGCATCGTGCGCGCGGGGGCCTCCGACAGCAGGACGAGCAGCTCGTAGTAGGTGGGCGGCATGTCGGCCGCCGCCATCAGGTCGCGTTCCAGACGATCGGTCAGCAGGCGGGTGGCCAGGCCGAAGGCGCGCCACGCCTGTTGTTCGTCGTCGGTGAGCCAGCGGGTCATGCGTCGAGCGTACTGGAAAGTTGCGTGCTGAAATAAAGCTATGTACTGTCGTGCCGAATCTTCCAGTGCTGAACTAATTGGAGCGCGACCATGTACCCCAGCGAGCTGAGCGGCCACTACACCATCGACCCGGACCACAGCCGGTTCGGGTTCGTCGCCCGCCACGCCATGGTGACCAAGGTGCGCGGCAGCATCCCCGTCCAGGAGGCCACCGCCCGCCTGGACGCGGCCGACCCCACCGCCTCCGCCGTCCGCGTGGTGCTCGACGTGGCCGGCATCCAGACCGGCAACCAGATGCGCGACAACCACCTGCGCACCGGCGACTTCCTCGACGCCGCCGCCCATCCGCACATCACCTTCGAGTCCGCCTTCGTCGTGCACGCGGGCGGCGACAGCTTCGAGGTCACCGGCGACCTGACGATCCGCGGGGTGACCCGGCGGATCACCGTCCCCCTCGACTACACCGGCACCGCCGTCGACGCCCAGGGGCTGACCCGGGTCGGCTTCGAGGGCAGCGTGGCGGTCAACCGCAAGGACTTCGGCATGACGTACAACGCCGCGCTGGAGACCGGCGGGGTGATGATCTCCGATCGCATCACGCTGGAGTTCGACCTGTCCGCCGTCCGCTCCGCCTGACCACACCCCAGGACCCCCGTCATGAGCAATCCCCTCCTTTCTGGAATCTCGGGGAGGCCCGTCGTGCGCAGGCTCGCCGTTCCCGCCCTGGCCGTCGTGCTCGCCCTCGCCTTGGGCATCACCCCAGCCGGCGCGGCATCGCGCCGATGGGTGGCGGCGTGGGGCGCCGCCGTCTAGCCCGCCACCCCCAGCACCTCCTGGTACGGCCCCAACTGGTCCGAGGACGGCTTCGCCCGCCGGGGTCCCGAGACCCTGCGCCAGATCGTCCGCCTCGGCGGCGGCGGCACCGCCGTGCGCGTCCGGCTCTCCAACGTCCACGGCGCCGCTCCACTGGCGATCGACGGAGCCGCCGTCGCCCGGGCCGGTCGGGGAGCCGCGCCGCCCCCACCGGCCCGGCCACCTTCCACCACTTCGCCCAGGCCACCTCCTACCGCGCCTCCGGCGACCACCTGACCGACGCCACCGGCACCCCGTTCACCGACACCGCCGCCTCCTGGCACTTCCTGACCGGCGTGGACGTCACCGGCCCCCGCGCCGGGCGGCCATCCTCCACCGGGCCGTCCCTCACCGGGGCCGTGGTCACCTTCGGCGACTCCCTCACCGACGGCGTCGGCTCGACCGCCGGAGCCGACAACCGCTACCCCGACCGGCTCGCCCGAGTACGGCACCAGCGGCCTGACCCGCTTCCGCCGCGACGTGCTGGAGCGACCCGGCGTCCGCACCGTCATCATCATGGACGGCATCAACGACCTGGCCGAATGGAACAAGCCCCACCAGGCGACCGCCCGCGGGATCATCGACGGCCACAAGGAGCTGATCCGGGCCGCCCACGCCCGGGGCATCCGTGCCGTCGGCGCCACCCTCACCCCCGTCAAGGGCTCGCCGCTCGCCTACAGCCCGGCGGCGGAGGCCGTACGCGACCAGGTCAACGAATGGATCCGCACCAGCGGCGCGTACGACCACGTGGTGGACTTCGAAGCGGCCGTCCGCCGCCCCGACGACCCCGACTTCCTGCGCCCGGAGTACGACTCGGGCGACGGCGTCCATCTCGACGATCGCGGCTACGACGCCCTCGCCCGAGCCGTCGACCTCGACGCCCTGTGACGCCCCGCACGATCAGGGCCAGGCCATGACGAGCTGGGTGTGACGCTTGCGGAAGATCCGACCGGCGGCGGGAGGCGGCACGACGGCGCCCGCGGGGTGAAGGGTGAAGACCGGGTCCGGACGGTCCCGCAGGCGGTGATCCCAGGTCCGCACATGATCGGCCAGCTCCCGGGCGAGCCCGGCGCCCTCGCGGCCGTGGCCACAGGCCCCGAACTCCCAGCGCCGCCGGTCGTCCTCGCGGACGCACGACTCGCGGATGGTGAGATAGGCGAAGCTGTCGCGGGTGATGAGCGCGGGACAGTACCAGCGCATGGCCGGCCGGACGAGCCCGCAATCGCGCTCGGGATCCTGCCAGAACATGCCGAACCGCTCGTCGACGGCCGCGATCGACAGGTGCATCGAGTCGAACGGCTCACCATGGCCGACGGTGACGCCGGTCCACAGCTCGGTCCGGTCGCCGCCCAGCGCCCGGTCGAGCGCGGCCCTGTCGAGCGCGGGGCCGCTCTCCAGAGTCAGCCTGACGGCTCCGCCCGCCAGGACCGGTTCCTGGTCGGGCAGCATTCCGGCCCCCTGGCAGGGGACGAAGCCGCAGACCGTCGGGTTCAGCCCCAGGAAGTGGTCGCCCTCGCGGACGAAGGTGAAGGACCGGCTGACGGTGGAGAAGCGCAGCGGCACGACCATCCGGCCGCCCGGCGCGAGAAGGTGTCCCCAGGGAACGTCCCAGACGCCGACGGTGACGATGACGGCGTCAAAGCCGCCGCTCGGCGCGTGTTGCTCGGCCGCGTGCTCGGCATCGCCCAGGACGACCTTCACCTGCCCGTAGCCGGTCTCGGCGAGGAAACGGCCCGCGCGCCCGGTGACGAAGGGATCGATGTCCACGGTGACGACCAGCCCGTCCGGCCCGGCGATCTCGGCGATGAGGGCGGCGTTGCAGCCGCCGGAACCGACCTCCAGGACCTTCGCGCCGGGACGGATCCGTGCCGCTTCGAGCATGTCGGCCTGCAGCCAAGGCGCGCTGATCGAACTCGTGGCCCTGCCGTCGGGCCCGCGCTTGGTGACGACGACGTCGTGGGCCGAGTAGGCCGCGCTCGGCGACACCTCAGGCGCGAAGCGCTCCCGCGGCACCTTGGCGAACGCCGCTTCGACCTCGGGGGAGCGGACCCAGCCGCCCCGCCTGAGCTCGGCGACCAGCTCGGCCCGGAGACGGTCGGGGGAGTCGGACGACAAGGTGGTCACCACAGCGAGGGTAGCCGGGCCCTGCGGGGTGGAACGGAGAATCGAGGCATGGCGCGGGACACCTCGGCGACCATATTGCCCTGCACCGAAGCAAACGTGACCGATCCGCGGCGCTGAAGGCAATGCGAGGCGCCGGGGCCCGGTGGTCAGGCGGCGGAGTCGGGGTGTTGGGTGGCGGCGTCGGTGCGGGCGCCGGAGAGGATGGCGTCGAGCAGACCGGGATAGCGGGCGTCCAGATCCTCGCGCCGCAGGACGAGCAGGTTCTCCCGCCCCGAGGGCTGCTGCCGGATGACGCCGCTGTCGCGCAGCACCCGCCAGTGGTGCGTCATGGTCGACTTCGCGGTGATCCCCAGCGTGTTCAGGACGCTGGTGCAGTTGTGCTCGCCCCCGGCGTCGAGGATGCGGACGACCGACAGACGCACGCCGTTCCCCAGCGCCGACAGCACGTCTTCGACCCGGATCTGGTCACGGTCGGGATGACGGAAAGCCATGGTTCAACTGTACCGCGACTGTCGAACAATCCTTCTCCGGTCTGGCATAGTACGACTGTACGTAAATCCTCGTACAATCGTTTCGTGTGGCGGGCTTCCGCGTGCCCGCTCCCCGGCTCCCTCCGAAGGGCGTTCCATGTCCACACCATCCACGCTGCCCGCGGCCGTCGCGGACGGCGTCAAGCCGCGACTCGGCTGGACCCTGGCGTTGCTCGCCCTGGCCCAGCTCATCTACGCGCTCGACCTCAACATCGTCTTCGTCGCGCTTCCGCAGATCGGCGCCGAGCTGGGCTTCCCCGGCCAGACCCAGCAGCTGGTGGTCAGCGCGTACGTCGTCTTCGCCGGCGGCTTCCTGCTGCTGGGCGGCCGGGCCGCCGACCTGCTCGGCCGCCGCCGCGTCTTCGTGCTCGCCCTGGCCCTCTACGCGTTGTCCTCGCTGGCCGGCGGGCTGGCCGGCGGTCCCGTCGTCATCATCGTCGCCCGCGCGGTCCAGGGCATCGGCGGGGCGTTGCTGCTGCCCTCGACGCTGGCCCTGCTCAACAGCCTGTTCGCGGAGGGGCCGCAGCGCAACCGGGCGCTGGCCGTCTGGGGCGGCGCGGGCGCCAGCGGGCTGACGATCGGCGCGCTGCTCGGCGGCGTCCTCACCCAGAACTTCGGCTGGCCCGCCGTCTTCTTCGTAAACGTCCCCCTGGCCGGGCTGGTCGCGCTGGCCGCCCTGGCCGTCATCCCGCGCGACCCGGCCAGGCGGGAACGGCGCAGGTTCGACCTGCCGGGGGCGCTCACCGTCACCGGCGGGTCCACGCTGCTGGTCTTCGCCCTGGTCGAAGGGCCCGAACTGGGCTGGGGCAGCCCGCCGGTCGTGGGCGCCTTCGCGCTGGCCGCCGTCCTGCTGGTGATCTTCGCGCTGGTCGAGGCCCGCAGCGCGGATCCGCTCATGCCGTTCCGGCTCTTCCGCAACCGCAGCCTGACCGTCGGCATGCTGGTCACCTTCGTCTACATGGCCACGTTCGGCGTCCTGCCGTACTTCCTCACCGTGCTGCTGCAGAGCGTCCACGGTTACAGCGCCCTGCAGACCGGGCTGGCCTTCCTCATCCCCTCGCTGGCCATCGCCGCCGGCACGCAGAGCGGCGAACGTCTGGCGACCCGGATCGGCACCCGTCCCACGCTGCTGATCGGCTTCGCCGTCGGTGTCGTGGGGACCGCCGTCCTGGCTCTCGGCTTCGACGCCGACGCCGGGTACGGCCTGCTGATCCCCGGCCTGGTCGTCTCCGGGCTCGGCCAGGGCATCGTCTGGACCGCCATGTGGATCGCCGCCGCCACCGGCACCCCCGCCCATGAACAGGGCGTCGCCAACGGCATCGCCTCCACCGCGCTCAACATCGGCAACGCCATCGGCCTGGCCGTCTTCACCGTCATCGCCGACCTCGGCACCGACGGCAGGACCGGTCAGGCCCTGCCCGCCGCCACGGCGGACGGCGAGTTCCTGGTCGTCCTGCTCACGGCGGCGGCGATGATCGCCGGGCTGCTGATCACCCTCACCCTGCCCCGCCGCACTCCCCGGCCCCCGGCGCCCGTACAGCAGGACGAGTCGCTCGCGACCGGCTGACCGCACGTCGTCGCCCGCGAGCACCTGGCCCGCACCCCGGGTGCTCGCGGAACAGGAACCCGCCGCCGACGTGACGCCCGGCCGGTCAGTGCCGGTGAGCCTCTTCCAGGGACGCCCCCGCCAGCCGCGCCTTGACCACGCCGGTGAAGGACGAGCACTCGAAGACGTTCTCGTGCGGGCAGGCCATGCCGTGCGCGATGGCGGTGCGCGCCACCTGGGCCCGGGCGATGCGCTCGTCCAGCTCGTCGAGCTTGCGCCGATACAGCTCCCGCCACGCGTCGCCCGGCTCGGACCGGACCGCGAGGAACGTCTTGACCTCGCGCAACGTGAGGCCGACCTCGCGCAGCAGCAGGATCGCGGCGACCAGCTCGACCGCCGACGGCGGAAAGCGCCGCTGCCCCGAGACGCGCTCCGGCTCCGGGATCAGCCCGAGCTCCTCCCAGTAGCGCAGAGCGGAAGTGGCGACCCCGGTGCGCTCGGCCAGCTCGCCGATCGTCAACAGCTCACTCATGGAACGCCAAGCATACGTGTCGGGCCCGCGTCGGCGATCGAGCAGCCGCTCCTTCGCGGGGGGCCGGGACGCGGCCGGTGTTGACAGGGGTCGGCGTCATCTCTAATCTCTTCTTTAGCGCAGATAAATCTTCAAAGAAGTAAATGCTTCCGAGAAGCTGCTGAAGGAAGGCAACGACCATGCACAACACCCTCACCGCCGCCGACGCCGCCGCCATCAACGCCGTGCTCGACCGCCTCGCCGACGCCTGGCAGCGGGCCGACGGTGACGCGTACGGGGCCCTGTTCACCGACGACGCCACCTACATCACGTACGTCGGCACCCTCTACACCGGCGCCCAGGAGATCGGCGACGCCCACCAGGCGCTGTTCGACAGCTTCGTCAAGGGCACCAGGCTGGCCGGCGAGACCCTCGGCATCCGCCTCGCGGGCCCCGACACCGCACTGGTGATCACCCGCGGCGACACCTACAAGGGCAGGTCCGGGAAGCTGCACAAGATCCAGACCTACACGATGGTCCGCCAGGCGGACGGCGACTGGAAGATCGCGGCCTTCCAGAACACCAAGCACCAGGCCCTCATGGAGGCCATCTCCTTCAAGTTCCAGCCCGCCAGCAAGCCCGCCGCCCACGCCTGAACCGCAGCCCCGGAAGATCCCGCCACAGACCGACCCAGCCCCATGACACCCGCCACGGAAGGCCGCGCATGACCTCCCTCGCCGTCGTCGCCGCCACGGGCCGTCCCCGCGTCTCGATCGGCGCGACCGAACGCCTGGGCGCCCGTACCTCCCGCGCCGACCTGGCCGCCTTCATCGTCGACCACCTCGACGACCCGCGCACCCACCACCTCCCCGTCGCCGTCTCCTCCTGACCGCGACCGGACGCCGTCCCCGGCGGAACGGCCTCGACCCGGCCGCGGTCCGCCTGCGGAGACCCGGCCTCACGCGTCCGGCGAAGAGGCGGGCTCGGTACGGGTGAAGGCGCCCGCGGACGCCGCCAGCACGGCCGTCCGCGCAGCCTGGTCCGGAAGGTCCGGGGCCGGGGGCGTGCGAAGGAGCACCAGGTGGTGGTAGAGCGGCGCGGTCGCGGCGACGAGCAGCCGCTGCGCGTCGGTGTCCGCCGGAAGCTCGCCCCGCTCGACCGCCCGCCCCACGATGACCTCGCACCGGGTGTACCGGTCCGCCCAGAGCCGCCGTAGCCCGCGGGCGGCCTCCTCGGAACGGAAAGAGGCGGCGATCAGGGCCGCGGCGATCGACGGCTGCGCGGTCAGGGCCGCCTGGTTCTCGTGGTTGAGCGCGGCCAGGTCGCCCAGCAGGGAGCCGGTGTCCTCGGGCAGCCAGTCGTCGTCGCCCGTCGCCTCCAGCACGTCGGTGAGCAGGCCGCCGACATCCCGCCAGCGCCGGTAGACCGTCGCGCGGTGCACGCCCGCGCGGGCCGCGACGGCGTCGAGGGTCAGCCCGTCGTAGCCGTGCTCCCCGAGCTCGGCGCGGACCGCGTCGAGAACCTGCGTACGGATGCGACCGGTACGGCCACCCGGACGGCGGCGCGGACCGGGCGACGGGCTCTCGGACGTCATCGCTCCCTTTCCCGTTTGCGAGGCGGACGGCGACATGACACCATCTTAATGTACAAGTTGTCGCATTAGCAGTGGCGGAAGGAAAGATCCATGAACGCCCACGTCCCCGCCGACCCGACCGTCATCCACCCGATGCCCGGCCAGCCACGGGTGGCGCTGCTGCGGCCACTGGTCAAGTCCCCGCTGATCGAGGTGGGGGAGTACACCTACTACGACGACCCGGACGACCCGACCGCGTTCGAGACCCGCAACGTGCTCTACCACTACGGCCCGGAGAAACTGGTCATCGGCAGGTTCTGCGCCCTGGGCACCGGGGTGCGGTTCATCATGAACGGCGCCAACCACCGCATGGACGGCCCCTCGACCTTCCCCTTCCCCACCATGGGCGGCTCGTGGTCCGACCACTTCGACCTGCTCACCGGCCTGCCGAACCGCGGTGACACCGTCGTCGGCAACGACGTCTGGTTCGGCTACGGCGCGACGGTGATGCCCGGCGTGCGCATCGGCCACGGCGCGATCATCGGCGCCGGCTCGGTGGTCACCTCCGACGTGCCCGACTACGGGATCGTCGGCGGCAACCCGGCCCGTCTCATCCGCACCCGCTACCCCGCCGACGACGTCGCCCGCCTGCTCGCGCTGGCCTGGTGGGACTGGCCCGCCGAGCACATCACCGAGCACGTGCGCACGATCATGTCGGGCAGCGTCGCCGACCTGGAGGCCGCCGCCCCGGGCGCCCGCCGCGCCTGAACCGCCGGCCCGCCGCCCGTTCCACCGCTCGAACGTCGCGTAGAACCCGAAATGAGTGATCGTCCATGTCCCGCCGCCGCGCCCACATCGCCATGGTCGGCATCCCCGCCGTCAGCCACGTCCTGCCCAGCCTGGAGATCGTCCGCGAGCTGGTGGCGCGCGGCCACCGGGTGACGTACGCCAACGACCCGGCGGTCGGCGAGCTGGTCACGGGCACCGGCGCCGAGCTGGTCCCCTGCTCCTCGACGCTGCCGGTCGCCGACAACAAGTGGCCCGACGACCCCATCGCGGCGATGAGCCTCTTCCTGGACGACGCCGTCCAGGCACTCCCGCAACTGCGCGCCGCCTACGACGCCGACCCCGCCGACCTCTACCTGTACGACATCGGCGCCTACGCCGCGCGGGCCCTGGCCGAGACGCAGGGCCGTCCCCTCATGCAGCTGTCGCCGACGTTCGTGGCCTGGGAGGGATACTCCGAGGAGGTGGCGGCGCAGCTGTGGCGACTGCCGGGAGCCGACGCCTACCTGGCCAGGTTCGCCCGCTGGCTCACCGACTGCGGCGTCTCCACCACCGACGTGGAGACCTTCTCCGGCCGCCCGCCGCACACGCTGGCCCTGATCCCGCGGGCGATGCAGCCGCAGGCCGACCGGGTCGACACCGGCACCGTGACCTACGTCGGCCCCTGCCACGACCCGCGCGGGCAGCAGGGCGGCTGGACCCGTCCCGGTGACGCCGCGAACGTCCTGCTGGTCTCCCTGGGGTCGGCCTACACCCGTCAGCCGGAGTTCTACCGCCAGTGCCTGGCGGCCTTCGGCGACCTGCCGGGGTGGCACGTCGTCCTGCAGATCGGCAAGTACACCGACGCGGCGGAGCTGGGCGAGATCCCGTCCAACGTCGAGGTGCACCCGTGGGTGCCGCAGCGGGCGATCCTCGACCAGGCCGACGCGTTCGTCACCCACGCGGGCATGGGCGGCTGCTGCGAGGGGCTGCTGGCCGGGGTGCCGATGATCGCCGTGCCGCAGGGCGCCGAGCAGTTCGCCAACGCCGACCGGCTCGTGGAGCTGGGCGTGGCCCGCCGCATCGACACCCCGGACGCCACGGCCGAGACCCTGCGCGCCGCCCTGGGCGAGCTGACCGCCGACCCGGAGGTGGCCCGCCGCCTGACGCGCCTTCAGACCGAGGCGCGGGCCGAGGGCGGCACCGCCCGCGCCGCCGACCTTGTCGAGCAGCTGCTGGGCTGAGCCGCCCGGACTGGGAGATGATCTGTGGTAGGTACTCTCCGCATGGAGTTCTTCTGCTACCACCGTGACCGTCCTGACTCGGGCGCCCTGCGCGCGGAACTGGTCGAGGCGCACTGGTCCTACATGGACCGCTACGAGGCCGAGCTGATCGCCCGCGGCCCGACCTTCGACCGCGACACCGGCACGGCCACCGGCAGCGTGCACATCGTCGACCTGCCCGACCTCGCCTCCGTGCGGGCGTTCGCCTTCGACGAGCCCAACTACCAGGCCGGCGTCTACCGCGACGTGCTGGTACGCCGGTGGCGCAACGTGCTGGGACGCACCATGTGGGAGTTCCCCGGCGGCCGGGAGGGCGGCAACCGGTATCTGGTGCTGGGCCTCGGCTCCGGGCAGCCCGCCGACCTCGTCCCGCCGGCCGGCGGCGACGAGTTGATCGCGTACGGGCCGCTGCTGTCCGACGACGGCGCCACCTGGGTCGGCACCGCCCTGCTGGTCCGGGCGCCCGACGCGGACGCGGCCCGCGCCGTCCTCACCGCCGGCCGGTACGCCGACATCGAGGTGCACGACTGGGAGTTCGGCGGCCGGCGCTGACACCCGCCGGACAGGGACCTCGGACGACCACCAGGACGTCAGACGGCCTCGGTGGGGCCGGCGGCTTCGAGCGCCCCGGCCCTGGCGTCCCGGAGCGCCTCCACCGCGGCGACGGCCCGGGTGACGTGGTCGTGGATCGTCACGAGCTCCACGGTGCCGGTGATCTCCAGCAGCCGGGCCACCGTGGGCCGGAGGCCCGCCAGGTGCACGTCCACGCCGTGCGCGCGGGCCAGCGTGGCGGCGGCGAGCAGGACGGACAGGCCGGAGCTGTCCAGGAACGCCAGCCGGCTCACGTCGAAGATCAGGTGCTCGTCCAGGCTGCGGCGTACCTGGTCGAGGTAGGCCTCCAGATGGCCGGAGGCGGTGGCGTCGACCTCGCCGGCCACCGTGACCACCGTGATCCCCGGCAGGTAGCTGCTGGCCAGGTGCATCACAACCGCTCCACATCATCCGGCAGTCGATCGGGCGAGGCGCCCCGGGCCGCCGCGACGGCCTCGTCCACGCAGGCATGGATGTGCAGCACGTCCCACACCCCGGTGATCTGCAGGATGCGGGCCGGGATGTCCCGTACGGCGGCCAGGCGCAGGCAGCCGCCCGCGCCGCGGACGTCGTCGTGCGCCCGCAGCAGCACGTGCAGACCGCTGCTGTCCATGAAGGTGAGCTCGCCCAGGTCGAGGACCAGGGATCGGCCGGGTCGGCGGGCGTCGCGGATGGCGGACTCCAGTCGATCGGCGTTGGTGGCGTCGAGCTCGCCGGAGACCGTGAGCAGCACGCCGGCCGGGACCGGCCGGCAGGTCATGTCGAGCACGGACATGGCGGCTCGGTGGCGACGGCAAGGTACGTCTGGGTGACGGACATCTGTTGTTCCCCAAGTGGGCCTGGCCGGTCGGGACGGCATCGAGCCGCCCCAGCACCAAGGTTAGGGGCGAAGCTGGTTGCAGGAAAGAGGTTTCGTCATACGATCTTCAGGTGACCGCTCGGCGGGTCCGGGACGCCCCTGCAGACCGTCCGGCCAGGACGCCTGACCCGCCGGGGCACGCGTCCCGCGGGCGCTCGGGGTCGCTAAGCTGCGCGTATGGCGCGGATTCTCCTCCTGCATTCGATGTACGGCCTGCGGCCCGCCGTCCACCAGGCGGCCGACAGGCTCCGGGAGGCGGGGCACGAGGTGCACGTCCCCGACCTGTACGACGGGCGCGTCGTCGACACGTCCGAGGAGGGCATCGCGATCAAGGAGGAGATCGGCAGCGAGGAGTTGCTGAAGCGGGCCATCGCGGCGGCGGCCCCGCTGTCCGGCGACGGCCTGGTGTACGCCGGCTTCTCCCTCGGCGCTGCCATCGCCCAGAACCTCGCCCTGGGCGACGAGCGTGCCCGGGGGCTGCTGCTCATGCACGGCACCTCCGACATGGCCGAGGGCGCCACCGCCGACGACCTGCCGGTGCAGCTCCACGTCGCCGACCCCGACTTCTACGAGCCGGTCGACTGGCTCAACGCCTGGTATCTCCAGATGCGCCGGGCGGGGGCCGACGTGGAGGTCTTCCGCTATCCGGGGGTCGGCCACCTGTTCACCGACCCCGGCCTGCCCGACCACGACGCCCCGGCGGCCGAACGCGCCTGGGCCGTCGCCCTCGACTTCGTCGCCGGTCTCTGACGCCCGCGCGGGCCGGGATACGACCCCGGCCGCCAGGGGTAGGGGCCGGGGATGAGGTTCGGGGACTGGGACGTGCGACCGCTGGGCGGCTGGATCGGCTGCCTGGCGATGATCCTGATCTCGCTGCTGCTGTCGATCGTGCTGACGGTCGTCGTCAACTGGCTGCGCTGACCGGCCCCCCGGACGTCAGGCCAGTGGCTTGACGTCGAGCCGTCCGCCGTCGCACACCTGGCCGGCGTCGAACGGGACGTTGACGTACGACTGCTCGTCCGGCGGGATGACCAGCAGGCGGGCCGGGCTCGGGCAGTGGGTCTCGTCGCCGGTCTCGACGACCGTCCAGTGCAGCGTCGTACGGGCGCTGCCGCCCGGCTTGACCGTCACCTGGTGCTTGGTCCCGGCGGCGCGGCGGACGCGGGTGCGGAGGGCGTCGCCCTGCTTGTCGATCATGATCAGGCCGGGGTGGCCGTACAGCGTGCAGGTGGTGCGTGAGCTGTTGGTGAACACCAGCGGCGCGTTCCTGTTGCCGGCGCCGGCGTCGATCGTGCCCAGGCGCACCTGGAGCTGGGCGGCCGAGCAGCGGCGGACGGGCGAGGACTGGCCGGCCATCGCGGGGGCGGCCCCGCCCGCCAGCAGCAGCCCGGCCACGAGCGTGGCGGTGGTGAAGCGTCTCATGGTGTGTTTGACGCAGGGAACGCGGCGAAAGTTATGACCGGCTGTCATCCGGCCCGTTCGCGGTAGGCGTACAGCAGCACCAGGACGAGGGCGGAGGCGAGAAGGGCCGCGCTGAACCACAGCGGCGAGAGCCCGAAGGTGAGCCCTTCCCCCGGGCCGGTGACGAACAGGCCGTCGGGATACAGCGGCAGGTCACCGGACGGATCGCGCGGCGAGGAACGCTCGGCGGTGAGCGCTCCGGCCACGCCCACGGCGGCCGTCAGCATCAACGCCGCCACCGTCACCCGCAGCAGGCGGACGGTGCCGCGCAGGACGGTCACCAGCACGAGCAGCGCGGCCCCGCCCACCCCCACGAGAAGGTCGAACCCCACCCACACAAGCGACGCCGCCGGGCTGACGGCCCCGCCGAAGACCACCCGCTCGGCCACACCTCGGGGGCCGATCCAGAACGGCATCCCGCTCACGAGGTTGACAGCCGCGGGGACCAGAGGCAGCACGACCGCCGGGGCCAGCAGCCACCACGGCCTGGCCGGGATGCGCGCGGGCGGCCGCCGGGGCCCGAACGGCACCGCGGGCGGCCCAGCCAGCTCGTGCGCCGAGCGCGCCTCCCACCCCAGGGCGACGACGCCGAGCGCACGGAGCAGCCAGAAGACCAGCACCTCCAGCGGCATGTCGTAGGAGAAGAACGCGTACGACGTCGGTTGGACGAACGAGATGACCAGCGACAGAACGCCCATCGTCACGGTCGTCCGGCTCCAGCGGCCATCCCGTGCCTGGGCCGCCAGCAGCAGCGCCAGCCACGCCATCGCCGGCAGGCCGTACAGCAGGACCAGGTCGAAGAAGCTCATGCCCGGGTCGAACTGGAGGACCCTGCAGACGGCGAAACCGAGGCCGGAGAGCACGCCCGCCGCGCCGAGGACGAGCATGAGGAGCCGCGCCCAGACCGGAAGGGCGCCCCCCACCGTGACGGAGAACAGCCAGACCATCACCCCCTGGACGAGCAGCACGGCGACCGACACCCAGCCGGCGTACGGTTCCGGCAAGGAGTACAGAAGCGAGAAGGGCGGCAGGGAGAGGGCGACGTCGACGTAAAGGACGGCGCGCAGCAGGGCGATCCGGCGGTCGGCGGCCGGTCGCGCACCGCGCCGGGGCCCGCGCAGCACCTGCCAGTAGACCCAGCCCTGCACCGCGCCGACCAGCACCAGCACCGGCACGAGCCACCAGGAGTCGGGCGGGTCCATGGCCCACCCGCGGACGACGGCGAACCAGAGCAGGGAAACCTCATGGGTGACCAGCGCGAAGACGCCGAGGCCGAGGACAAGGACCACGTAGGCCACCGCGACGGGCATCGCGACGAGGCCGAAACGATAGCGTCGCACGGGCACTCCCACCCAGGACAGGCGACCGAGGCGCCCACCCTACTGAAGGATCACGTACGTGATCAAACAGTGGGAAACCAGAACGGAGGGGGTCCGGGTGGACCCCCTCCGTTCCGGCCCTCAGTCACCCCCCGGGTTGCGGGGCGCCGGGCGGATCGTCATCCGATCCGCTGCCAGAGAGCCGGTACGACGTCGGGCGTCCAGTCCGGCTGCGAGGTGTGGGCGATCACGCAGCGGTAGCGGACACCCTGGTAGGTGACCTCGTCGCCGGCGTTGTAGGCGTGCCATTCCTGCCAGGTGTCACCGCCGCCGCCACCGTTCACCGTCAGCGAGAACGACGTGCCGTGGCTGGCGGCGCCGTTCGCGTTGAGGGTGATCGTGTACGTCTGCGCCGGCGTGCCGGCCGACGTGGTCACCGTCACCGTGGACGAGTCGCCCGAGTTGATGGACGCCGGGCTGAACGTCACGGTCGCGCCCGGCGGCACGCCGTCGGCCGCCAGCGTCAGCGGGATCGGCCGGCCGGTGGTGACCTGCGTGCTCAGCGTGGTGGTCGCCGTCCCGCCCGCCGTGACGGTGGCCGACGACGGGTCGGCGGCGACGGTGAAGTCGCCCGCCGGCGTGCCGCCGGTGACCGTGAGCGCGTAGCTCGCCGTCTGCGTCTGGGCGGTGCCGGCGGCCGTCACCGTGATCGGGTAGGTGCCGTTCTTCGCCGTCGAGGCGACGGTGAAGGTCAGCCTGGACGACTGGCCCGACTGGATCGTGGCCGGGTCGAAGGCCACGGTGACGCCGTTCGGCAGCTTGGTGGCCGACAGCGTGACCTGCTGCGGCTGGCCGCCGGTCGTCGCCGTGTTCACCGTGGTGGCCGCGGTGCTCCCGGCCGTCGCGGTGCCCGCCTCCGGGTCGAGCCGGACGGAGAACGCGTCCGGGTCACCGGGACGGGAGACCGTCAGGGTGTAGTTCGCGGTCTGCGTCTGGGCCGTGCCCTGGGCGATCACCTGGAGGGTGTACGTCCCGGCCGGCACGGTGGACGCCGTCGCGATCGTCAGCGCCGACGACTGTCCCGACTGGATGGTGGCCGGGTTGAAGGTCGCGGTCACGCCGGTCGGGAGCGTCCCCGTCCTGAGCTGGATCTGCTGGGCGTTGCCGCTCGTCGTCGTGGTGGTCAGGGTCGAGGCGGTGCTGCCGCCCGCGTCCACGGACCCCGACGCCGGGCTGAGCGCCAGCGAGAACTGGTCGGGGATGGGCCGGTTGACGGTGAGCGAGTAGTTCTGCGTCTGCGTCTGGGCCGTGCCCTGAGCGATCACCTGCACGGTGTACGCCCCCGGAGCCGCGTTCGCCGCCACGTTGAGGGTCAGCGTGGACGACTGTCCCGACTGGATGGTGGCCGGGTTGAACTGCGCGGTCACGCCGGCCGGGAGCGTCCCCGTCCTGAGCTGGATCTGCTGGGGGTTGCCGCCGGTCGTCACCGTGGTCAGGGTGGTGGAGGCCGAGCCGCCCGGGTCGGCCGCGCCGGAGCCGGGGCTGACCTGCAACGAGAAGGTGTCCGGGTTGGCCACGCAGCTCGGGTCGCTGGCGGCCCGGACGCTCACGGCGTCCCAGGCGGCCTTGACCGCGTTGAACTCCACGCAGCTGTTCGGGAACAGCGACTTGGCGGCGTTGAGCGAGGCCACCCGCGCCTTGGCGTGGGTCCACGGCTGGGTCTTGGCCTGCAGCGTGCCCATGAAGATCTTGCCGGCCTTCTGGATGCCGATGCCGGTCACCGAGGACGGTCCGCCCTGGCAGATCGGGCTGCTCGGCTTGCCGCCGCCGGGGTTGTTGCCCTCGGCCAGCAGGTAGAACCAGTGGTTCTGCGGACCGGCCGCCGCGTGCACCTCGGTGGTGGGGATCGCGGTGCTGTAGCAGTTGGGGTCGCCCACCTGGGACGGGTTGTACATGTACCGGATCGGGCCGTTCCCGACGAGGTTGACCTCTTCGCCCACCTGGTAGTCCGGCGGGTCGTTCGGGTTGTTGGCGTACGCCTCGGTCAGCGCGCCGAAGATGTCGCCGGTGGACTCGTTCAGGCCGCCGACCTCGTTGTTGCCGCTGTCGCCGCCGGGGGTGTTGGTGAAGACGGAGTGACCGAACTCGTGGCCGACGACGTCCATCGGGGTGGCCTGCTGGTTGCCGGCCTGGTTGTGGCCGAAGGTGGTGTACGAGCCGTTCCAGAACGCGTTGACGTCGTTGAGGCCGACGCGGATGGGGAAGGACCGGCCGTTCCCGCTGTGGCCGTTGCGGCCCAGCCAGTCCCGCAGCATGTTCCATTCCATCTGGGCGGCGTACAGCGCGTCCACGCAGGCCGTCTCCAGGTCGGTGCCCGACCCGTTGCCCCAGGAATCGGTGCTCTTGGTGTAGGCCGTCCCGCCCTGGCCGCCGCACTGGAGGCCGGGCCTGGTGGTGTCCACCATCCGGTACGAGCCGGCGGACCCGCTGGTGTCGATCGTCACCGTGCCGTCGTAGAAGCCGCGGCCGGTGCCCTCCCGCACCTTGTCGAACTTGTCGATCAGCGAGCCGGACCGCGCGTCCACGAATACGTCGAGGATGCTGGGCCTGCCGGTGGCCGTCCGTCCGGTGACCTGGACCTGCCAGGCCAGCCTGGGCGTGGCGGTGGTCGCGTGGACGACCAGCTTGGCCGCGGACACCTCGTCCACGTTCGGCAGGAGGGCTCGGGCGGTGGCCGACGCCTGCTTGCCCGTCACCGACGGCTTGACCCCGACGTCGATCTTCGCGGTCTGGCCGGTGACCACCTGCTGGATCACCTGTCCGGCCCGGTCGGTGCCGACGACGACCTCGCCGCCGAAGACGGGCAGGCCCTTGTACGTGCGTTCGTAGGTCAGATATTGCAGGCCGTAGGTTCCGGCGACGTTGGCCGAGAGAGTGAAGGCG
The DNA here is from genome assembly GCF_040642995.1 of Nonomuraea sp. NPDC047529. NCBI lineage: Bacteria > Bacillati > Actinomycetota > Actinomycetes > Streptosporangiales > Streptosporangiaceae > Nonomuraea > Nonomuraea sp. NPDC047529. Next base: position 97,030 of record NZ_JBEYTJ010000028.1, on the reverse strand, counting down.
TCGCCGGAGCCCTTGTGCAGGCGTCCGGCGTCGGCGGCGAGTGCCGCGTCGGCGTTCACTTTCGCGCGGTCGCGCGACTTGGGGTCCGCGGGCGCGAACGCCGGCGGTTCGGTCCGGGCGACGGTGGTCGCCGCGATGGATGCCGTGCTGGATAAGTGTGCTTTCGACGTGGCGCCGGCTGCGCCCGTCATCGGGACGGCCAGGGCCGCCGCCGCCAACACGGCGACGGCGCCCGACTTGAACGTGCTGTTCACTCTGGGTGACTCCTCTCACATGTCCCCGGGGGTGTGGGGATCGAAGGAGCCCTTTGGCTGGGGCTTGATTAAAGTTGCCACCCAAGGTCGTCAGGCGAACAGCTCACAAATTTCCATAACGCCACGGTATGCCGGGCGCACCGGGAGCTCCGGGTCCGCAAGTCCTTGATCTTCATCAAATGGACGCTGATATCCTCCGAAAAAGGGCGGGCTCGAAGGGCGGGGGACGCACGGCTCACCGACGCCGGAACCGCCACAGGCCGCCGTCCGTGGCGCAGGGCGACCCGCGGCCCGTGGTGAACCGGCCCGACCGGTTCCGGCCGGCGATCGACGAGGTCTGACACCGCGTACGGACGCAGGAGGGCACGTGCAGCACGCACCGGAGCAGACAGGCGGGATCCGCGCCTGGGAGCGGGTCGCGGTCGACATGCCCGGCCCGGAGTTCGAGCCGTTCGGGCCATTCGGCTCGTTCGACTCGTTCGGGCCGTTCAGGCCGTTCGGGTCGGAGCCGCCGCGCCCGCAGGGAGACGCGTGCCCCGACGCCGGGCTGCCCGGGGCGTCCGCCTCGACGGTCGGGGCCTCGGAGGCGTGCCGCGCGGCGGTGTGGGCCGTCAACTCCCAGCCCGACGAGGACCTTGCGGCGCCCGATCTCACCGCTGCCCTCCGACGTTTCGACGACGACCGGACGATGCTCGCCCCGTGGCCGAGGGACGCGGCCCGATGAGCGACGCGACGGGAGGCGCCATGGGCGGCGCGGACCGGGTGGACCGGGCGGACCTCGTTCTCGGCCGGCGTCTCGGGCAGGGGGGCCGGGGGACGGTCCACGAGGTGCCCGGCCGCCGGATCAACGGCCAGTGGGACGTCGTCTACAAGGAGTACGACCCCGCCGTCCTGCCCGGCCTCGACGCCGGCGTGCTCGCCGAGATGGCCGGGCTGATCGGCCGGCTTTCCGGATGGGACGCCGCCTGGCTGTGCGACAGGACCGCCTGGCCCGCCGAGGTCGTCGAGTCCGGCGGGGTGGTCTGCGGCTTCCTCATGCGGTCGGTGCCCCACCGGTTCTCCTTCGCCGCGCAGACGCCGTCAGGCACCGAACACCGCCCCGCCACGATGAACCTCCTGCTCGACGACAACGCCTACGCCGTCGGCACCGGCCCGCACGTCGGCCCGCGGGTCGGCGAGCGCGACCGTCTGCTGTTGCTGGCCGACCTGGCCGACACGCTGGCCCGTCTGCACGCGATGGACATCGTCGTGGGGGACCTGTCGCCCACGAGCCTGCTGTTCGCCACAGAGGGCTCCCCGGAGTGCTTCCTCATCGGCTGCGACGCGATGCGGCTGGCCAGGACGGAGGCGTTACCGCAGGTCGAGACGCCTGGCTGGCAGCTCCCCGCCGACGAGCCCAAAGGCACCCCGCAGGCGGACGCCTACAAGTTCGCGCTGCTGGCCGTCCGGCTCTTGGCCCGCGACCGGACCTCCACGGACCCCGGCCGGCTGGCCGCCGTCGGCCCCGGGCTCGCCGACCTCGCGACGGCGGCGCTCGGCGGCCCCGCGGACCAGCGTCCCCGCCCGGAGCAGTGGGCGAAGGAACTGCGCCAAGCCGCATCCACCCCCACCCCCACCCCCACCCCCACCCCCACCCCCACCCCCACCCCCAACCCGCCACCCACCACCAACCCGCCACCCGCTCCGGGATCACCGCCCACCCTCCAACCACCGTCCGCCCTCGGATCACCGCCCGCGTCAGGACCGTCCCCTGCGCTCGGGCCATCGCCCGCGTTCGGATCGCCGTCTGCCCCCGAACCGCCGTCCGCGCTTGGGCCGCCACCCGCCCAGGGGCCGCCGCCCGCGTGGGGACCGTCGCCTGCTTTCGGGCCATCGGCCGGCCTCGGGCCTCCGCGTGGTCCGGTGCCGCCGGGCCCGATGCGGCCGGGGCCGATGCCCCCGCCTCCGTCCGGCGGCGGGCTCAGCACCGGGATGAAGGTCGGGCTCGGGGCCGGGGTCGGGGTGATCGGTGTGGTGCTTGCCGTGGTGGGGGCGGTGGTCGTGGTGTCGGCGGTGAAGGGTCTTGACCGGGGAAGCGGGGAGAGCCTGCTGACCGCGGCGTCCTCCGGCCCGCCCGTCGCCACCGTCCCGACGCCCTGGCCGTCGCCGTCCTCCGCCACCCCGGGCCCCAGCGAGCAGCCGACGGAGACCCCCACCGACACACCCACGCTCGACCTGCCCACCGAGGAGCCGTTCGACCCCGGCGACCTCGACCGCCAGGACACCGACCCGACCCCGCTGACGCCGAGCGCCCTGCTGCCCCGCTCCTTCACCACGGCCAAGGGCGTGCGCTACACCCTCCGGTCGAGCGGCGTGGACAAGTGCCCGGACGCCTACCACGCGGCCAACGTCCGCTCGGTGCTGCGCAAGGCGCGCTGCTCCAAGATGGTCAAGGGCTCGTACGTGAACCCGGGCGCGCCGGCGAACAAGCGCATCATGGTCTCGGTGTGGGTCGTGCCGCTGAAGAACGACGGCCGGGCCGACACCGCGTACGCGCGCCTCGACGACGCCTACGCCGACGCGTGGGGGATCGTGTGCCCGAGGAAGGGCCCCGGCTCCGGGCTGTGCCACTCGACGAGCTGGAGCAGGGCCCAGACCTGGGGATGGGTCGGATACACCCACCGCTACCTGCTGCACACCATGGCCGTCTACACCAACCGCGCCAACGCCACCAGCACCCGGCCCTGGCTCAAGGACGCCTCGAAGGCGGCGTACAAGGCCATCGGGCCCACGGTCTACCAGGACACGAACTGAGGCGGCACGTCAGTCGCGGCGGTTCAGCGCCGAGTGGCGGCGCCCGTAGGCGAAGTAGATCACCAGCCCGATCAGGAACCACACGACGAACCTGAGCCAGGTCAGCGGCTCCAGGAACGTGATCAGCCAGATGGAGAAGAGCACCCCGATCGCCGGCACCACCGGCATGCCCGGCATGCGGAACCCGCGCGGCAGGTCGGGACGCCGGTAGCGCAGCACGATCACCGCCGCGCAGACCACCACGAAGGCCAGCAGGATGCCGATGTTGGTCAGCTCCGCCGCCTCCCTGATCGGCAGGAACCCGGCGATGAGCGCCGAGGCGACGCCGACGATCCAGGTCACCCTGACCGGCACGTGCCGTACGGGGTGGAGCTTGGCGAACCAGGACGGCAGCAGCCCGTCGCGGCTCATCGCGAACCACACGCGGGTCACGCCGAGCATGAACGTGAACATGACGGTCAGGATGCCGACGATGGCGCCGACCGCGATCACGCTGGCCAGCCCCGACAGCCCGACGGACGCGAACGCCGAGGAGAAGCCGCTCTCGGGGTCGATGTCCTGGTAGTTCTGCATGCCGGTGAGGACGAGGCAGGCCAGCACGTACAGGACCATCGAGATGGCCAGGGAGTACAGGATGGCCTTGGGCATGTGCCGCTGGGCGTCCTTCGACTCCTCGGCGGCCGTGCTCATCGCGTCGTAGCCGAAGACGGCGAAGAACACGGTGGCCGCGCCGGTCACCGCCCCGCCGAACCCGAAGGGGAAGAACGGCGTGTAGTTCTCGGTGCGGATGTAGAAGAAGCCCACCACGATCACCAGCAGCACCACCGCGACCTTGATCATGACGACGAACGTCTCGAACCGGGCGGCCGACCGCATCCCGAGGTTGAGCAGGAACGCGATGAACAGGCACAGAATCCCGGCGAACAGGTCGACGACGTGCCCCGGGCCGGTGCCCGGCGCGCCGAGCATCCAGGCGGGCAGGTCGATGCCGAGCTGGCCGAGGAGGAAGCCGAAGTAGCCCGAGATGCCGATCGCCACGACCGCGACGATGGCGGTGTACTCCAGCAGCAGGTCCCAGCCGATGAACCAGCCGACGATCTCGCCGAGCACCGCGTAGCCGTACGTGTACGCCGATCCGGCCTTCGGGATCATGCCGGTGAACTCCGCGTAGGAGAACGCGGCGGCGGCGCTGGCGATGCCCGCGATCAGGAAGGAGATCACGACGGCGGGCCCGGCGGTCTGGTTGGCGACGGCGCCGGCGAGCGCGAAGATGCCGGCGCCGATGATGCCGCCCACCCCGATCGCGGTGAGCTGCCAGAGCCCGAGCACGCGGTTGAGCTCACCTTCGTGCTCGGTGGCGATCTGTTCTACCGGTTTGCGGCGGAAAATCCCGGACCCGCCGCCGAAGCCTCGCGCAGACGTCATGGCGGGGTCCTGCCCTGACAGGATGCCCGCCATGCGCATGACACCGGAAGTCGGACGGACCGGCTCAAGGCGGGCCGGCCCGTCCGCGACCTAGCCGGCGCGTCCCACGGTGATCCGGGTGCGGGCCTCGGTGGCGTTGCCCGCCCGGTCGACCGCCCGGTACGTGACCGTGTACACCCGGTCCTCGGCGCCGTCCCGCTCGGCGCGCAGCGCGAAGGCGGTGTCGTCGGTGCCGGGGTCGGCCCCGCGGACGTCGTCCGCGGCGTCGCCCTGGGAGCTGGTGACCGAGACCAGGGTGACGGTGACGGGCCCGGCGTCGGACGCCTTCAGCGCGACCCGCACCGGGACCAGCCTGCGGTTCGGCGGCCACAGCCGGACGGGGTCCGGCGTGACGGTCAGCGTGGGGGCCGTCGCGTCGATCCGGACGGTGACCGTCCTGGGCTCCTCGACGTTGCCCGCCCGGTCGGCGCTGCGGAAGGCGAGCACGCTCTCCCCTTCGCGGTCCACCCGCACGGGGGCCGTGTAGGGCTGCCAGGCTCCGTCGCCGAGCCGGTACTCGGTGCGCTCGACGCCGGAGCCCGCGTCGGCGGCGGTCAGGACCACGGTGACGGGCTCGGCCGACCAGCCGGAGGGCACCCCGGACGCGGTCGTCACCGGCGCCTCGCCGTCCTCGGTCGTGGGAGCGGAGTGGATCTTGAAGCCGTCCACGATGAAGTACGAGCCGTCCTTCTTGACGCCCTTGAGCGTGTGCGGGCCCGGCGCGAGCCCGGTCTTGCGGTAGACGACCTTCTGGTACACCCGGGTCGGGTTGCTGTTGTCGATCGTGGCGTCGAGCTTGCCGTCCAGGTAGAGGTCGACCTTGCCCTCGTCGGAGTTGACCTGGGCGACGTACTCGACGCCGGTGCCGTGGAAGGCCAGCTCGAAGGAGTCGCCGTCGTTCTGGGTGGCGTGCAGGTCGTCGAGGGTCGAGCCCGCGCCGCCGCGCCGGTCGTTCTTCCAGTCCCAGCCCTGGCCGGTGTAGGTGACGCCGGAGACGTTGTCGATGGTCTCCACGCCGTACGCCTTGGTCAGGCTCACGTCCGACAGCGCCTGCGCCCGCCAGACCTTCAGCGCCACCGGACGCCCGGCGGGCGTGCGGTTGTAGACCTTCCAGAAGCTGTCGCGGTCGGTGACCTTGGTACCCGCGATCTCCCTGATCACGTCGCCGGTGCGCAGCCCCTGCCCGTGGGCGTGGGACCCGGCCGGGACGGCGGCCAGGAACAGGCCGTCGTAGTCGGTGAGCCCGACCGAGGACTTCACCTCGTCGCTGTGGACCTCGGTGCCCGTGGCGCCCATGAGCGGCTCGGCCAGGTTGCCGATCGTCATGCCGGTCTCGGGCTCGCGCCAGGTGAGCGGCGGCGGCGTGGGCGCGCCGGGCCTGCCGAAACCGGTCATCGGGAACGGCTGGAAGCCCAGCGCCAGGGCGGGGGAGCCGGCCTTGAGCGTGTAGTCGAGCTTGGCCGGGTCGGCGTACGGGCTCGCCCCCTCGAACAGCGGGTCGGCGACGACCGAGCGGGTGTCCAGCCCGCGGGCCCGCCAGGCGGCGGTGATGTCGGCGACGGGTCTGCCGTTGTTCCAGAACAGGTTGTCGTCGTAGACGGTCCCGGAGGTGGACGGGTCGCTCTGGATGAAGTCGTAGGGGTCGTCGGTGACGAAGATGTTCTTCTCGACGACGTCGCCGTTGTTCTCGTAGGAGACGTGGAAGTGGCCGCCGCCGTTGACGAAGACGTTGCCGCGCACGGTCCTGTGGAAGCCCTCGCGCAGCTTCACCCCGCCGTTGAGCAGCAGGTTCCCGGTGATCTCGTAGTTGGAGGAGCCGTCGTCGAGGTCGATGTCCCATTGGGAGGAGTGCCGGATCCGGTTGTGCCGGATCTTCGTCGTCTCCGTCGCGTCGAGCTTGGCGTACGCCTTCTTCTGGGCGTCGCCGGCCGTCAGCGGCCAGAACCGGTCGCGGCCCCAGGAGTTGATCGGCCCGTGGTCGGAGGTCTCCTTGACGCAGTCGAAGATGTCGTTGTCCTCGATGACGTGCCCGCCCCACGTGCCGTCGTTGATGTTGACGCAGGCGCGCGGGCCGTCGTGCACGGTGTTGCCGGAGACCGTGACCCGGCGGCTCATCGAGATCTGCACGCCCGAGCTCTGCTTCTCGAACCGGCCGTTGCGGGTCATGTGGTTGCCGCTGACGGTGATGTCGCGCGGGTAGTCCTCGGTCTTCGGGCCCGGCGTGGTGTCGGTGATCGTGCGACGCATGTCGTCCCAGGTGGACGGCTCGCGGACGGCCGCCGGCGAGCCGACGATGGCGACGTCGCTGGCCCCTGACTCGCGGAACTCGCCGCCGGAGACGACGTTGCCCTCGGCGTAGCCGTCCATGAAGACGGCGTTGCCGCCGACCTGGTCGAAGCGGGCGTCGCGGATGGTGATCTGCTTGCTGTTCTTCAGGTAGACCGCGCCGGCGCGGACGATCGCCCAGTCGCCGAGCTGCAGTTTCTCGTACGGGCGGCTGAACAGCGTGCGGTGGGTCTGGGTGAAGGTGAACCCGGTGAAGGTGAGGTCGTGCACCGGCGCGGACGGCGAGTCGCCGACGACGCGGACGAGTTCCTCGCGCTCGGCGGTCTCGACGCGGGCCTCGGCCGGGTCGAGACCGGCGGGCGGCTGGAGGTAGAGGCGGCCGGCGTCCTTGTCGTAGAACCACTCGCCGGGGGCGTCCAGCTCCTCCAGGACGTTCTCCACCATGCGCTTCTGCGGGTGCAGGCCGTCGCCCCGGTTGTTGTCCCCGACCCACTTCAGGATCGGGTCGCCGCCGGGGGCGACGCCGGTCACCCTGAAGGAGTTCCCGCCCCATTCGCCCTGGTGCAGCCCGCGGACCAGCGCGGTCGTCGGGTTCTTCCAGCGGGCGACCCGTTCGGGGGAGATCGCGTCGGCGGCGTACCCGTCGAGCACGGCGACCGTGGGGTCGGCGTTGGGATAGCGGGCCAGGACCTGCCGCGTGCCGTCGAGGAACAGCTCGTCGAAGTCGAGCCCCGGGCCGATGTCGGCGACCAGGGTCGCGCCCTGGTACGGGGTCCAGGCGGGGCTCAGCCGGCGTCCGCCGCTGAGCACGACCTGCTCGCCGGGGGCCGCCTCGTAGACGGCGCCGGAGTCGGCGGGGGTGAAGGTGAGGGGCTCGGCGAGGTGGTAGACGCCGCCGCGGACCCGTACCCGGGGCGGCTCCTGCGCGGACGGCAGGGCCACGCGCACGGCGAGCTGGGCGCGCGCGATCGTCCTGAACGGCGCCGCCTCGGTGCCGGCGGCGCTGTCGTCGCCGTCGGGGGAGACGTGGAAGACGGTGCCGGCCGCGTTGGCGGAGGCTGGGGTGAGGGCGGTCAGTCCGGTCGCGGCGAGAGCCGCCGCGAGGAGCAGCCGCCAGGGCTTGCCATGGCGCACAAGGGCCTCCAGTCGGGGGATGGCCCTCATTGTGGCCAACCCCTCCGGTGAAGACGATCACGTCGAGGTCACGTTTCATCCGATCTATCAACGCCTGTACTCGCCAAGTGAGGCTGAAACAGCCCCTGAATCCCTTTCCTGCTCTGCTTGTGATCGGATCTTTCGTCGCGGGGGGAACGAGGAACGAACCTTGCCGCATCACCTCCTACGGTGAAGGGGAACGCACCGAGGAGGAATTCGTGATCGAACTGTCGTGGCCGCAGGTCAGCGCGCGGCGTCTGGAGCGGGCCCACCTGGCCGCCCCCGCCGCGGACAAGGGCCAGGCCGCCGTCGTGGCCGCCATGTGCGGGGCGCACGCCCAGGTCATGTCGGCGGCCGAGCTCTCGATCGGCCTGCGCCTCGACGGCGTCACCCGCCTCCACGTGCGCGAGGCGTTGTGGGGCGAGCAGGCCCTGGTCAAGACGCACGGGCCGCGCGGAACCGTGCACCTGCTCCCGGCGGCCGAGCTGCCCATGTGGTGGGGCGCCCTGTCGTCGATGCCCGCCGGGCCCGCCGGGGCCGAGGGCGCCCGGATGACGGCCGAGCAGACCGACGAGGTCGTCCGGGCCGTGCGCGACGTGCTGTCCGTGGCCGACATGACGATCGACGAGCTGAGCGACGCGGTCGTCGCCGCCACCGGGCCGTGGGCGGGCGACCTGGTCATGCCGGCGTTCCAGGGCATGTGGCCGCGCTGGCGGCAGGCGATGGCCACGGCGGCGCACCGGGGCGCGTTCGTGTACGGGCCGGCCAGGGGACGCAAGGTCACCTACCGCGTCGCGCCGGACGTCCCCGTGCCGGCGGACGGGCGGGCCGGCCTGGTCAGGGCCTATTTGGCCGCGTACGGGCCGGCCACCCCGGCCCAGTTCGCCCAGTGGGCCGGGGCGCCGGTGCGGTGGGCGGCCGAGGGGTTCGCGTCGGTGGAGACCGAGCAGGTGCTGTTCGACGGGCGTCCGGCCCAGGTGCTGGCGGGGGACACGGCGGTGCCGGACGGGCCGCCGCGCGGTGTGCGGCTGCTGCCGTACTTCGACGCGTACCTGGTCGCGGGCCGCCCGCGCGAGCTGCTCTATCCCGGCCCGGCCTTCCGGCGGGCGCTGGCCGGCGGCCAGGCGGGCAACTTCCCCGTGCTGCTCGTGGACGGCGAGGTCCGCGGCGTGTGGCACCAGCGGCGCTCCGGCAGCAGGATCGACGTCACCGTCGAACCGCTGTCCGGCCTGACCGCCGCCCAGCTCCGCGAGCTCGACGAGCAGGTGGAACGGGTGGCGGAGATCCTGGAGGGCAGGCCGCGCCTGACCATCGGCCCGGTGACCGTGGGCGCGCACGCCTGACGGGCGGCCCGGCCGTCCCGTTTGGACAGACTGTCCGAACTGGACATAAGATCCGAGATGTGATGGAGACGGATGCCCGCGTGCGGCTGTGGTCACCGGTGTGCGAGGCGGTGGCGGCGCTGCTGGCCCCGTACGCCGAGGTGATCCTGCACGACGTCCGCGGCGACCGGGTGCTGGGCGTGTGGAACCCGATGTCCGGGCGCGCCCCCGGCGCCCCTTCGCTGCTCGGCGAGCTGGACCGGCTCGACTCCTCGCCCAACGGCGTCTACGGCCCCTACGAGAAGCTGACGGCCGACGGGCGGCGGCTGTCGTCGGTGAGCGCCGTGCTGCGCGACCCCGACGGCGAGCCGTCCGCGGTGCTCTGCGTGAACCTCGACCGCACCCCGCTGGAGCAGGCCGCGACCCTGCTGGCCGCCTTCGCCGCGCCGTCGGCGCCCCGCCCCGAGGCACTGTTCGAGCAGGACTGGACCGATCGCGTCCAGCGGATCGTCGGCGCCTACGTCCGCGAGCACGGGCGGCCGGTGGAACGGCTGACCCGCGAGGACCGGCTCGCCGTGGTGGCCGAGCTCGAACTGGCCGGGGTCTTCGCCGTCCGGCGGGCCGCGGCCGTCGTCGCGGGGGCGTTGCGAACCTCCCGTTCCACCCTTTACGCCCTGCTCGCCGAGCTCAGGAGGAGCCGACCGTGACCCGACTGCCCGACTTCCGGCTGGAGGTCTACTTCTCTCGCTGGGAGTTCACCGCCCGGCACCACATGGCCGCCTCCGACGCGCAGACCACGACCATGTCCGGCCTGCTCGCCCTGGCCGGCGACGACGACCGGCACGCCTGGGAGACGTTGTCGCTCGGCTACACCGAGACCTTCGGCGACCCCGGGCTGCGCCAGGCCGTCGCGGACACCTACGAGCAGCTCACCGCGGACGACGTGATCGTCTTCGCGGGCGCCGAGGAGGCCCTGTACCTGGCCATGCAGGTGCTGCTCGGCCCCGGCGACCACGCCGTGGTGGTCACGCCCTGCTACCAGTCCGCCGAGACGGTGCCGGCGTCGTTGTGCGAGGTCACCGGCGTCGCGCTCGATCCCGACCGCGACTGGGCGCTCGACCTCGACGCCGTGGCCGCCGCCATCCGGCCGAACACCCGCGTGGTGTCGGTCAACTTCCCCAACAACCCGACGGGCAAGGTCATCGGCGCCGCCGACCTCGCCCGGCTGGCCGAGCTGTGCGAGGAGCGCGGCGTCCACCTGTTCAGTGACGAGGTCTACCGCGGCCTGGAGCTCGACCCCGCCCGTACGCTGCCGCAGGCCGCCGACCTGTCGCCGACGGCGCTCTCGCTGAACGTCACCTCCAAGTCCCTCGGCCTGCCCGGCCTGCGCATCGGCTGGATCGCCTGCCGAGACCGCGAGCTGCGCGCCCGCCTCGAACGCGCCAAGCACTACACGACCATCTGCAACTCCGCGCCCAGCGAGATCCTGGCCCGCATCGCGATCAAGGCGCGGGAGACCATCCTGGAGCGCAACCGCGGGATCATCGCCGCCAACCTGCCCCGGTTCGAGGCGTTCTTCGGGGAGTTCGGCGACCTGTTCGAGTGGCGGGCGCCCGACGGCGGCTGCGTCACGTTCCCCCGCTACCTGGGCGCCGACGGCGTCGAGGCGTTCTGCGCCGAGCTGGTCGAACGGGCCGGCGTGCTGCTGCTTCCCGCGAGCGTCTACCGGTCGGGGCTCACGCCCACGCCGGACGACCGGTTCCGCCTCGGCGTGGGCCGCAGCGACCCCGGGCCGGCCCTGGAAGCCTGGGCCTCCTTCCTCAGGAGGCGCTGACCCCGGCGGGCGCGGGTCAGCCCGCCCCGACGGCGACCTCCACGCCGTCGAGCAGCACGGTGAGCCCGACCGTGAACGCCTCGTTCACCTTGTGCTCCACGTACGGCTCGCCCTCGCCGGGGACGCCGCCCTCGCTCTCCACCCAGGCCACCATGGGGAAGCGGGCCGCGAACCCCGGCGCGACCTCCTCCAGCAGGCGCGACCGGGTGAGCCACCACTCCTCGTCCGACACGCCGGTGGCCGAGGGGGCCTGCCGGGACTCGGCGACCGTCCTGGCCGCGCCGCGGACGAAGTCGAACAGCAGCGACACCACGCCGCGCAGCCGGGGCGGGCGCAGGCCGGTCTCGCGCAGGATCGCGACCAGGCTCTCCAGCAGCGCGAACTCGTTGGGGCCGAGCACCGGCCGGGCCTGCGACACCTGGAGCAGCCACGGGTGGCGCTGGTAGAACCGCCACAGGTGCTCGGCCCACGCGGTGACCGCCGCCCGCCAGCCGCCGGCCAGGTCGTAGGCGGTGGGCAGCTCGCCCAGCGCCTTGTCGTACATGAGGTCCACCAGCTCGCCCTTGCTGGGGACGTAGGTGTAGAGGGCCATGCCGGTGCGGCCCAGCCGTTCGCCGACCTTGCGCATGGACAGCGCGGCCATGCCCTCGGCGTCGGCGACGGCGATGGCGGCGTCGACGATCACGTCCACGCTCAGGCCCGGTTTGGGGCCGGGACGCGACTCGCCCGGCTCCTCGGTCCGCCACAGCAACGCCATCGAACGGCGCGCGTCCCCCTGCCCGGCGAAGACGACCACAGTACCGACTCTCCTCTGCCGTGGATCTCTTTACGGCAGAAGATATCAGCGGCCGGGGGCCTGCCCGGAAGCCGCCGCGGGGACGCGCCGATCCCGGCACCCTCGCGGGGCGCCGGGATCGAGGTGTGTGAGGGGGCCGGTCCTAGACGCCGACGCCCGCGCCCGGGCCGTAGCCGTGACCGATCCAGTTGCCGTTGCCGCTGCCCGGCCAGTTGTGGCGGTCGTGGTCCTTGTGCTTCCAGCCCCAGCCCTCGTCGTCGCCGTCGAAGCCGTGCTCGCCGCCCTTGCAGGCGTCGGCGTCACGGGTGCCGGCGAACCTGCCCTCCTTCGTGACGTGGTGGTACGTGGAGTCGTCGTTCGTTCCGAGGCTGCAGTTGTCCGGGTACCAGTGCCTCTCGTCGTTCCAGGTGTCCGCGGCGGCCACGCCGGCCATGCTGAACACCGTGGCCGCGACGAGCAGCGCACCGCCGGCGGCGATGAGGTTACCTCTCATGAGCTCCCCCTGTAATCACGAAGTGACATCGGCCATCACTATACGTAGCGATCTTGGACGGCTTCCGCAGCGCCACACCCGGTTTCCCCCAACAGCGGGCCCCCGACCAGCAAACTCCAGGACGCCGGCGGCCCCGGCCTGGCAAGGGAACGCGGGCCGCCGGACCGCCGTCCTCAGGCGAAGAACTCGGCCAGCGCCGGCCCGAGCACGCCCGGCTCGACGTCGTGGAACCCGCCCGGCAGACGGCGGTGCCGCGCCCCCGGCACGGCCTCGGCGACCGCCGCCGTGGACGCGTGCAGCCTCTCCGGGCTGGCCGCGCTGTCGATGAGGAGCGTGGGCACGGCGAGGCCGGCGTACCGGGACAGCGTGGCCGTGCCGGTCAGCCGGAGGTCGTGGACGAGCGTGGGCGCGATGCCCTCCAGCACCGGACGGGACGGCGACCCCGCCATGGCCGCCACCATCTCGGGCGGGATGCCGACCGAGAGCTGGAACGCCTCGACCGCCGCGCCGCGCCGCCCCTCCTTGACCAGCCTGTCCAGCTCGTCGCCCAGCCCGGCGTCGTCGCCGAGCGGCGGCGGCTCGAACAGCGCCAGCCTGGCGATCGGCACCCCGGCCGCGGCCGCCTCCAGCGCCAGCACCGCGCCGGAGGAGTGGCCGAAGACGCGTACGTCGCCACCGGCCCGCCCGATCACGGCGGCCAGGTCGTCCACCTCGCGCGCCACGGAGAAGTCGGCGCTTTCGGTGCCGTCGCCGCTGTCGCCGCGCCCGCGCCGGTCGTAGGTGAGGACGGTGAAGCCGCGGGCCAGTTCGGCCGCCAGCGGCCCGCCCGGCCCCGAGCCGCGGAAGCACATCGCTCCGTCCACCAGGACGACGGCGGGCCCCTCGCCTGCCTGGTCGTAGGCGATGCGGGTGCCGTCACCGGAGATGACCGTGTTCATCGTTGTCCCTTTCCGTTGTGTTCCGATGCCCTCCCGACGAACGGGACCCGCCGGGACAGACACCTTCGTTCAGCCGTCTTCCGGAAGAAGCAGCACCTCGGCGCCCATCGGGAGGTAACCCGCCGCGAGGAAGGCCCGTACGCTCGCGGCGTTGCCCGGCGCGATCTGCGCCCACAGCGGGCCGGGCGTCAGGTGCCTGGCCGCCGTGGCCAGCGCCCTGCCGAGCCCCCGCCCGCGGTGCTCCGGCTCCACCTCGACGGCCGCCTCCCAGCGTCCGGCCACGCCGCGTCCCAGCGTGACCAGGCCGCCGCCGTCGCCGGTGACCCACACCCGCACGGCGTCGCGGTGGCGGCGGGCCCGGACGACCCGCGGATGGTCGGCGGCGGCGAGCTCCTCCAGCGGGAGCGGAGGCGGCCCGGGGAGCGGGGTGGCCAGCGCGAGCAGGTCGAGGTTGCCGGTCCGCCGGCCGGTCGCGGCCTCCATCGCCGTCAGGAACGCGGGCATGAGCGGGGCCGACAGGTCGCCGGCGGGCAGCAGGGCGTGCACCCGCGCCGGTTCGACGTCGGCGAAGACGACCGTGTGGGCGGTGAAGGCGATGATCCCCGCGTCGCGCTCCGACGGCTGGGGCAGGACGGTCACGGTGCCGTCGGGGGCGGGCGGGTGGCCCGACGCCGCGTCCGAGAGAAGGTCGGCCAAGGTCTCCATGCCCCTCATTCCAGCAGAACGATCAGGCGGAGGCCGCGCCCTCGCCCGCGGCGGACCGCACGGCGGCCAGGTAGGCGTGGATGGCGTCCCGGTTGCGGGACAGGCACTCGATGCGCTGCTGGATGCGGCCAGCCTCGGCCTGCAGCAGCTCGGCCAGCTCGGACGTCAGGCACGCCGGATGCAGGTGGATCTCGTCCGGCCTGGTCAGGAACGGCAGGATGCGGCGGATGATCTCCGTGGTGAGGCCGGAGTCGAGCAGACCGCGGATCTGCTGGACCCGGTAGACCGCCGACTCGGGGTAGTCCCGGTAGCCGTTGTCGGCGCGGTCGGGGTGCAGGAGGTCCTGCTCCTCGTAGTAGCGGAGCATGCGCGTCGGCACGCCCGTACGCTGGGACAACTGTCCGATCTTCATGCTTCCCTCGGGTGATTTGCCTTCACACTGATGTGAAGGTTTCAGCATAGGCGGCATGTCTCCTGCGAAACTCCCGTGGGCGGGCCTGCTCGCGCTGTTCACGGCGGCGTTCACGGCCGTGATGACCGAACTCCTCCCGGCGGGCCTGCTGCCGCAGCTCTCCGGCGCCCTCGGCGTGCCGGAGGGAACGGCCGGCTTCCTCGTGACCGCCTACGCGGTCGCCTCCTTCCTGGCCGCGATCCCGCTGACCGCGCTGCTGCGCGGGCTGCCCAGGCGGCAGGTGCTGGTGGCCGCGCTGAGCGGGTTCGCGCTGCTCAACGCCGTCACGGCGGTGTCGTCGTCGTACGCGGTGACGTTCGGGGCGCGGGTCGGCGCGGGGGCGATGGGCGGCATCCTGTGGGCCATGCTCGTCGGGTACGCCGCCCGCATGGTCCCCGCCGAGCGCCGCGGGAGGGCCATCGCGATCGTCTCGGCCGGGATCACCGTGGCGCTGTGCGCGGGCATCCCGGCGGGGACGCAGCTCGCGGCGGCCGTCGGATGGCGGGCGGCGTTCGGGTCGCTGTCGGCGGTGGCGGTGGTCCTGGTGGGCTGGGTCATGTGGAAGGTGCCGCCCTTCCCCGGCGAGCCGGCGGCGCGGCGGGTGCCGCTGCGGCGGGTCGCGGTCATCCCCGGCGTCAGGACCGTGCTGGCGGTGACGGTCCTGGTGCTGCTGGGGCACCAGGCGATGTACACGTACCTGGCGCTGTTCGCCGAGCGGGCGGGGTTCGGCCGGCCGGGGGCCGTGCTGCTGGTGTTCGGCGTGGCCACGGTGGCGGGGATCTGGGTGGTCGGCGCGGTGATCGACCGGCGTCCGCGGGCGACCCTGCTCGCGGTGCTGGCGGCGGTGGCCGCGTCCATGTCGGCCCTCGGCCTGTACGCCGGGTCCGCCGCGGTGCTGCTGGGCGCGGTCGCGTTGTGGGGCATGGCGTTCGGGGGCGCGCCGACCTTGTTGCAGACCGCGCTGGTCACCGCCTCGGGGCCGGACCACGCCGACGTGGCCACGTCCATGCAGACCACCGTCTACAACGCGGGCATCGCGGCCGGATCGCTCACCGGAGGGCTGGTGCTGGAGGGCGCGGGGGCGGGCGCGCTGCCGTGGACCGCGCTCCCGGCCGCCGTCGCCGCCCTGGCCATCGTGGCCGCCGCCCGCCGGTACGCCTTCCCGGCGCCCGGCGGCCCCGCGGTCAGAAACCGTGCCTCGACAGCGGCGGCACCAGCTCCCGCTCCTCGTACGACAGGTGGGACAGCAGCGCGTCGCTGAGCAGGTCGACGGCGGTACGCAGGTCGTCCAGGCCGCCGGGCTCGCCGACGAAGGCGACCAGCGTGCGGTCCACCCGTTCGATGATCTTGTGGATCGCCTCGTGCTCCTCCTGGAGGCGGTCCAGCACGGGCGCGAGCCCCGGCTCGGCCCGGCGCAGCTTCGGGAAGACCATGCTGTCCTCGCCGGTGTGGTGCATGGTGACGAGCCGGCAGTACGACTCGCAGTACGCCCCCAGCGTCCAGTTGTTCTGCCGCATCGTCATGGTCGCGATGTGCGAACGGGCGGCGCCCGCGTCGATCGTCCCCGCGGCCACCTGCTCGACGAGGTCGCGGAGCTGGGCCAGCTCGGCCCGCAGGTGGTCGTGCACGTCCACGAGGTGCTGCCCGGCGGCCTGCTCCTGCGGGGTGTAGCGGCGGCCCGGGGCGGGGTCGGGCGCGGTGGGGCGGGTGGCCTCGTCCCAGACGCGGGTCTCGGGGCGGGTCTCGGGGCGGCGTTCCGGCTCCGGGGACCGTCCGCGCCCGGCGGCGACCAGCTCGCGTACGGCCGGGGCGGTCTCGGCGGCGAACCGCTCGAACTGCCGCGGATCGCCGGACATGAGGATGAAGCCGCTCACCCCGTGGACGAGCGCGAGCTCGGCGAGCTGCTCGGCGGGCAGCGGCTCGGCCAGGTTGAGCAGCCGCCGCACGTCGGACGGCGACCGTCCGGCCTCGGTGGCGGCCTCGTCGATGACGGCGTTCCCCTCGGCCAGGGCGGCGGCGTCCGTGAGGCGGGGGAGCGAGGGCAGCCAGCCGTCGGCCAGCCGCCCGGTGAGCCGGAGCATGCGTGGCTTGTACGCCCCGATCCAGATCCCGATGTCGTGGGCCGGTCGCGGGCCGCGCTTGAGCCCGTCCACCCGGTAGTGCTCGCCGCGGTGGTGGATGCCGCCGCGCGTGCCGGTGTCCCAGCTCGCGCGGATGATCCCGATTCCCTCCTCCAGTGCGTCCACGGCCTGGGCCGGTGTGTGCCGGGGGCCGCCCATGGCCTCGATGGCGTCCCAGTAGCCGCCCGCGCCGAGCGCCAGCTCGAACCGGCCGTGGCTGAGCAGGTCGAGGCTGGCCGCGGCCTGGGCGAGCACGGCCGGCGGGCGCAGCGGCAGCGGGTGCACGTTGCCGGCCAGCCGGATGTGCTCGGTGCGCGC
Source organism: Nonomuraea sp. NPDC047529 (assembly GCF_040642995.1). Lineage (NCBI taxonomy): Bacteria > Bacillati > Actinomycetota > Actinomycetes > Streptosporangiales > Streptosporangiaceae > Nonomuraea > Nonomuraea sp. NPDC047529. Next base: position 80,101 of record NZ_JBEYTJ010000028.1, on the reverse strand, counting down.
GGCGACGAAGGCGAGCAGCGTCCAGGTGTCGAGGAGTGTGGGCTGGTAGGGGTGGTCCTGGAAGGTCACCAGGTCCAGCCCGGCGCGCTCGGCGAGCTGGGCGAGGGCCACGACCTCGTCCGCCTGCCCGGCGGCCGGGACGAGGTTGGCGCTGAACATCAGGTCGTGTCCGTAGTCGGGCATGAGGGGCTCACCCATTAGTTGGTTGTACGAACTGTTTGTGTCGCGAAGTAAATTTAGTTCGTTCCGCCAACTACTGTCAATTACACTGGTCGCATGGTCGCCACCGAAGCGCCCGGCCTGAGCCTCACCGAGGCGCTCGTCCGCCTGGCGCACCTGGTCCATCAGGTCTACGGCGAGGTCAGCAGGGAACACGACCTGACCCCGCAGCAGGCCCAGCTCCTGTGCCTGCTGGTCGACGGGCCCATCGGGATGACCGGGCTGACCCGGGCGCTGCACCTGGAGAAGTCGAGCCTGACCGGGCTGGTCGACCGCGCCGAGAAACGCGGGCTGGTGGCCCGGGTGCGCGACGCGCGCGACCGCCGCGCCTGCCTGATCGAGCTGACCTGCGCGGGCGCGGAGATCGCGGTGCGTGCCCACGACGGGGTGACGGCCCGCCTGGAGACGCTGGCCGCCGGTCTGCCCGCGCCGCACCGCGACCTGCTGGCCGGGACCATCGGGACGATCCTGACCGAGGACACCGCCCGTACGGGCCGCGCCTGGGCCGCCCCCGAGCCCGGCCGCTGACCGGCCGGCCGGCCGCCGTGGCTCGGCGTCAGGCGTAGTCGGGGGTCATGGCGGCGGCCAGGGTCAGGTGCGGGGCCGCCTGCTCCGGGTGGCCCTGGCGGTGGAGGGTGCGGCCGAGGAGGTGACGGGCGTAGGAGTCGTCGGGCGCCTCGGCGACCAGGCTCTCCAGGGCCGTACGTGCCCGGCCGAGCTGGGCCGAGGCGAAGTACGACCTGGCGGCCAGCAGCCGCACCCCGCGATCCGTCCCGTGCTCGTCGAGCAGCGGGCGCAGCAGCGTGAGCGCGCCGAGCGGGTCGCGCTGGTCGAGCAGCGACTCGGCGAGGCGCAGGCGCTCCACCTCGGCGGGCAGCCGCCTGACCGGGTGGCCGGCGGCGTCGGCCAGGAACTCCCTGATCACGTCCGGCGGCTGGGCCCCGGCCAGGGCGCGGTCGCCCGCCACGATGGTCGGCGACGTGCGCACGCCCTTGGCCTTGCCCGTGAGCAGCAGCTCGCGCACCAGAGCGGAGCCCCGCCCGTCCCACGGCACTCCGGACTCGGCGGCGATCGCCGACAGCACGGCCGGGTCGCCGATGTCGCGGGTCTCGACGAAGTGGGCCGACAACACCCGCTCGACCACGGCCGACTGCAGGGCCGCGCCACCCGTCTCGTACGCCACGGCGATCAGCCGGTGGGCCTCCAGCGTGTTGGGCCGCCAGGCCGCCCCCCACTGCTCCCCGAGCCCCTCGTCGGCGGCGATGCCCGCCACCCGCACCCGGTTGCCGGCCGGGGACAGGCCGGGCGAGCAGGCCCGCAGCGCCTCGTCGGCCATCGGGTCGCGCAGCGCCTCCGCCAGCGGCTCGGCCTTCGCGGGGGCCGACGGATCGATCTGGTACGGCCGCCAGACCACCTCGACCGGCTCGCCCTCCCAGGACGCGAGGGCCTTCTCCAGCCGCCGCTTCCCGATGTGGGCCCATCCGCAGACCATGTCCGCCCAGACTTCGATTCGCATGGCAGGCAATCTATGCGACAACTGTCGATTAGTCAACACGTGTCGTATAGTGGCGGCGTGAACCCGGATGATCCGCGCGCGCGGCGTACGCGTGCCCGTCTCAAGGCCGCCGTGCTGGAGCTGGCCGCCCGGCAGGAGCTGGGCAGCATCACCATGTCCGCGCTCGCCCAGCACGCCGAGGTCAACCGCGCCACGGTCTACCTCCACTATCCGGACGTCGACGCGCTGGTCACCGACGCCATGGAGGACGCCGTCACCGCCGTGGCGCGGGCGGCCGCCCTGTGCCCGCTCGACGCCCCCCGCGACCGGCCGCCGGCCCCGCTGGCGGAGCTGTTCGACCACGTGGCCGCCAACGCCACCCTGTACGAGCGCATGCTCGGCGGCCAGGGCAGCGCCCGCTTCGCCGCCCGGATGCGCGAGCGGCTCACCGAGGAGCTGACCGGGCGGTTCGCCGTGGGCAACCGTCCGGCGGGGTTCGAGGACGTGCCCGCCGACGTGCACGCCGCCTTCCTGGCCGGGGCGCTCATCGGCGTGATCACGCACTGGGTGTGCGGCGGCTGCCTGGACGCCGGCGCGGCCCAGTCGTTCTGGCGGCTGTTCCGGCCCCCGGTTCCCGGCTGAGCTCCGCCGCCCCCTTGATACGCTGCGTCGCGACATCGCTGGACGGACGGCAGTTCACCGGCCCCTCGCCGAGGTCGACACCGCCCCTTCCCCGACACCGCCCAGACCGCCAGGACGACACGATGACCATGCTCCCCGACGAGCTCAGGACCGCTCTGGAGTCGGCCCTGGCCCGCTACGCGCCGCACGACCTGTCCCGCGCAACGGAACAGCTCACCGAGCGCTACCGCACCGGCCCGTCCGCCGCCGCGCCGCACCTGCGCACCCCGGCCGACATCGCGGCCTACGCCGCCTACCGGATGCCCGCCACGTACGCCGCCGCGGGCACCGCCATGCGCCGGGCCGCCGCGATGACCCCGGGTTTCGCGCCGCGGACGCAGCTCGACGTGGGCGGCGGCACCGGCGCGGCGGTCTGGGCGGCCGGGCCGGTCTGGCCCTCGCTGGAGCGCGTCACCGTCATCGAGCACGACCCCCAGATCATCGAACTCGGCCGGCGGCTGGCCAGGACCGCGCCCGTGCGCGACGTCACCTGGCGGCGCGCCTCGATCGACCCGGGGCTCGACCGGCCCCCGGCCGACCTGGTCACCATGTCCTACGCCCTGAACGAGCTGCCCCCGCAGCGGCACGCCGACGTCGTGCGCTGGCTGGCCGGGGACGCGACGATGGTGATCGTCATCGAGCCCGGCACCCCCGCCGGCTACGCCAACATCGCCACCGCCCGGGAGACGCTGACAGGGTGCGGCCTGACCATCGTCGCCCCCTGCCCGCACGACGGCCCCTGCCCGATCCGGCAGGGCGGCGACTGGTGCCACTTCTCCGTACGTCTGCCGCGCACCTCTCTCCACCGCCGCGTCAAGTCGGGCACGCTCGGCTTCGAGGACGAGAAGTTCTCCTACGTGGCCGCCGTACGGGGGGAGTGGCCGCGAGCGGCGGCCCGCGTCCTGCGCCACCCGCAGAAGCGCAAGGGCATGGTGTCGCTGCGCCTGTGCACCGGCGACGAGGTCCGGGACGTGGTCGTCTCCAAGCGGCAGGGCGAGCTGTACCGGCTGGCCCGCGACGTCGACTGGGGCGACGACTGGCCGGCCGCCGACTGACCGCCGCCCGGCGGTAGGGTCGGCGAAATGGACCATGACGAGGTTTTGGCGCTGTTCGACCGGCAGTCGCGGCGGGAGGCGCGCCCCGACGGGCCGGGCGCCAGGGTCGAGCGCGACGGCGACGTGGTCCGCCAGGTCGGGCCGCCGCACGCGTGGAACGGCGTCCTGTGGTCCGGCCTCGACGAGGAGAGCGCCGACGCGGCCGTCGCCCGCCAGGTGCGCTTCTTCGGCGACCTCGGCCTGGGGTTCGAGTGGAAGCTGTACGCCCACGACCGGCCCGCCGACCTGGCCGACCGGCTCCTGGCCGCCGGGTTCGCCGCCGAGCCCGCCGAGACCGTGATGGTGGCCCGGATCGCCGACCTCGACACCACGGTCGAGCCGCCCGACGGCGTGCGCCTGGTGCCGGTCACCGACGCGGCGGGCGTGGAGTCGCTGGCCGAGGTGCACGAGCTGGCCTTCGGCACCGACAGCGGCCGACTCCGCGACCACCTGCTGGCACGGCTGTCCGACGACACCGTCGTCCCCGTCCTGGCGGTGGCGGACGGGCGGCCGGTGAGCGCGGACGCCTCCGACCAGAGCCGGCCGATCCTGCTCGGGCTCGGGTTCGTCCCGCTGACCACGACCACGCCGTACGTGCGGCCCTGACCTCGCCGGTACCCTGGGCACACCCCGTCGTGACAAGGAGAGCGTTGCCCGAGAGGAATCCGCGCGAGCTCGGCCTGCTGGCCGACTGCGAGAGCTGTTTCGCCCTGTGCTGCGTCGCCCTGCCGTTCGCCGCCTCGGCCGACTTCGCCGTCGCCAAGGACGCCGGCCGTCCCTGCGTCAACCTGCGCGACGACTTCCGCTGCGGCATCCACGCCCAGCTCCGGCAGCGCGGCTTCCCCGGCTGCACCGTCTTCGACTGCTTCGGCGCCGGGCAGAAGGTCTCCCAGGTCACCTTCGAGGGCCGCGACTGGCGTGCCGCGCCCGAGACGTCCGGGCAGATGTTCGCCGTGTTCCCGGTCATGCGGCAGCTCCACGAGCTGCTGTGGTACCTCGCCGAGGCGCTGACCCTCGACGCCGCCGCGGAGATCGCCCCCGAGCTGCGGGCGGCGTACGAGGCGACCGAGCGCCTGACCCGCGAGAGCCCCGGCGTCCTGGAGCGGCTCGACGTGGCCGCCCACCGGGGTGAGGTCAACACGCTGCTGCTGCGGACGAGCGAGCTGGTCAGGGCCGGTCGGCGGGGCAGGGAGCACCGCGGGGCCGACCTGATCGGCGCCAACCTCAAGGGCGCCGACCTGCGCGCGGCCAACCTGCGCGGCGCCTACCTCATCGGCGCGAACCTGCGCGGGGCCGACCTGCGCCTGGCCGACCTGATCGGCGCCGACCTGCGCGGCGCCGACCTGTCCGGGGCCGACCTCACCGGCTGCGTCTTCCTCACCCAGGCCCAGGTCAACGCGGCCAAGGGCACCCCCGCCACGAAACTGCCCGCCTCCCTGGCCCGCCCCGACCACTGGACGGCCACCGCCGGCGAGCCGGCGCCCCGCGGCCGCCGCGACAGGGCCGGCTCCCGTGGACGGCAGGGCCGCCGCGGCTGACCCGAAAGGGACATGTAGTATCCCCTTTCATGCGCATGGGTGAAGGCGTCGAATGGGGGCTCCACTGCTGCCTGGTGCTGGCGTGGCTGGAGGACGAGGCCCCGCTGCCCACCGGGCGGCTGGCGGCGCTGTTCGAGCTGCCGCCCGTGTACCTCAAGAAGCGGCTCCAGGCGCTGGTACGCGCGGGCGTCCTGGCCTCGGTGCCGGGCGCGCAGGGCGGGTTCAGGCTGGCCAGGCCGCCCGGCCGGATCACGCTCATGGACGTCGTGGCCGCGGTCGAGGGCCCGGACGAGGCGTTCAGGTGCACCGAGATCCGGCAGCGCGGCGCGGGGGCCGAGGCGCCCGCCCGCGAGTTCGCCCACCCCTGCGGGGTCGCGGCGGCCATGCGCCGGGCCGAGCTCGCCTGGCGGCGCGAGCTGGCCGCCCAGACCGTCGCCGACCTCATGGCCGCGGCTCCGGCGAACGCCCCTGACCGCGCGCGCCGCCACTACGAACGCCTTCGCGGCTGAATCCGACCCCGCCCACAGGGCGCACACGTTTAAGGAGAATCGGGATGTTGAATGTCCCGAATGAGACGGAGTCCCGGGGGCTCGCCCCGACGCTCGTGCTGGCGCTCGGGACGTTCGCGGTGGGCACGGACGCGTTCGTGGTCGCCGGATTCCTGCCGGACCTGGCCGCGTCGCTGGGCGTCACCGAGGGGGCGGCCGGGCAGTCGGTGACGGTGTTCGCCGCGGCGTACGCGGTGCTGTCGCCCGTCCTGGCCACCGTCGCCGCGCGGGTCCCGCGGCGGGTCCTGCTGGTCGCGGCGCTGGTCGTGCTCGGGCTGGCCAACCTGGGGTCGGCGCTGGCGCCGTCGTTCCCCGTGCTGGTGGTCACCCGGGTGCTGGCCGCGGCGGGGGCGGCGGCGTACACGCCGGGCGCGGGCGCGGTGGCGGCCGCTCTGGTGCGGCCCGAGCTGCGGGCGCGGGCGCTGGCCGTGGTGGTGGGCGGGCTGACGGTCGCGACGGCGCTCGGCGTGCCGCTCGGCGACCTGGCCGGCGAACGGCTCGGATGGCGGTACGCGCTCGGCGCGGTGGCCGTGGCCTGCCTGGCGGTCGCCGCCGGGGTGCGCGCCGTCATGCCGGTGCTGCCGGGCGCGCCGCCGGTGCCGCTGCGTGCCAGGCTGGACGTGCTGAGGCGCCCGGCGGTGACGGCCATCCTGCCGCTCACCGTGCTCGGGATGGCGGCCAGCTACACGGTCTACGCCTACAGCGCGCCCGCTCTGCGCGCCGTGGGCGTGGGGGGGACGGCGGGCCTGCTCTTCCTGTACGGGCTCGGCGCCGTCCTCGGCAACCTGGCCGCCGGGTACGCCACCGACCGGTGGGGCGCGCACCGGGTGCTCCCGGCCGCGTACCTGGTCATGGCCGTCAGCCTGGGGCTGCTCGGCTGGATGGCGGCGCCCGGCGCGGCGGCACCGTCCGGCGCGCTGTCCGGCATGCCGTCAGGCGTGCTGGTCGGGGTGCTGGTCCTGGCATGGGGCGCGAGCAGCTGGTGCCAGACGCCGCCGCAGCAGCACCGGCTCATCGCCGCCGCGCCCCGGGAGGCGCCGCTGGTGGTCTCGCTCAACTCCTCGGCGATCTACGCGGGGATCGGCGCGGGCACGCTGCTCGGCGGGCTCACGCTGCCGTCGGGCGCGGCCCTCACGTACGGGACCGGCGCGGCGCTGGCGGCCGTCGCCCTGGCGTACGCCCTGGCCACCCGCCACCGGGACCGGGACCGGCCATGACGACCACCGCGCCCTACTTGCCGGACCTTTCCGTGCTCTCGCCGGTCCCGGCGGGCTCGGCGGGCCGGTGGCCGGGCCGGGGGCGGTGGGTCAGCGTCTGCGTGGCCTGGTCTGTACGTCCGTCGGAACCTTGCGCGGCAACGACGGTCTCGTCAGGGGCTCAGTCGACGGCCCGTTCCAGTCCGGCCTCTTCACCTCTCCGCCGCCCTCGGCGGGATCGGCGCCGTCGAGGGACAGGATGCGGCCCTTGAAGGTGGGGTGCTTGGACTCCCAGTACCGCCAGCCCTCCACCCTGGCGGGCACGTTGGCTATCCCCGAGCCGACCTCGACGTTCCGGCAGTTGCCGAGCATCGACCAGGCCGACCAGCCGATGCGGTAGCCGAAAACGCGGTACCACATATTGCCGTACATCCCTTTGCTGATGGTCCGGCTGTATTCATGGCCAGCGAAAACCATATGCCGCTCTTCGAGGTGCGGCAGGCCCATCTTGCGTAGATTGCTTACTAGATCTCCGGTCGTGATCGAGGTTTGCCGCTCGTTCTCCGTCTCCCGGAACGCCCTCACTTCGTATTCCCGGGTCACCGTCACCGTGATGGTCCCGCCGGGGCCGTCAATGTAGCGGGTGCGGGGGATGAAGAAGTTTCTCGGCGAGAGGGAGTGGATTTTGAAGAAGGTGTGCTCGTCGCAGGGCCCGCCGTCGTCCGCGTGTGCCGCCGGAGGGACCAGGGCGAGGACGAGGGCCGTCGAGAGCGAACCCCGCGCGGCCGCTCGCGTCGTGGTGCGCCCAAGACGACGTGCTGTCGATCGGAAGGGGTTGATGACGGCTTTTGTTCGCCTATCGGGTGAGAACATGTACCGTTCCTTTCGGAATGTAGCCCAAAGTCGCCACCCGAACCCGTAGACCGGAATGCGGCCTTTCCGCGCGGCGAGCAGGGCATTTAGACCGGTACGATGTTTACACTTGCCCCGAATCGCTCATCGACGCCACACCGGAAACGCATTCCCGGTGACCGGCAAGATTCAGTCGCAGAAGTGCCATGATCGGAAGCGACGGCGTCCGTCACATCGATCAGGCGCCGGCGGGCCACCGCGCGGCCCGTGTCAGGGGGTGCTGTCGCCGAGGGATTCGAGCAGGTCGCGCAGGGTGGTGGCCAGTTGTTCGCGCCGCCGTCCGGTGAGCGCCGCCAGCAGCCGCTGCTCGGTCGCCAGGTGGTCGGGCAGCGCGCGGTCGACCAGCGCGAGCCCTTCGGCGGTGAGCGTCACGTGCACGCCGCGCCCGTCGGAGTCGCTGGGCGTACGCCGCACCAGCCCGCGCGACTCCAGCCGGTCGAGCCGCTGGGTGACGGCCCCGGAGGTGACCATGGAGGCGCGCATCAGGGCGGCGGGGGTCAGGCGGTGGGGCGGGTCGCAGCGCCGCAGCGTGGCCAGCACGTCGAACGAGGCCCGGTCGAGACCGTGCCCGGCGAACGTGCGGCTCAGCTCGGCGTCGATCAGCCGGGACAGCCGCGACAGCCGTCCGATCACCGCCATGGGGGAGACGTCCAGGTCAGGGCGTTGCGCGTGCCACTGCCTGAGGATGGAGTCAACCTGGTCAGCCACGTCCGCAGCCTACAAGTGTCTTAGCGGTGAGGAAAATCACCTGGCTGGAACGTCCGGAGTTGGGTTAATTTGTCTTAGTGCTAAGTAATCGAACGGGAACCGTTCTGCTGACCGCCCTCACGCCCGCCATCTGGGGGACCACCTATCTGATCACGACAGAACTGCTGCCGCCCGGCCGCCCCTTGCTGGCCGCGTTGATCCGGGCCCTGCCGGCCGGGCTGATCCTGATCGCGATCACCCGCCGGCTGCCCGAGGGGAACTGGTGGTGGCGCGCCCTGGTGCTCGGGGCGCTCAACATCGGATTGTTCTTCGCCTTGTTGTTCGTGGGCGCGTACCGGCTGCCCGGCGGGGTGGCCGCGACCGTCGGCGCCATCCAGCCGCTGCTGGTCGCGTTGTTGTCGGCGGGACTGCTGGGGGAGCGGGTGACCTGGCGCGTCGCGCTCGCCGCGGCGGCGGGCGTGGCCGGGGTGAGCCTGCTGGTGCTGCGCGCCGACGCCCGGCTCGACCTGCTGGGCGTGGCCGCCGCGCTGGGCGGCGCGGTGGTGATGGCGGTGGGGGTCGTGCTCAGCAAGCGCTGGAAGTCGCCCGCGCCGTTGCTGGCCACCACAGGCTGGCAGCTCACGGCCGGCGGCCTGCTGCTCGCCCCGGTCACGCTCCTCGTCGAGGGGCCGCCGCCCGCGCACCTGACCGGCGAGAACCTCGCCGGGTACGCCTACCTCGCGATCATCGGCTCGGCCCTGGCCTACACCCTGTGGTTCCGGGGCATCCGCGAGCTGTCGGCCACCAAGGTCACCTTCCTCGGCCTGCTCAGCCCCGTCGTCGCCACCGCGCTCGGCTGGCTGGTGCTCGGCCAGCGGCTCACGCTCGCGCAGGTGATCGGCGCGGTCGTCGTGCTCGCCGCCCTCGTCGTGGCGCAGCTCCAGCCCGTACGGCATCGCGCCGCGCCCGAGCCGCTGGCCCCCGTGCCCGCCGGCGACAAACGGTGATCGCGTACGCCGTTAGGATCGGGGCGAGGAGGCCGGTATGAGCATCAAGGCGTACCCCGTCACCGATCCGGTGGCCGAGCACGGCGAGGGGCCCGTGTGGTCCGGCCGCTGGGGCGGGCTGCGGTGGGTGGACATGCTCGCCGGCGACGTGCTCGCCCTCGACGAATCCGGCGGCGTGCGGCGGCGGCACGTGGGCGAGGTCGCCGCGGCCCTGCGCCCCCGCGTGTCCGGCGGCTACGTGGTCGCCGGCGAACGCGAGCTGCTGCTGGCCGACTCCGACAACCTCGACGCGCCGCTGCGCTCGCTCGGCCAGGCGTGGAGCGACCCCGGCGTGCGGATGAACGACGGCGGCTGCGACCCCCAGGGCCGCTTCTACATCGGCAGCATGCCCTACGACGAGACCCCCGGACGCGGCTCCCTCTACGTGGCCGGGCCGGACGGCGCGCTCAGCCCGGTGCTGACCGGCGTGACCGTCTCCAACGGCCTCGACTTCAGCCCTGACGAGAGCCTGGCCTACTACGCCGACACCGCCACCGGCCGGGTGGACGTCCTCGACCACGACCCGGCGGGCGGGCTCAGCGGGCGCCGGCCGTTCGTGACGATCGATCCCGCCCAGGGCGCGCCCGACGGGCTCACGGTCGACGCCGAGGGCGGCGTGTGGGTGGCGCTCTGGCAGGGGCACGCCGTGCACCGGTACACCCCCGACGGGCGGCTCGACGCCGTCGTCGGGCTGCCGGTCGGCAAGGTCACCGCGGTCACGTTCGGCGGCCCGAGCCTCGACCGGCTGTTCGTCACCACGTCGCGGCTCGGGGTCGACCCCCGGGAGCAGCCGGAGGCCGGGGCCCTGTTCGCGGCCGACCCCGGCGTGCGCGGCCGGCCGGTGCTGCCCGCCGCCCTGTGACGAGGGCGCCGGCCACGTGACGGTCAGCGGGGATGGTCGCCGGTGGCGCCGTCGATCAGCTCCCGCAGGATGTCCATGTGGCCCGCGTGCCGCACGGTGTCCTCGATCATGTGGATGAGCACCCAGCGCAGCGTCACCCGCTCGCCCGCCCACGAGGTGCCGGGCGTGTCGAGGGGGAGGTCGGAGATCGCCTTGTCGGCGGCCGCGCGGGCCCGGCCGTAGAAGGCGGCGATCTGCTCGGCGGTCTCCCGCTCGCCGATCTCGAAGTCGTCCTCGGGGGCGAACCACAGCGGCTCGGCCTCGCGGCCGAACGTCGAGCAGAACCAGCCGTACTCGACGGCGGCCAGGTGTTTGACGATGCCGAGCAGCGACGTGCCGGACGGCGTCATTGGCCGCCTGACCTGCTCCTCGCCGAGGCCCTGGAGCTTCCACACGACGACGTCGCGGTGCCGGTCGAGGCTGGCGTGCAGGCTCTCCTTCTCGCCACCGGACGGAGGCACTCTTCTTCCCATGCCCGCGACCGTAACAGCGTGGTCCGACACGTTGCCGCCGCGGGCCGGGGGCCGCGATACTCCGTGCATGATCGGTCATATCGGCATCAACGTCCCCGACATGCGGGCGGCCAAGGAATACTACGACGCCCTCCTGCCCCTCCTCGGCTACAAGGAGTTCTTCGACAGCGAGGAGGAGATCGGCTACATGCCGGCGGACGACAAGCCGGGCACGTACCTGTTCCTCTACCGCTCGCAGGAGCCCGGCGGCTACTCGCGGCACCGCACCGGGCTGCAACATCTGGCGTTCATGGTGCCCAGCCGGTCAGCGGTGGCGGAGGCGCACGCCCGGGCCGTGGAGCTCGGCTCGGAGGTGCTGCACGAGCCCAAGGAGTTCCCGGAGTACCCGCCGCCCTACCACGCCGCGTTCTGGCTCGACCCGCACGGCGTCATGCTGGAGGCCGTCTGCCACCACGACCGCGACTGACCTGCGGCGATCCCGGTCCCGCGCGGCTGGACGGCCTCCGCCGGGGAAGGTTCCCTGTCGGTGCCGCCGTACGACGTGCGGGCGCGGACCGGTGTGCGATCTTCAGGTACGAGGGGGCGAGGGCTAGCCTGGAGCGTGAGTCCCGCACGTGCCCGGCGGCCGGCCGGGCGTGGACGACGCGCGGCCCGATGTCATGATGTCCCCGACGCTCGACCGGGAGGAAACGATCGTGGGGCCTTTCGCGGGCGGTGGGCTGCCCCCGGACGACGTCGTCGTGGCGGCGTTGCGCGCCGGGGACGAGTCGATGTTCGCCGCGCTCCTCGACACCTGGTCACGGGGGATGTTGCGGGCGGCCAGGTCCTACGTGTCCACCGACGACTCGGCCGAGGAGGTCGTGCAGGACACGTGGCTGGCGGTCATCGGCGCCATCGACGGGTTCGAGGGGCGCTCCTCGGTCAAGACGTGGGTCTACCGCATCCTGGTCAACACCGCCAAGAAGCGCGGCCTGCGGGAGAGCCGCACGCTGCCGTGGAGCGCGTTCGAGCCGCCGGCCGGGCCGGCCCAGAAGGAGCACGGCCCCACGCCGGAGGGCGCGGTGCTGGCCTCGGAGGCCCGCGGCCTCATCGGGGAGGCGCTGGCCGGGCTGCCGCCCCGGCAGCGGGTCGTGATCACGCTGCGTGACCTGGAGGGATGCACGTCCGAGGAGGTTTGCGAGATCCTGGAGATCTCGGCCGCCAACCAACGAGTGCTCCTGCACCGGGCAAGGGCCACGGTCCGGGACCGGCTCGAAGGCTACTACCAGTCCGTGAAGCGGTCAGAATAGGTTAAACGGTTCAACGTTCAGAGGTGAGGCGGTCAACGTCGTGAAGCGGTTCACGTGCGACGAGCTGGTGGAACTCATCACCGCCTATCTTGACGACGCTCTTGACCGGCCCGAACGTGAGGGGTTCGAGGCGCATGCGGCGTCCTGCGCCGACTGCGGGCGGCAGCTCGACCAGTTCCGCGAGACCATCCGGGCCCTCGGCCAGTTCCCGCCGGAGCGCAAGCTGTCCGACGGCACCCGCGACCGCCTGATGTCCGCCTTCAGGGCCCGCCGCCATCGAGGGTGACGCTCCCTCGCGAAGGGTGCGAAAGGGGCAAATTTAGGCGGATCATCAGATTTCGCGTAACGCTGGCGGGCCTCGCGGGTCTGTATCCACATGCGCCACGCGATGACCGGCCCGGTGGCCGGCGGGTCCGGCGCCTCGGAAGCGGCCGGCCGGCCGCTGCGGGGCGTGCCGGAGGTCGAGGAGTTCGCACGCAGGTGCTTCGCCCCCGCCCCGGGCGACCGGGTGGGGGCCGAGCTGGAGTTCCTGGTCTTCGACCGGGCGGACCCGGCGCGGCAGGTGCCGATGGGCCGGGTCGAGCGGGCCGTCCCGGCACTGGCCGGCGGGAGCCGGGTGACGTACGAGCCGGGCGGCCAGATCGAGCTGTCGGGCCCGGCCGGGCCGCTCGCCGAGGCCGTCGGGCGGCTGGCCGCCGACGTCGCCGCCGTACGCGCGGCGCTCGGGCGGGAGGGGCTGGTGCTGGCCGGGGTGGGGCTCGACCCGCTGCGCCCGGCCCGGCGGCAGCTCCGCCAGCCGCGCTACGACGCCATGGCCGAGTTCCTGGGCCGCCCGTACGGGCCGCTGATGATGTGCTCGACCGCGTCCGTCCAGGTCAACGTGGACCTGGGGGAACGGCCGGCGGCCCGGTGGGAGCGTGCCCGGCTGCTCGCGCCCGTCCTGACCGCGGCCTTCGCCAACTCGCCGCTGAGCCACGGACGCCCCTGTGGCTGGATGTCGGGCCGCCAGGCCGTCTGGGAGAACCTGGACCCGACCCGCACCGCCCCCGTCGACGGCTCCGGCGACCCGGCGGCGGCCTGGGCGGCGTACCTGCTCGACGCCCGGCTCATGCTCGTCCGCGAGGACGAGCGCCGCTACCGCGCGGTCGGCGACGGCTCGACCTTCCGCGACTGGCTCGACGGTGCGGGCGAGCGCCCGCCCACCCCCGACGACCTGGCCTACCACGCCACCACGCTCTTCCCGCCGGTCCGGCCGCGCGGCTGGCTGGAGATCCGCTACCTCGACGCCCAGCACCCCGACGACTGGCCGGTGTGCGTCGCGGTCACCCACGCGCTGATCACCGACGACCGCGCCGCCGACGCCGCCCTGGCGGCCGCCGAGCCCGTCGCGGACCTGGCGGAGGTGGCCGCCAGGTGCGGCCTGACCGACCCGCGGCTCGCCCGCGCCGCCGAGGCCGCCTTCCGCGCCGCCGTCGAGGCGCTGCCCCGGCTCGGCGTGCCCCCCGGCCTGGCCGCCGAGGTGTCCGGCTTCGCCGCCCGGTACGTGAGCGCGGGCCGCTCCCCGGCGGCCGACCTGATGGACCTGATGACGGACCCGGTACGGCGGCTGCCGGCCTGGTTGAGCGGAGAAGGACGGGCATGAACGACATCAAGCAGCGCATCGCCGCCGAGCTGACCGCGGTACGCGACCGTTCGCTGACCTACACCGAGGCCGAGGACGACCTGCTGCTGCGCCAGCACTCCCCGCTGATGTCGCCGCTGGTGTGGGACCTCGCGCACGTCGGCAACTACGAGGAGCTGTGGGTGCTGCGCGAGGCCGCCGGGATCACGCCGCTGCGCCCCGAGATCGACGACATCTACGACGCCTTCAAACACCCCCGCAAGGACCGTCCCACCCTGCCGATCCTCGGCCCGGAGGAGGCCAGGAAGTACATCGGCGGCGTACGCGGACGGGTGCTCGACGTCCTGGACGCGATCGACCTGGAGTCCGCCGCGCCGCTGCACCGCGACGGGTTCGTGTTCGGCCTGGTCATCCAGCACGAGCACCAGCACGACGAGACGATGCTGGCCACCTGGCAGCTGTCCGGGCAGCCCGGCCTGATCCGCGACGGCGACCTGCCGCCGGGCCGCGCCGCCGGCTCCGACGAGGTGCACGTCCCCGCCGGACCCTTCCAGATGGGCACCGGCACCCTGCCCTGGGCCTACGACAACGAACGCCCCGCCCACCAGGTCGACCTGCCCGCCTACTGGATCGACCGGCTGCCGGTCGGCAACGCCGCCTACGCCGCGTTCGTCGACTCCGGCGGCTATGACGACCCGCGCTGGTGGCACCCGGACGGCTGGCGCTGGCGGCAGCGGAGCGGAGTGGCCGCGCCGCTGTTCTGGACCCGCGACGGCGGCACCTGGTGGCGCACCCGATTCGGCCGCGCCGAGCCGGTCCCGATGGACGAGCCGGTCCAGCACGTGAGCTGGTACGAGGCCGACGCCTACGCCCGCTGGGCGGGCCGGCGGCTGCCGACCGAGGCCGAGTGGGAGAAGGCCTGCGGCTGGGACCCGGCGGCCGGACGGGCCCGCAAGTACCCGTGGGGCGACGAGGATCCCCGTCCGGACCTGGCCAACCTCGGTCACCGCGCGGCCCGGCCGGCCCCGCTGGGCGCCTATCCGGCCGGGGCGAGCGCGTACGGGGCCGAGCAGATGGTCGGCGACGTGTGGGAGTGGACCGGGTCGTGGTTCCAGCCCTATCCCGGATTCCGCAGCTTCCCGTACAAGGAGTACAGCGAGGTCTTCTTCGGGCAGGAGTACCGGGTGCTGCGCGGCGGCTCGTGGGCGGCCGACCCGGCGGCGGTGCGGACGACGTTCCGGAACTGGGACTACCCGATCAGGCGGCAGATCTTCACCGGTTTCCGCTGCGCCCGCGACGCCGAGCGGGCCTAGATGTGCCGGCACGCCGCCTGGCTGGGCGCCCCGCGCGCGCTGACCACGCTGATCCACGAGCCGGAGCACGGCCTGCTCGCCCAGTCGTACGCGCCCCGGCGGCAGCGCCACGGCACGGTCAACGCCGACGGCTACGGCATGGCCTGGTACGACCCGGCCAGGACCGAGCCCGTGCGCTACCGCCGCGCGATCCCCATCTGGGCCGACGCCAACCTGCCCGCGCTCGCCGAGATCGCCCGCTCCCACTGCCTGCTGGCGGCCGTGCGGTGCGCCACGACCGGCATGCCGGTCGAGGAGAGCGCCACCGCGCCGTTCGCCGGGGGCGGCTGGCTGCTCAGCCACAACGGCCGGGTCGAGCGCGACGCGGTCATGGACCTGGCCGACGACCTGCCCGAGAGCCCCTGCGACTCGGCCTGGCTGGCCGCCGCCGTGTTCGCCCGCGGGAGCGCGGGGCTCGGCCTGGCCGCGGCGCTGGCCGACGTCGTCGTGCGCGCGGGGGAGAAGGACCCCGCCGCCCGCCTGAACCTGCTCGCCTGCGACGGCACCGCGCTCGCCGCGACCGTCTGGGGCGACACCCTCTTCTTCCATGCCGACCAGGACGGCGTGTACGTGGCCAGCGAGCCGCTGGACGACCGGCCGGGCTGGCAGGCGGTGCCCGATCGCAGCCTGTTGACCGCCACGCCGGGCGACGTACGCGTCCAGCCGTTGTGACCTTCTGAAGGAGGATCTCGTGCCCGTCACCCAGCCGACCGTCCGTGTGATCAACCATCTTGACCCCGGCTACCTGCGCCAGGCGCTCGAACACGACGTCAGGACCGGGCTGACGGCCACGCCGAAGTGGCTGCCGCCCAAGTGGTTCTACGACGAGGCGGGCAGCGACCTGTTCTCGCGCATCACCCGGTTGCCCGAGTACTACCCGACCCGCCGCGAACTGACGATCCTGCGCGCGCGGGCGGGCGAGATCGCCGCGGCGAGCGGCGCCGACACGCTGGTCGAGCTGGGGTCGGGCACGAGCGAGAAGACCGTGATCCTGCTGGACGCGCTCACCGCGGCGGGCACGCTGCGCGCCTACACGCCGGTGGACGTGGACGCCGTCACGCTGGAGGCGGCCGCGCGCCGGCTGGGCGGCCGTTACTCCGGGCTGGAGGTGCGGCCGGTGTGCGCCGACTTCGAGCGGCACCTGCGGCTGCTGCCGCGCTCGGGCAGGCGCATGGTGGCCTTCCTCGGCGGTACGATCGGCAACCTCGAACCGGCCGCCCGCCAGGTGTTCCTCAAGGAACTGCGCGCCACCCTGCGGCCCGGCGACACGTTCCTGCTCGGCGCCGACCTGGTCAAGGACACTGCGCGGCTGGTCGCCGCCTACGACGACGCCGCCGGGGTGACGGCCGCGTTCAACAGGAACGTCCTGCGCGTGGTGAACCGGGAGCTGGCGGCCGGGTTCGAGCCGGAGGCGTTCGAGCACGTCGCCCTGTACGACGAGCGCAACGAGTGGATCGAGATGCGGCTGCGGGCCACCCGGGACATGCGGGTGCCGGTCGGCGCGCTCGGGCTGACGGTGGACTTCACCGCGGGGGAGGAGATGCGGACCGAGATCAGCGCCAAGTTCCGGCTGGAGCCGCTGGGGGAGGAGCTGGCCGCGGCCGGGTTCACCGTCCTGCGCTCGTGGACCGACCCCGACGGCGACTTCGGGCTGCTGCTGGCCGGTACGTGATGGCCGAACACCGGCGGGCCGCTGCCGGCCGGTACGTGATCGCCGAACGCTGGCGGGCCGCGCGCTCGGCCGGGCCGCCCGGCCACCTCGACGCGGCCGGCTGCAACGTGCCCAGCGACCGCGTGCTGGCCGCGACGGTCGAGCACCTGGAACGGGAACGCGAGCGCGGCGGGTACGCCGCCGTGCCCGGCCTCACCGCGCCCAGGTCCGCGCTGGCCGCCCTGACCGGCGCGGCCGCCGCCGACGTCGCCTTCCTGGAGAGCGGCACGGCCGCGATGGCGGCGCTGCTCGGCGGCTGGCGCCTGCCGCCGGGCGCCCGGGTCGGCTTCACCCGCTCGGAGTACGGCAGCACGCTCATGCTGTTGCGCCGCCTGGCCGCCGAGCGCGGCTGGACCCTCGCCGAGCTGCCCGCCGACGACGACGCCCGCCTCGACCTCGACGCCCTGTCCGCCGCCCTGCGCCGCGGCCTGGACCTGGTCACCCTTCCGCACCTGCCCTCCCACCGGGGGACCGCGCAGCCGGTCAGGGAGATCGGCCGCCTGTGCCGGGAGGCCGGCGTGCCCCTCGTCCTGGACGTGTGCCAGTCGCTCGGCCACCTGGACGTCACCGGCGCGCGGGCCACCGCCTACGTCGGCACCTCCCGCAAGTGGCTGGCCGGGCCGCGCGGCGTCGGCTTCCTCATCGTGCCCGGCCTCACCGAGGAGATGGACGCGGCGGCCCCCACGCTCGGCGGTCACGTATGGCTGGACGACCCGCCGCGCACCGGGCCGCTGCCCGGGGCCGCGCGCTACGAGAGCGCCGAGTCGGCGGTCGCGGCGCGGGTCGGCCTCGGCGTCGCCGTCCTGGAGCACCAAGACCTGGGGCCGGACGCGGTCCGCGGCCACCTCGCCGACCTGGGCGCGACGGCCCGGCGCACGCTCGACGGCCGGGGCGGCTGGCGGGTGGTGGAGCCGTACGACGAGCCGACGGCCGTCGTCACCCTGCGCCCGCCCGACGGCGGCGACGCCGCCAGGACCGCGGCGGCGGCGGCCGGGGCGGGCCTGCTGGTGGGCGTCGCGCCGGTCGCCCGCGCCCCGCTCGACCTGCGCGAGCCGGTACTGCGCGTCTCCCCGCCGCCGGGCACCCGGCAGGAGACGTTGGACGCCCTGGCCCGCCTCCTTGAGGGGCACTAGAGCAGGCGGGCGAAGCCCACCGTCAGGTGCGCGGGGCCGCGCAGTGACGCGCTGTGCCGGTACGGCGGCGGGTCGGCGGCCAGTTCCGGCCCGACCAGCCGGGTCACCAGCGCCCCCAGCGCGGCCCGCGCCTCGATCCGGGCCAGCGGCGCCCCCACGCAGTAGTGGACGCCTCCGCCGAACCCCAGGTGCTGGTTGTCCCGGCGCGCCGGGTCGAAGCGGTCGGCGCCGGGGAAGCGGGCCTGGTCCCGGCTGCCCGAGGCCAGCAGCAGCGCCACGTCCGCGCCCTGGGGGATGGTGACCCCGGCGATCTCGATGTCGGCCAGCGTCGTGCGGGTGCGGAACTGCACCGGCGGGTCGTAGCGCAGCACCTCCTCGACGGCCGGCACGATCAGCGCGGGGTCGGCGCGCAGCCGCGCCAGCGCCTCCGGGTTGCGCAGGAACGTCAGCATGCCGTTGGTGATCAGGTTGACGGTCGTCTCGTGACCGGCGATGAGCAGCAGGGCCATCGTCGCGATGATCTCCTGGGGATCCATCCGCTCGGCCTCGCCGTCGGTGAGCAGCGCCGACAGCAGGTCGTCCGACGGGCGGGCGCGCCGCTCTCCGGCCAGGCCGACCAGGTACGCGCGCAGCTCCGGCGCGGCGGCCTCGGCCTGCCGCACCTCCTCCTCCGACAGCCCCTCGGGCGGGTCCAGCGTACGGGCCAGCGCCGAGGCCCAGCCGTGGAAGCGCGGCTCGTCCTCCTTGGGCACGCCGAGCAGCTCGCAGATCACCGTGACCGGCAGCGGGTAGGCCAAATCGTCCACCACGTCCATGGAGTCGGAGCCGGCGCGGCGGTCGAGCAGCTCGGCCACCAGCGACACCACGTCCTCACCGAGCCGGTTGATCCGCTCGGGGGTGAAGTGCCGCATGACGATCCGCCGCAGCCGGTCGTGGTCGGGCGGGTCGAGGAAGATGAACGCCGGTTTCCGCGAGTCCTGCCCGTCCTCGGCGTTCTGGGCGGCCATGAGCCTGCCGGAGGCGCCGAACGAGCCGGAGCCGCTCCTGCTCTTGCGCTCGTCGGAGCTGATCCGCGGGTCGTGCAGCAGCGAGACGATCTCGGCGTACGTGCTCACCGCGTACAGGTCGTCCCCCTGGCGGGCGACGGGCGTCTCGCGCATCCGGGCGTACAGCGGGTACGGGTCCGGGCGGCTCGCCTCGTCCAGGACCTGCGCGAACAGGCTCTGCGTCACCTGGTGGGCCATGGTCGTCCTCCGGCTCTCATTCCAGCGGCGGCGCGGTCAGCGGCGAGCGGGGGTCGCGCTCGCGCGGCACCTCGCGCGCGGTCGGGCCGGGCCCGGTCACCGCGGCCGTCGGGCTGTGGGTGGACTGGCCGTCCACGGCGAGGCCGGCGGGCACCGGGAGCAGCGCGCGCGGCCCGTCGGCGGCCCGCAGGTCGGGTGGGAAGGGCGCGGCCGCCTCGATGAGGTCGGCGTAGGCGGGCAGCGCGCGCGGCGCGTCCACCGCGACCGCCGCCACGCACCGGCCCTGGCGGCCGAAACAGGCCACGAAGCGGCGCTCGGCCACCGAACCCTGCGTGACCACCACCTCGTCGGCGATCGTCGGCAGCCCGACGGACTTGATGCTGACGCCGAACTGGTAGGACCAGAACGCGGGCAGCCCCCGGTGCGGGCGCGGCCGGTCGGCGACCATGTTGTGCGCGGCCGTGGACGCCTGGCGCACCGCGTTGTCCCAGTGCTCCACGGCCAGCAGCAGGCCGTCGTAGTGCGGGTGCGGCCAGCGGGCCACGTCCCCGGCCACGAAGACGTCGGAGGTGACGATCGCGTCGGCGTCGAAGGCCCGGCAGGCGGCGTCGCACACCACCCCGCGCGGGTCGGCCGCCAGGCCCGACCCGGCCAGCCACTCGGTGTTGCGGACGGCCCCGAGCGCCACCACCGCGACCTCGACCGGCAGCACGTCGCCGTCGGACAGGTGAGCGGCGCGCAGCCGGCCGTCCGCGTCGCCCTCCAGGGCCATGACCGTGGTGTTCACCCGCAGGTCCACGCCGTGCTCGCGGTGCAGCCGGGCGGCCACGCTCCCGGCCGCCGCGCCCAGGGCGCCGGCCAGCGGGGCCGGGCCGCGTTCCGCGACCGTCACGGCCAGGCCCATCTCGCGGCAGACGGAGGCGATCTCCGAGCCGGTGAACCCGCCGCCGATGACCAGCACCCGGCTCGGCCCGGCGGCGAGCGCGGCCTGAAGGCTCGCCGCGTCGTCGCGTCCGCGCAGCGTGAAGACGCCGTCCAGGGCCGCCTCGGCGGGGTCCGGCCAGGGCCGCGCCCGGGTGCCGGTGGCGATCAGCACCCGGTCGAAGCCGATCTCCCGCCCGCCGGACAGGCGTACCTGGCGGGTGCGCAGGTCCAGGCCGGTGGCGGGCTCGCCGAGCAGCCAGCGCGCCCGCAGGTCCTCGGCCATGACGAGCGCGGTGTGCGCGGGCGAGGCCCGTCCGGCCAGCACCTGCTTGGACAGCGGCGGCCGGTCGTAGGGCTCGTACGGCTCGTCGCCGATCAGGGTGAGCTCCCCGGTGAAGCCCTCGGCGCGCAGCGTCTCGGCGGCCCGCAGCCCGGCCAGCGAGGCGCCGACGATCACCGCGCTACGCACGGTCGTCCGGCGAGTAGCTGATCGCCTGCACCGGGCAGGCCGCGGCGGCCTCCCGTACCTGCTCGCGCATCGCGTCGGCGGGGGCGTAGTCGTACTCGAGTGACTCGGCGCCGTGGAAGCGGAAGACCGCCGGCGCCGCGAACACGCACTGCCCGTAGCTCAGGCAGCGGTTCAGATCGACGAGCACTCTCATGTCCGCCACGTTACGAACGGCTGCTCCAGCCACGTTCCAACCTGATCCCAAGTTTTCCTGATTTGCGAAACCTAGGAGTCCTAGGATAAAACCTAGGGTGGTTAGGTTTGCTGCTGCGGAGGTGGAACATGATGGCTCGGGCGGGTCTGACGGCGGACCGCGTGACGGAGGCGGCCGGGGAACTGGCCGACGAGGCCGGGTTCGACAACCTGACGGTCTCGGCGCTGGCGCGCCGCTTCGGCGTCGCGGACGCGAGCCTCTACTCCCACGTCAGGAACCTCCAGGACCTGCGCGTACGCGTGGCGCTGCGGGCCGCCCGCATCCAGGCCGACGCCCTGACCACGGCGGTCGCCGGCAAGGCGGGCAAGGACGCGCTGGCCGCCTTCGCCGCCGCCTACCGCGACTTCGCCCTGGCCCACCCGGGCCTGTACGAGGCCACCCAGCTCCGGCTCGACCCCGAGATCGTCGCCGCGTGCGCCGACGTGCAGCGCATCTTCACCACCACCAACGCCGTCGTGGCCGCGTACGGGCTGCCCGAACCGGCCCACACCGACGCCATCCGGCTGCTCCGCAGCACCTTCCACGGCTTCACCAACCTGGAGGCCCGCGGCGGCTTCCAGGCCTCCCGCGACGTCCGGCAGTCGTGGGACGCGATCATCGACGCGCTCGACAGCGCCCTCAGGCATTGGCAGGTGTCCCCATGACCGGCACAAGCGCGCACGCGCGCACCGCAGGGCCTCCGCCCGGCCTCGACCGGCGGCTGGTGACGGTCGCCGGGGTGCTCACCCTCGGCGCGTTCACCGCGCTGCTCGACGGCACCGTCGTCGGAGTCGCCACGCACACCCTGGCCCGCACGTTCTCCGCCGACCTGGCGGCCACCCAATGGGTGACCACCGCCTACTTGCTCGCCCTGGCCGCGGTCATCCCGGCGACCGGGTGGGCCGCCCGGCGGTTCGGCGCGGGAACGGCCTGGACCGTCTCGCTCGGCGTGTTCCTGGCCGGCTCGATCCTGTGCGGGTCGGCCTGGTCGCTCGGCAGCCTCGTCGCCTTCCGCGTCGTGCAGGGGGCGGGGGCGGGCATGTTGTTCCCGCTCAGCCGGATCATCGTCGTCGAGCTGGCGGGGCGCGACCGGCTCGGCCGGATGATGGCGCTGATGGCCGTACCCGCCGTGTTCGCGCCCGTCCTCGGGCCGGTCGTCGGCGGCGTGCTGCTGGAGGCGTTGTCGTGGCGGTGGGTGTTCCTGGTCAACGTCCCGTTCGTGGCGGCCGGCGTCGTCCTCTCCGCCCTGTACGTCCGCACCGCCCGGCCTGACGGCCCGGCCGAACGCCTCGACCTGGCCGGCCTGCTCGGCGTGAGCGGCGGCCTGACCCTGCTGCTCCACGGGCTGAGCGGGGCCGGTGAGCCCGTCGCCGCGCTGACCGCGGCGGCCGGCGCGCTGCTGCTGGCCGGCTGTCTGTGGCGGGCCGCCCGCACCTCAGGGCCGCGGATCGTCGAGCCCGGCCTGTTCCGCGACCGGGCCTTCGCCGCCTCCGCCGCGCTGGCCTTCCTGGCGAACTTCTCCCTGTTCGCCGCCGTGTTCCTGGTGCCGCTGTTCTTCCAGACGGCCGAAGGCTCCGGGGTGCTCGGCGCCGGGCTGGTCCTCGCGCCGCAGGGGCTCGGCATGCTCGTCGCGGTGCTCGCCGCCGGCCGGCTCATCGACCTCAACGGCAACCCGCGCCGGATCGTCGTCACGGGCCTGGTCCTGCTGGCGGCCGGGACGCTGCCGTTCGCGCTGGCCGACCCGGGCACGGGCACGGCGCTGCTGCCGGTGGCGCTGTTCGTGCGCGGGGTGGGGGCGGCTCTCGCCGTCTCACCCACCATGATCACCCTCTACCACTCGCTGCCGCCGGCCAAGGTGCCCGCCGCGACCACCGCCAACGCCATCGGCCAGCAGGTAGGCGCGGCGGCCGGCACCGCCTGTGTGGCCGTGCTGCTCCAGCACGGCGGCTACCGGCCCGCCTTCTGGGTCACCCTGGCCGCCGTCGCGCTCTGCCTCCTGCCCGCCCTGTTCCTCCCGTCCTCGAAAGCAGGCACGTCATGAACCCCGTCACCGAGAACGAGATCCGCTCGTCCTTCGTCAACTGCTCCAAGGGCGAGGCCCGCAGGCTCGCCGTCCCCCGGGGGCTGTCCGAGCTGCCCTGGCCCGACCTCGACTTCCTGGGCTGGCGCGATCCGGGGGCGCCCGAGCGCGCGTACCTGGTGGCCGAGCGCGGCGGCGCGGCGGTCGGCGTCGCGCTGCGGCTCGGCCAGGAGGTGCGCAGGAGCTTCACCAAGAGCACGCTGTGCTCGATCTGCGTGACCCCGCACGCCGGGACCGGGGTCGCGCTGTTCACCGCGCCCCGGGTCGGCGCGGCGGGGCGGCAGGGCAACACGGTGGGCGCGTACATGTGCTCCGACCTGGCCTGCTCCCTGTACGTGCGGGAGCTGAAGCAGACCGAGCTGGGCGTCCGGTTCGAGTCGCTGACCGTGCCCGAACGCGTCGCCCGCGCCGCGGTCAACCTGGACGCCTTCCTCGACAAGGTGCTCGACGGCGCCCTCGCCTGAAGGGCGAGCTGGAGGGGCGGCGTCCAGCTCGCGTCGCAGGGCGGGAAGGGCCACCCGCGGCGTCGGCCGACACGTCTGCGCCCTCAGGCGCCCGACGCCGGCGCGGAACGCCGCCCTCGACTTGGACCCCCGCGACGGCCGCCCGGTTCCCCGGTTCCGGAACCGGTGTCCTTCCCGATCGGCGCCCGCCGGAGAACGGTGGACTGTCGGACCCGCCTGCGACACTGCCCCGATGTTGATACTGGAATTGTTGCGTCCGGTGATACGGGCCGCGTGGGGGCCCGACACCTGCGACACCGCCGCGCGGGAGGAATGGCGGCCCGCCAACCCCGCCAGAGGGCAGTGCGGCACGACCGCCCTGGTGGTCCATGACCTGCTCGGGGGAGACCTGATCCTGGCCGAGGTGCAAGCCGATGGCGTCAAGGTCGGGCACCACTACTGGAACCGCCTGCCCGACGGCACCGAGATCGACTTCGCCGAGGACCAGTTCCACCCGGGTGAGGTCGTCGTGAACCCCCAGGTCCAGCAGCGTCCTCCGGACGCGCCGCGCCGCTGCCGGGAGGAGTACGAGCTGCTGCGTCACCGCGTCGTCACCGCGCTGTCCCCGTCCCTGCCCGGCTGAGGCGTGACGCCATAGTGACGTCATAGCGCGGTTGCGATGGCGTCACTCTGCATGTCATGATGGCGTCATGGACCTTGCGCCGTATGTGGACCAACTCCGGCGCGAGCTCATGCTCGCCGCCGGCACGGGCGGCGAGGAAGCTCGTGCGCTGGCCGAACACTTCTCCGCGACGCTGGCGTCGGCCGCCCGCCTCGCCCTGCTGGAGGCCCTGTCGGCCGCCGCGGACGAGATCACCCAGGACCTCGCGCCCGGGTCGGTCGAGGTGCGCCTGCGCGGGCGCGACCCCGCCTTCGTCGTGACGCCACCGCCCGCCGCCCATCCGTTCGCGGAGGAGGGCGAAGCCGCCACGGGTGGTGCCATGGGTGCGGCAGGGCCGGGCGCGCACCCGCCACCGCCACCGCCCGCGCCGCCGCCTTCCGACGCCGACGAGGGTGGTACGTCCCGGATCTCGCTCCGGGTCCCCGAGGCGCTCAAGCCGCGCATCGAGGAGGCCGCCGCGCGCGAAGGGCTGTCGGTCAACGCCTGGCTGGTCCGCGCCGTCTCGGCGGCCCTCGACCCCGGCGACGCCGCCCGCCGCACCCCCCGCGGCCCCGCCCGGCAGACCGGCAACCGCTACAGCGGCTGGGTGCGCTGATGACCATGCCGACCGACGACAAGGAGTCCGGAATGCCGGCCTTCGACACGCCCCGACCCATCGTCGTCCTCCTCGACCTGGGGACCGCCGCCGTCCGCGTCGTCGCGGGCGACCGTGCGGACACCGTGGTCGAGGTCCGCCCGAGCGACGAGCACAACGACGCCGACGTGCAGGCGGCCCGGCACGTCCAGGTCCATCACGCCGACGGCAGGCTCACGGTGGCCGCCGACAAGGAGCAGGGAGCGCCGGTCCTCGGCTGGGGGCTCTCGCTCGGCAAGCTCGTCGAGTCGCCCGCCGACTGGGCGCGTTCGCTGCTGCTCGGCACGGGCTCGGTGGACGTCACGATCGAGCTGCCGGCCGGATCCCGCCTCGACGCCAAGACGCCCGGCGGCGTCTCCTGCCGCGGCCTGCTCGGCGAGGTGACCGTCACCACCACGTACGGCGACATCCGCGTCGAGGAGGCGGGCCGGCTGCGCCTGAAGAGCGCCCACGGCAACGTCTCCGTCACCCGCGCCCGCGGGCACGCCGAGATCACCACGAACCACGGCGACATCCGGGTCGGCGAGATCGACGGCGCCGCCGCGGTCAAGACCGCCCACGGCGAGGTGCGCCTCGGCGTGGTGACCGGCGAGCTGCGGCTCAACAGCGCCCACGGCGACATCACCGTCGACCGCCCGCTGGCCGGCGTCGTCGCCAAGACCGCCTACGCCGGCGTGCAGATCCACGAGATGTCCTCCGGCGCGGTCGTCATGGAGACCACCGGCGGCGGCCTCGACCTCGGCGTCCGGGCGGGCACCGCCGCCTGGCTGGACGTCAGCTCCAGGTACGGCACGGTCGACGTCACCCTCGACCCGGGCGACGACCCCGGCGACGGGGCGGCGATCGTCGAGGTCCGCGCCCACACCACCCATGGGGACATCGTCATCCACCGTTCCTGACGAGCTAGGAGACCGACATGCCTGACGCGATCGTGGCCGAAGGACTGACCAAGAGATACGGCGACGTGGCCGCCCTCGACGGGATGGACCTGACCGTCCCCGAAGGGACGGTGCTGGGCCTGCTGGGCCCCAACGGCGCCGGCAAGACCACCACGGTGAGGATCCTCACCACGCTCCTGCGACCGGACGCCGGCCACGCCACCGTGGCCGGGCTCGATGTCGTGCGCGACGCCCACCGGCTGCGCGCCCGCATCGGCGCCTCCGGCCAGTACGCCGCCGTCGACGACCACTTGACCGGCGCCGAGAACCTGGAGATGGTCGGCCGCCTCTACCACCTGGGCACCAGGCCCAGCCGCGAGCGCGCCCGCGAGCTGCTGGAGCGCTTCGACCTCACCGACGCCGCCGACCGCCCGGTGCGCGGCTACTCCGGCGGCATGCGCCGCCGCCTCGACCTGGCCGGCGCGCTGGTCGCCAACCCGCCCGTGCTCTTCCTGGACGAGCCCACCACCGGCCTCGACCCGCGCGCCCGGATCAGCCTGTGGGACGTCATCGCCGAGCTCGTCCGGGAGGGCACCACCGTCCTGCTGACCACCCAGTACCTGGAGGAGGCCGACCGGCTGGCCGACCGCATCGCGGTGGTCGACCAGGGGCGGGTGATCGCGCGAGGCACGGCCGAGGAGCTGAAGGACCAGGTCGGCGGCGACCGCATCCAGGTCTCGGTGACCAGCGCGGCGAACCTGGAGACCGCCGCCCGCGCCCTGGCGCCGCTGGCCCTGGGGGACGTGCAGATCGACGCCGCCGCGCTGCGGATGACCATCCCGGTGACCGGCGGCGCGGCCGCGCTGACCCAGGCGCTCGGCCACCTGGCCGCCGAGCGGATCGCCGTCCGCGACGCCGGGCTGCGCCGGCCCACCCTCGACGACGTGTTCCTCACCCTCACAGGACGCCAGGCCGACGAGAAGACCAAGGAGACCGTCCGATGAACGCCCTCCAGCTGGCCGCCGCCGACGGCCTGACCATCGCCAAGCGCAACGCGCTGAAGATCCGCAGAGCCCCCGACCTGCTGGGCGGCGTGATCATGCTGCCCATCGTGTTCGTGGTGCTGTTCACCTACGTCTTCGGCAGCATGATCGAGCTGCCCGGCATGTCCTACGGCGAGTACCTGCTCCCCGGGATCTTCGTCATGACGATCGTCACCAGCGCGCAGATCACCGGCTACACGCTGACCCAGGACCTGCAGAAGGGCATCTTCGACCGGTTCCGCACCCTGCCGATGTCCCCGACGGCGGTGCTCACCGGCCAGACCCTCAGCGACGTCATCATGAACGTCACCAGCATCGCCACCATGGCGCTCGTCGGCCTGCTGGTCGGCTGGCGCGTCCACAGCTCACCGGCGCAGGCGGCCCTCGGGTTCGCGATGCTGCTGCTGTTCGCCTACGCCTTCTCCTGGGTGACGGCCACGGTCGCGCTGGCCCTGCGCACGCCCGAGGTGTTCAACAACATCGCCACGCTGACGTCGTTGCCGCTGGTCTTCCTGTCCAACGCGTTCGCCGACAGCTCGCGCCTGCCCGGCCCGCTGCGGCCGATCGCCGAATGGAACCCGGTCTCCACGCTCGTCCAGGCCGCGCGTGAGCTGTTCGGCAACACCAGCGCCGCCCTGCCCCAGCCCGGCGCCTGGCCGCTGCGGCACGCCGTGCCGGTGTCGCTGCTGTGGTCGGTCCTGCTCCTGGTCGTGTTCGTGCCGCTGGCGACGCGGCTGTACAAGAGGGCCGTCAGCCGATGAACACAGTCTCGGGCGCTGACCGCGAGCGGGCGGTCGAGCTGGTCCAGCAGGCGTACGCGGACGGCCGGCTCGACCCCGCCGAGCTGGAACGCCGGCTCGAACTGGCGCTCACCGCCACCTCCTCCCACGAGCTGGCGCCGATCGTCGGCGACCTGCCGGACGAGGCGGTCCATCTGTCCTCCACCGGCGGCAGCGTCACACGCACCGGCGACTGGGCGGTCCCGCGACGGCTGCGCGTCGACTCCAAGTACGGCAAGGTGCGGCTCGACCTGTCGCGGGCCCACGTCCCGTACGCGCGGATCGACATCGAACTCCAGCTGGCCTACGGCAGCGCCACGATCATCCTGCCGGTGGGCGCCACGGCGAACACCGACGGGGTGCGTTCCGAATGGGGGCGCGTGACCTGCAAGGTCCCCGGCCGCCCGAACCCCGGTCATCCGCACGTCCAGGTGACCGGCGACCTGCCCCACGGCCGCCTCGTCATCCGCCCCGCCCGCCGATGACCCAGGCCGGGCGTCCGCCATGCCCGTCGCGGTGAGCATGGCGGACCGGCCGTGCCCGCCTCGGCCGTGGAAGCCGGCCGGGCCGGTCCGCCCGCCAGGGATGGGGCCGGGCCGGAACACGCGGGTCGTGGCCCGTCAATCGGATGGTGATCGTGCTGCCAGCCGGCCGGGTGAGTATGCCGGCATGACCAGGGGAACGTTGAAGATCATCTTCACCGGGGAGGACCTGGCCCGGGTACGCATCGCCTCCCGCGTCGACGAGCTGTGGGAGATGGCGATGAGCCTGCACGTGCTGCAGCGGCCCGGCGGCGGCCAGGACATGGCGGCCTGGCGGCGGCGGGCGCGTGCCGACCTGTCCGGATCGGGGCTGCTGCGGCCGGTGCGCGAGACGCTGGTCCCGCTGATGCCGATCAAGGCCTACTTCCCCGACTTCCTGACCCCGTACGAGGCCCAGGCGGGGTTGCGGAACGGCGTCGAGGTGCTGGCCGACACCCCGGCCGTCCGGGTGCGCCACGAGATCGACCGGCTGCGCCGGCACGTCAGCCTGCCCGCCGCCCTCGACGGCCTGGCCCGCGGCCACCGGCGTGCGCTCCGCCACCTGGCCCACCTGGCCGGCCGCTACTGCGAGGTCGCCTTCGACCCCCACCGCGCCACGATGGAACGCGCGCTCGGCCGCGAACGCGCCAGGCTCACCCGGCTGCTCACGGACCAGGGCGTGGACGCCATGCTCTCCGCTCTCACGCCGAGCACCCGCTGGCGGCCGCCCGTCCTGGAGACCGACTACGCCCCCGGCCGCTACGAGATCCACCTCGGCGGCCGGGGACTGACCCTGATCCCGTCCTACTTCTGCCGTTGCACCCCGGTCGCGCTGGCCGACCCCAGCCTGCCTCCCGTCCTGATCTTCCCGGCCCCGCGCCGCGCCCCCGAACCCGGCCCCGGCGACCCGCTGCCCGACCTCCTCGGGGCCAACCGGGCCCGCATCCTGCGCTGCGTCGCCGCCACCACCGGCTGCACCACCAGCGAGCTGGCCCGCCGTACCGGCACCTCGCTGTCGTCGGCCAGCGCCCACGCCCAGGTGCTGCACCGCGCGGGCCTGATCGCCAGCACCCGGCACGCCAACATGGTCATCCACCAGCTCACCCACCTGGGCGCGGGCCTGCTCACCGGCCGAACCCCCTCCTGACGGCACAGCCGGGCCGCTCAAAGCGGGGCTCGGCGGGCTACGGGGTCAGGTGCCGGCGCAGGAAGTCGAGCTGGAGGAGGAGCAGGCCCTCGAACACGTCCTCGTCGGAGGTCGGGGCGTGGGAGGCGCCGGACAGCGGAAGCACCTCGTGCGGGCGTCCCGCGGCCAGCAGTGCGGACGACAGGCGCAGCGTGCCCGCCGGGAACACGTTGTCGTCGGACAGGCCGTGGGCGAGTTGCAGGGGCCGGGACAGGGTGTGCGCCTCGACCAGCGTCGAGCAGGCGTCGTAGCGCTCGGGGTGGCGGTCGGGGTGGCCGAGGAAGCGTTCGCGCCAGTGGGTGTCGTACAGGCGCTGCTCGCTCGGGGCGGCCCCGGCGACGGCGGCGTGGAAGACGTCGGGACGGCGCAGCACCGCCATGACGGCCAGCGTGCCCGCGTACGACCAGCCGCGTATGGCGACCCGGCGCAGGTCCAGCCCGGGGTGGCGCTCGGCGACCGCGTGCAGGGCGGCCACCTGGTCCTCCAGCACGGGGCCGAACATGTCGCCGTGCACCTCGCGCTCCCAGTCGGGGCCGCGGCCCGGCGTGCCGGCCCCGTCGGTGACCAGGACGGCGAACCCCTGCTCGGCGAACCACTGCGAGACGAACATCATCGGCGCCTGCTCGTCGGTGACGCGGCGCGCGGCCGGCCCCGCGTACGGGTCCAGCAGGACGGGCAGCGCCGGGTCGCCGGGGCGGTGCCAGGAGGGCAGGTGCAGGTGGCTGCGCAGTTCGCGCCGGGTGGTGACGAGCGACAGGCGGCGCAGCGTCAACACGGGCCGCTGCGCCACGGACACAATCTCGACCCCGGCCTCGACCCCGGCCTCGACCCCGGCCTCGACCCCGGCCTCGGCCTGCGATGCCGCGCCGGGCGGGTCCTGGCGGATCACGTGGGTGCGTTCGCCCGGGTGCTGGGCGGTGCGGGTGACGTGGACGAGGGTGCCCGCTCGCCGCGTCCCGCCGTGCACGCCCGGTGCGACGCTGAGCCGCCGGACGCCCGTCGCCGGGGTGTGCAGCCACAGGTGGGTCTGGACGGGGTCGTCGGAGGCGGTGAAGAGCACGTCGTCGCCGTCCACGCCGAGGACCGCCTCCAGCTGCAGACCGGGCGGCGTGACCGGGACGCCGCCGACGGTGAGCCGCCGGGTGCCGTCCAGGTCGGCGTGGGTGACCAGGCGGCCGGAGCCCGTACGGGCGGGCGTGCCCGGGACGAGCTGGACCCAGCGCGCATCGTGCTGCTCGGCCAGCAGCCGGGTCCGGCCGGAGTCCGGGTCGGCGGCCAGCACCCGGACCGTCCGCTGGTCCCGGCTCTGCACCGACAGGTACGGGCCGTGGGTGTCCCAGCCGGCCGCCGTCACGTACTCGAAGGCGGTCCGGTCCCAGGAGACCTCCACGCGTTCCCCGTCCGGGCGGGCGATCCAGAGGGTGACGTCGGCGTTGGCGGTGCCGGCCGCCGGGTACCGCACGGCACGGGGCGGGCGCGCGGGGTCGGCGGGGTCGCCCACGTGCCAGAGCGCGACGCGGGACTCGTCCACCCGGGTCGTCAGCAGGCGGGCGCCGTCGGGGGACCACCAGTGGCCCCGGGAGCGTCCCATGGAGCCGGACGCGGCGTACTCGGCGACGCCGAACCGCACGTCCGGCCCGTCGGGCTCGGCCACGGCGCGGTCGTCCGCGCCGTCGGCGCCGATCACCCGCAGCGCGCCGCCGGAGAGGTAGGCGACCAGCCGCCCGGACGGGTCGGGGCGCGGGTCGCGGGCCCCGGCGGGCACCGGCAGCGCGCGGGCGACGCCGGTGGCGACGTCCACCGCCCACAGCCCGCCCGCCAGGGTGAACACCGCCAGGGACGCCGCGTCGTCCGTGGCGTAGGAGGCGAGCCCGTGGGCACGGCCGCCGGTCAGCGCGGCGGGGTCGGCGAGCAGCCGCTCCCGCCCGGAGGCGGCGTCCAGGGCCCACAGGCAGGTGACCGGGTCGTCGCCGGCGCGGCTGCGCAGGAACAGCACGAAGGAGCCGTCCGCGGAGACGGTGAAGGCCGAGGGGGCGCCCAGGGTGAACCGCCGGGTGCGGGCGAACTGCCGGGGCAGGCTGATCTTGTCGTCGTCGTGGTGCTGCATGTGTGCCTGGTTTCCTCTCACTGCGGTCCGGTTTTCGGGCACAGCAAAAAGCGCACACCATGGCGGTGCGCGCTTCGTCTGTGTCAGATGATCGGCGGGATGCTGTCGTGCGGCTCCCGCGGCCGCTTCCCGCTCGCCGGGACGATGCCTGCGGTCGAGCTCAGAGACATTCTACTGCATGATCATCGAGCGGGTGGATCCCCGGGAGGCCCCCACGTTTCCGCGAAATCGGCTCTGGTACTGTGACGGTCTCTGGCCGAGATCGTCCTTGGGAGGTGAGACCCATTACCGCTTCGTCAGGCTGGGGCTCCCTTCCGGCACACGTGCGGCCCGCCGGGGCCAGGTGACCGCGGGGAGCGCCCATCGGCATCCCGAAAGGCTCCCCATGCATCCCTCCCCGATCCCCATGCACTCCTCCCCGATCCCCATGTCCACCGTCGTCACCCGGCTGCGCGCCGCCGGCTGCGTCTTCGCCGAGGACGAGGCCGAACTGCTGGTCTCCACCGCGCGTACCGCCGCCGAGCTGGCGGAGATGGTCGAGCGCCGGGCCGGCGGGCTGCCGCTTGAGCACGTCCTGGGCTGGGCGCGGTTCTGCGGGCTGCGCGTCGCCGTCGAGCCCGGCGTGTTCGTGCCGCGTCCGCGCACCGAGTTCCTCATCCGTCAGGCCGTCGCGCTGGCCCGCCGGATCGGCCGTCCGCCCGTCGTCCTCGACCTGTGCTGCGGCACGGGCGCGATGGCGGCCGCGGTCGCGGCCGCGCTAGGGGAGGCCGAGGTGCACGCGGCCGACCTCGATTCCGCCGCCGTGCGCTGCGCCCGGCGCAACCTGCCCGGCGGCCACGTCCACCAGGGCGACCTGTACGACGCCCTGCCCGCCTCGCTGCGCGGCCGCGTCGGCATCCTGATCGCCAGTCCGCCCTACGTGCCCACCGAGTCGGTCGGCCTGCTGCCGCCCGAGGCCCGTCTGCACGAGCCGCTGATGGCGCTCGACGGCGGCGACGACGGGCTCGACGTCGTGCGCCGGGTGATCGCGGGGGCGTCCGGCTGGCTCGCGCCGGGCGGTCACCTGCTGGTGGAGACCAGCGAACGGCAGGCCGCGGCCACCGTCGAGGCCGCCGTGGCCGCCGGGCTCTCGGCGCGCGCCACGGTCTCGGAGGAGCTGGACGCCACCGCCGTCGTCGGCACCCGTCCCGCCTGAAGGGTCCTGGCGGGAAGTCGTCGGTACCCGTCCCGCCTGATGGGTCCTGGCGGGTGCTGGCGGGGAGACGTCGTCGCGGGCAGCGCGGTGCCCGGCGCGCCGGAGCGTGCCGGGCACCGCCCGCGTCCTTCCTTACGGACGCTGCGGGCGAGTGGGGTTGGCGGTGGTCCCCGTCGTGCCGGTGGTGCCGGTCGTGCCGGTGG
Organism: Nonomuraea sp. NPDC047529; assembly: GCF_040642995.1. Taxonomy (NCBI): domain Bacteria; kingdom Bacillati; phylum Actinomycetota; class Actinomycetes; order Streptosporangiales; family Streptosporangiaceae; genus Nonomuraea; species Nonomuraea sp. NPDC047529. The sequence continues at coordinate 47,585 of NZ_JBEYTJ010000028.1, read as the reverse complement.
TCCCCGTCGTGCCGGTGGTGCGGGTGGTGGTGGACATGTGCTCAGCCGTCCCCACCGGGTTGCGGCCCTTGCGCAGGCCGGCCAGCCCCAGCAGGCCGAGCAGCCCCAGCAGGCCCCACAGACCGCCGTTGCCGCCGCCCTCTTCGTGTCTGGTCTCGGTCGGTTGCGGGCTCGGCGTCGCCTGGCTCTGGACGACGGGCGTGTCCGCCACAGCGGTGGCGGCCGGGGCCAGCGCCAAGCAGAATGCCATCCCCAGGCCGGTGAGCGTCTTGCGCATGTGGGTTCCCCCGGATCCGGCGGCTCTCAAGGCGGAGAGGCCGCCTGTCGCGCCTCCCGGGCGACGGCCCGGAAGGTTCCCCCGAAATGGAGCGAGAACTCCATACTCGCCGGTAGACATACCCTCACCCGCGAAAACAATCCCCTTAAACCGGGGCATACCGCCGCATTCGGGACGCGAGGCGTCAGCCGATGGCCGCCAGGAGGCCGGTGAGCGCGTCGGCCTGCGCGAGCCCGCTGGAGGCCGCGATCTCGTCCAGGGTCTGCGCCGGGCGGACCTCGCTCAGCCGCACGTCGCCGTCCGCCGTGACGGTGAAGCCGTGCACGGCCGGATAGGGCAGGCTGTTGTAGGCCCACGGGGTGGAGAAGTAGTAGGCGCCGGTGTCGTACAGCACGACGATGTCGCCCTCGGCCAGCTCCGGCAGCTCCCTGGCGTGCGCGACCACGTCGCCGGCGAAGCAGCACGGGCCCGCGACGTCCTGGGCGAGGAGGGGGCCGTCCTTGGGGTCGCCCGCCGGGCCGTACGCGCCGACCCGCAGCGGCCAGGCGTCCGGCATGAGCACCGTGCGGGTGGCCACCTGCGCGCCCGCGTGGGTGATCGCCACCCGCCGCCCGCCCGCGTCCTTGGTGTACTCCACCAGCGCCGCGACGAAGCCGTTCTTGGCCAGCAGCGACCGGCCGAACTCGGTGACCAGCGCGTACCGGCCGTCGAACAGCCCGGGGACGGCCGCGCGCAGCGTGGCGACGTAGTCGGCGTAGGTGGGGGTCACCTCGTCGTCGTCGAAGTTCACCGGAAGGCCGCCGCCGATGTCGATGCTGGTGATCTGCCGCGCGCCGATCGTCGCGTTGATCTCCTCGGCCAGCCGGTACGTCTCGGCGATGCCCGCCGCGATCAGCTCCAGCGGGCACCCCTGGGAGCCGACGTGCGCGTGCAGGCGGGTCAGCCAGGGCCGTTCGGCGAAGGCGCGGACGACGGCCTCGCGCGCCCCGGGGTCGCGCAGCGCGACGCCGAACTTGGAGGTGGCGGTCGCGGTGCTCATCGCGCCGATCGTCCCGGTGCCGACCTGCGGGTTCACCCGAAGGCCCAGCACCGAGGAGGAGTCCGGCGCGCGCAGCTCGTCGATGCGGCGCAGCTCGTCGAGGCTGTCGGCGTTGACCGCGACGCCCAGCGAGAGGGCCTGGCGCAGCTCCTCGCGGGTCTTGGCGGGGGAGTCGAAGACGATCGTGCCCGGCGCGAACCCGGCGTCCAGCGCGATCCGCAGCTCGCCGGGGCTGGCGACCTCGCACCCCATGCCCGACGCGGCCAGCAGCCGCAGGACGGGGATCAGCGACGCGGCCTTGGCGGCGAAGGTGTGCAGCACGTCCGGAACCTCGCCGAACGCCTCGTGCAGGGCCCTGACCGAGTCCCGCACGCCGGCGGTGTCGAGGAACCCGGCGACGGGCTCGCCGGGGCCGAGCGCGCCGGCGCGCACGGCGTGGCGCAGCACGTGGGCGGCGCGTTCGGCGGTGGTGCCGCGGGCAGGGGCGGGCGCGAGCGTGGCACTGCTCTGGATCACGTCCAAGGCTCCTGGGTGCATCGGGAAAGAGGGAGTTTCGGAGGGGGGCCAGACGAGATTCGGGCATGACCGCAGGCTGAGTCTTCATCCGGTGGGCCAAAGCCCGCCTCCGGCTTTGTCCGTCCGGCCAAGGAAAAGCCGGAGCCCCAGGTCAGCCCGCCAGGCGGACGGCGAGGGTCAGCAGGAGGCGGGTGTCGGGATCGTCGAGGTCGACGCCGAAGCGCTCGCGGACGCGGCGCAGCCGGTAGCGCAGGGTGTTCGGGTGCAGGACCAGCCGGCGGGCGGCCCGGCCGACGTCCCCGGCGGCGTCGAGGTAGGCGGCGATCGAGCGGACCAGCTCGCCGCCCGCGGCCAGGTCGGTGCGCACCAGGTCGTACACCGGGCCGCTGCCGCGCTCCCACACCGGGCGGACGGCGTCCAGCACGCGCAGCACGTCCAGGGCGGGGCCGAGGTCGGCGGCCAGGGCGTGGCGCGGGCCGGCGACGCGGGCGCGCAGGACCCGGACGACCAGGTCGGCCTCCTCCCGCGAGCCCGAAGCGACCAGCGGCGAGGCGGCCACCGAGCCCGCCCCCGCCCACACCGGGGCGGCGCCCGGCGTCGAGGCGGCCAGCCCGTCCAGCTCGCGGGCCAGTCCGGGCACGTCCCGCTCGTCGCCGCCGCGCACCGGCACCAGCGCCAGCACCCGCCCGGTCTCCCGCAGCACCCGCACTCCCGGGCGGTAGGAGGCGGCGTGCAGCGCGAGCACCTCCAGCACCCGCTCACCGGCCGACCCCCGGGCCGCCGCGCCCTCGCCGTCGGGGCCGGCCTCGGCGATCACGACGGCGCAGCGCTGGTCGGGCGGCAGGCCGAGGGTCCAGGCGTGGGTGCTCATGTCGCCCTCGCCGGTCAGCAGGCCGCGCAGCGCGTGCTCCTCGCGCAGCCGCGCGCCGCTCTCCCGCAGCCGGTGCTGCACCAGGTACGGCACCGCCACCTCCGCTGCCCGGCTCAGCGCGCTGGCCGCGTTGGGCGACAGGCTGCGGCCGTCGGCGGCGGCCCAGATCGAGCCCAGCATCTCCCGGCCGCTCCGGATGGCGATGATCAGCCGCTCGGGGGTGCCGCCGTCGGCGGGCCGGTGGATCACCTCGCCGGAGGACCACAGGGTGCGCAGCAGGCCGCTGCGCCGCAGCTCGTCCACCCGCCAGTCGGGCACCCGGCCGCCCAGGATGGTGGAGCGGCGCAGTTCGTCGGCCTCCGGCCCGGTGGCCGAGTGCGCCAGCACGCGGAACTGGGTGTCCTCGATGGTGATCGAGCCGCCGGTGAACTCGGCGACCACCGACGCCAGCGCGGCCAGCCCGCCGCCCGCCGTGGCCTCGGCCATGCGGTCGCCGCGTCCCGCCTCGCCGTAGGCGGCGGCCGAGCGCAGCAGGGTCGCCACGTCGTCCCAGTCGGCCCACTCGGCGCGGGCCAGCAGGGCGATGCCGACCTGCTCGGCCGCGGCGAGCGCGTCGTCGGCCAGGTCCTCGCCGGCGCGCACGACCACCGCCGCGGCGCCGCGCCGGGCCGCCTCGCGGATGGAGGCCGTGGCCGCGCCGGTGGAGTGGAACAGCCCGGCGGCCAGCACGATCCGGCCCCCGTACGAGCGGGCGGGCCCCTCGTCGCCGATGATCATCCCGGACACGTGGACGTCCTGGCCCGAGGGCGCGAGCAGCAGCCGCAGGACGCCGCCCTCGTCGAAGGCGAGCAGCTCGCGGAGGGTGATTTGCCCCCGTTTGTTCATGACGGGGAGCATACGCAGGTGCCGCCACCTGGCAGGCTGGGGGCCATGCGATTCGGCGTACGCCAGTTCGAGCTGGCCCTGATGCACCGCATGCGCGACCTCAATCCGCAACGCGTGGAACAGGCGCTGGCCGACCTGGACGCCTCCCGCGCCGAGCTGCGCGCCGCCCACGCCCACTGGACCCGGCTGGCCCACTCCGCGACCGCGCCCAAGGGCCGGGCCGCGCTGCGGATGGCCCTCGGCCCGCCCGCGTACGCCGGCACGACCCCGTTCGGCAGCCTGACCTGCGACGTGACCCGCTGGCGGCTGCCGTCCTGGCCGGAGCTGGAGTTCGAGGCGCTGACCGGGCCCGGCGGCGAGGTGTGGAACCTGTGGTTCGTGCGGCCCGGCGGCGACCGGCGGCTGTCGTTCGCGGACCTGACCCCGTGGGAGTGCGTCGTGGCCGACGTCGGCGCGAGCTTCCCGGTGAGCGCCCAGGGCGAGGGGGCGGCCCCCCACCACTGGGCGGTCGACTTCACCTGCGCGGGGACGTCCCGCCGCGCCCTGTTCGTGTACGGCCTCTACCAGCGCCTGGCCTGACCTCCGTGCCACCCGGCCCCCGCCTTTGTGCCGGGTGGCACGTTCCAGGGACGGCCGGAGGTCAGGCGGTGACGAAGTCCGCGACGACGAGCGTGGCGTCGTCCTTCGGGGCCGCGGCGGCCACCTCGTCGTACAGCCGGTCCAGGCACGCGGCGGGGGACGGGCCGACGGCCAGCAATTCGGTCAGGCGGTGCTCGCCCAGCGCCTTGAGCACGCCGTCGGTGACGACGGCCACGCGGTCTCCCGGCCGCAGCGGCACGGTGCCGAGCTCGGGGTTCAGCGTGGAGGCCAGGCCGATCCCGCGCAGCAGCGGGCCGTCGTCGAAGGAGTGCGACGTGGTGAGCCGGCGCGGCTTGCCGCCCTTGGCGCAGTGCCAGATCGCGCCGTTGCCGACGTGGGCGAAGCGCAGGCACGGCGTCTCGCCGGGGACGAGCACCAGCAGGTCCATCGTCGTGACCAGCGCCGGCCTGGACGGCGTGCGCACCGCCGCCCGCCGCACGGCCCGGTGGGCGGCCTGGGCGCACTCGTCCATGTCCTCGTCCCACCGGACGGTGTGCTGCGGGCGGGCGGCGACCACGGCGCCCAGGGCCAGGGCCGCCGCCGTGTGCGCGACCTCCGTGCCGCCCTGGCCGTCGGCCAGCGCGATCAGCCGCTCCTGGACGACGTAGGCGTCGGAGGGGTGGCCGTGCGAGCCGTCGTACGTGCCGCCCACGGTCACCAGGCGGGGCCGCGCCGCGGGCATGCCGGGCGGCCAGCCCCCGCGACGACCGCGTACCGCCATCACGGAGAGGCAGCCGAGCAGAATCGAGATCGAGAAAACAGTCATGATCGTCCCTCCGGTCGCGCGCGACGACACCTGTCCAGTACATCCCTTGTGCGGCGGATGCGACTGACGGCTGATCGGCCGTCGTGGCGGCACGACGGCCGATCAGCCGTCATGTCCGCCGCGGGCCGCGCGGCCCACAGTGAGGCAGGCGGCGAACGTGCCCGGAGAGCCGCCGGCCCCCGAGGAAGAGCCATGGAAACAGCTGACCGTCATAACGGGAACAAGCCTGTTCAAAGTCGATATTGTGAGATCCGTCCTGTGCTCTCTTCGCGGGCGGATCGCACATGGCTCACCCCGGTTCCACGGGTCTCCTCAAGTGGCTCCCCAAGTGGCCGCTCAAGAGGCTCGACACGAGATACGACTCCGCGACCCGGCAGCTGGACAAGGCCGTCGCGCGTACCGCCGCGGGCGCGCGCGGCGCCGTCGGCCTGGTGTCGGTGGTCTCGGCCGCGCTCGGCGCGGTCCCGCCGGTCTCGGCCGCGTGGCTGGCGCCCGTCCTGGCGGCCGGCCTGGTGTGGACCGGCCTGTACCTGCGCCGGTTGCGCCGCGAGGAGCCGCTGCCGCACTGGCTGGTGGCCGGGGACGCGGCGACCACCGTGGCGGCCTGCCTGGCCCAAGGGCACCTCGTGCCCGTCCAGGCGTTCGACGCCGGGTCGAGCTGGATCGCGGGGATGGTCACCATGACGATCATCGTCACCGGGGTCACCTGGCGGCCCCGGGTCGCCGTGCCCGCCGGGCTGGCCGTGGCGGGGGCGTACCTGGCCGGGGTGCGGCTCGCGGCGCCGTCCCAGGACGTGGCCGGCACGCTGGGCATCCACCTCGTCCAGCTCCTGGCCATCGTGATGCTGATGACGCTGTTGCGCCGCTCGGCCGCCTCCGCCGACGCGTTCCTGCGCGGGAGCGCGCGGGCCGAGATCGCCCTCATGGTCGAACGCCTGCGCCGCGAGGACGAGCTGCGCCAGGTCGCCAGCATCCACGAGACCGCCCTGCACACCCTGACCATGGTCGGCCTCGGCACCTACGACGAGCCCTCGTCCACCCTGCGCGCCCAGGTGCGCACCGACCTCGCCGCCCTGGAGAAGCTGCGCGACCGGCCGCGCCCCGAGGCCGCCCCCATCGCCCTGGACAGCCTGCTCGACGAGGTGGCCGGCCGCGTGCCCGGTCTGGACGTACGCCGCCGGCTGACCCCGCAGACCGTCCCCGGCGACGTCGCCGAGCACTTCGCCCGCGCCGTCACCGAGGCCCTGGCCAACGTGGCGCGGCACGCCGGCGTGGCCGAGGCCGTCCTGGTCTCCAGCGGGCACGACGGCGAGGTCCGGGTGGAGGTGGCCGACGCGGGCCACGGGTTCGACCAGGACCGCCTGCCGCCCGACCGGTTCGGTGTGCGCGGCTCGATCCTCGACACGATGAACGCGCTGCGCGGCGGCGGCGCCCGGATCTCCTCCGGCGACACCGGTACGCGGGTGAGCATGTGGTGGCGGCCGTGACCGACGACATCGAGCAGGTCGCCCAGCGCTACGCCCGCTACACCGCGCTCGGCGCGGCCGTCATCGCCGGGTTCTGGCACACCGGCTACGACCTCACCGTCACCGTCACCGGCTGGAGTTCCTTCCGCTGGCCGCCGCTCGCCGGGGCCGCCTGGGTCGTCTACACGGTGGTCGGCGTGATCGCGGGGCTGTCGCTCGCGCGCACCTCGCGCGGCCCGGACCGCATCCTCGGCCTGGCCGTCGCGGCGCTGGCCGCCGACGTCGCGGTGATCGTGGCCTGCCGCCCCCAGGGCCTGCTCGGCATCAGCGACTGGGGATGGGGGTCGGTCGGCTGGCTGGGCGTCATGCTGGCCTGGAACCGGCCGCGCTGGCGGGCGGAGCTGGGCGCGTTCCTCGCCGTCAACGCCGCCGTCATGCTGGCCGCGATGGCCGTGGCCGGGACGCTCGACCGGGTCTCGGTCGCCAAGTACCTGGTGGTCATCGTCGGCGGCGTCACCATGCAGCTCGGCTACACCGCCGGCTGCGCCCTGCTGCGCGCCCGCGCCGAGGACGCCGTGCTGCTGGCCCGCAGGCTCGCCGCCGACGACGCCTGGCGGGAGTCGGCCAGGAGCATCCACGCCGACCGCATCCGCAGGTACGCCGCCATCAGGGACGTGGCCGAGTCGCTGCTCCAGCGCCTCGCCGACGGCGCCGACCCCGGCGACCCCCGGGTCCGCGAGGACTGCACGGCCGGCGCCATGCGGCTGCGCCGCCTGATCACCGAACGCGAGGACGTGCCCGACGCGCTGGTGGCCGCCCTGCGCGAGCGCATCGACGCGGCCGAGCGGCGCCAGGTGCTGGTGACCGCGCCGCCGTTCGGCGAGAATCTGCCCGCGCTGCCCGAGGGCGTGCGGGAGGATCTGCTCAGGGCGCCCGTCCTGGCGCTGGACGGCGCCCGCTCGCGGGCCAGGGTCACCGTGTCGGCGATGTCGGCCATGGTGAGCGTGGCCGTCGTCGCCGACAACGACGACCTGCCGGTCAGCCCCACCCCGGTGCGCGAGCCCAGCGGGGTCGTGGTCACCTACCAGCGCCAGGGAGGGGAGGTATGGGTCAACAGCATCTGGCAGCGCCCGTGACGGTCGCCCTGGTCGAGGACCACCAGGTCGTGGTGGACGGCGTGCGCTCCTGGTTCGGGCCGGGCAGCGGCGTGGAGCTGGTCGCCCAGGGGCCCACGATCGAGTCGGTCCGCGGCGTGCCCGCCGACGTGCTGCTGCTCGACCTCAACCTCAACGGCACGATGGTCGCCGACCGGGTGGGCGGGCTGTGCGCGGACGGCCAGCGCGTGATCGTCTTCTCCGAGCACGAGGAGCCCGAGATCGTCCGCGCGGTGCTGGACGCGGGCGCGTCGGCGTTCATCGGCAAGGGACGCGCCACCCGTGAGTCCTGCCTGGAGACGATCATGGAGGTGGCCGCCGACCGGCCGTCCGTGACGTTGCCCATGGCCCAGGCCATCGCCACGGACGAGGGCCCGCACCGCCCCCAGCTCTCGGACAAGGAGCGGGCGGCGCTGCTGTTCTGGTTCCAGTCGATGTCGAAGGCGTCGGTCGCGGCCCGCATGGGCATCAAGGAACGCACCGTGCGCCAGTACATCGACCGGGCCAGGGTCAAGTACGCGGCGGCCGGCCGGCCCGCGCCGACGAAGGAGAAACTGCTCATCTGCGCCATCCAGGACGGCCTGATCCGCCCCGACGAGGTCGGGATCTACACCTCCCACGCCCGCCAGGGCCCGCCCTCCTGACGCTCGGGCCCCTTCACCGGTCCCCTTCCTCGGGCGCTGTACGATGTCGCTCGCCCGGAACCCCGAGGAGTCCCTGAGGAGGATCGTGGACCTGGCCGAGCTGGGCGAGGCGTTCGCCGCGTTCTGGCGGGAGCGGCACCTGTGCACGCTCGCCACCGCCCGCGACGGAGGCCCGCCGCACGTGGTGCCCGTGGGCGTGACGCTCGACCTGGACACCGCGACCGCCCGCGTGATCACCTCCGGGTCCTCCCACAAGGCCCGGCTGATCGGCACGGACGGCGCGCCGGTGTCGCTGTGCCAGGTCGACGGCCGCCGCTGGTCCACCCTGGAAGGACGGGCCGTCGTGCGCACGGCGCCCGAGCAGGTCGCCGACGCCGAACGCCGTTACGCCGTCCGCTACAAGCCGCCCCGGCCCAACCCGTCCAGGGTGGTGCTGGAGATCCAGGTGACGCGCGTGCTGGGCAACGTCTGATCAACGGCGGTTCGTCATGACTTCCGCGCGCCCGAGGCGGATGCTAGCTTTCGCCCGTGGAGTCTGAGTACGACCGGCCGCCCGCGGCGTTACCCGAGGGCCCGGGCTGACGTGCTCCTCGACGCCGTCTACCTGCTCGCGGCCCTCGCCCTGATCCTGGCCAACGGCGTCTTCGTCGCGGCCGAGTTCTCCCTCGTCACCGTCGAACGCGGCCAGGTCCGCCAGCTCGCCGAGGACGGCGACCGGGGCGCCCAGGGCGTCGAGGCCGCGTTGCGACGGCTGTCGTTCCACCTGTCGGGCGCCCAGCTCGGCATCACCGTCACCTCCCTGCTGCTCGGCGTCGTGGCCGAGCCCGCCATCGCCGACCTGCTCGACCCGCTGCTCGGCGGCGTCCCGGTCGTGCCGGTCGTGCTGGCGATCGCGCTGTCCACGGTGGCGCAGATGGTGCTGGGCGAGCTGGTGCCCAAGAACGCCGCCCTGTCCAGGCCGCTCGCGGTGGCCCGGCTGGCGACGCCGCCGCAGCGGGCGTTCTCGGCGGCGTGCGGGCCGCTGATCCGGCTGTGCAACGCGGTGGCCGACGCGATCGTCCGCCGGCTCGGCGCCGAGCCGCAGGAGGAGCTGGCCTCCGCCCGCTCGCCCGAGGAACTGGGCCTGCTGGTACGCCTGTCCGCCGAGGCCGGCGTGCTCCAGCCCGGCACCGCCGCCATGCTCCAGCGGGCCCTGCGCTTCGGCGGCAAGACCGCCGGCGAGGCCATGACACCCCGTACGGACTGCGTGACCGTGCCGGGCACCACCAGCGTCACCGAGTTCCTCAAGCTGGCCAGGAGCCGCCGCCACCTGCGCATCCCCGTCTGCGGCGCGGAACGCGACGACATCCTCGGCATCGCCAGCGTCCCCGGCGCCTGCGCGGTGCCGCCGTCCGAACGCGACACCACCCAGGTGGCCGCGATCGCCAGGCCCGCCCTCCAGGTGCCCGAGACGCTGCGGCTGGAGGTCGTGCAGGAGCGCCTGGCCACGGCCCGCGCCGAGATGGCCGTCGTGATCGACGAGTACGGCGGCCTGGCCGGCGTCGTCACCGTCGAGGACCTGGCCGAGGAGCTGATCGGCGACATCGCCGACGAGTACGACCTGCCCGAGGAGCAGTCCGACGAGCCCTCGCCGGTGCTGCTCCCGCCGGGCGCCTCGGTGGGCCTGCCCGCGCTGCTGCGCGCCGACGAGGTCGAGGAACGCACCGGCTTCCGCATGCCGCCGGGCCCGTACGAGACGCTCGCCGGGCTGGTGATGGCCGCGCTCGGCCGCATCCCCGACCCGGGGGACGAGGTGGCGGTGCGCGACTGGGTCCTGCGGGTGGAGGCCATGCGGGGCCGCCGGATCGAGCAGGTCACGCTGACCGCGCCGCGCCAGGCGGGGGAGCGGCCGTGAGCCTCGCCCAAGGGCTGGTCATCGTGGTGCTGCTGGCCGTCAACGGCTTCTTCGTGGGCGCGGAGTTCGCGCTCATCTCCGCCCGCCGCACCCTGATCGAGCCGCGGGCGCGCGAGGGCTCGCGGCGGGCGCAGGCCGTGCTCGCCGCCATGAACGCCGTCCCCACCATGCTGGCGGCGGCGCAGCTCGGCGTGACGCTGGCCTCGCTCGTGCTCGGCGCGGTGGGGGAGCCGGTGGTGGCCGAGGCCGTACGGCCGCCGCTGGCCGCCCTGGGGCTGCCCGAGCGCCTGGCCCATCCGGCCGCCTTCGCGCTGGCGCTGCTGCTGGTGGTCGCCGCGCACGTGATCATCGGCGAGATGGTGCCGAAGAACCTGGCGCTGTCGGCGCCCGACGTGGCCGCGCTGTGGCTGGTGCCGCCGCTGTTCGTGCTGGCCAGGGCGACGCGGCCGGTGCTGACGCTGGTCAAGGCCATGGCGGGGGTGGTGCTGCGGCTGCTGCGCGTCCCGTCCGCCGAGGAGGTCCGTACGGTCTACACCTCCGGCGAGCTGCCCGTGCTCATCGAGGAGTCGCGCCGCCACCGCCTGCTCCGCCAGGACGAACGCGACCGCCTGATCGCCACCCTCGCCCTGCACGCCCGCCCGGTCGGCTCGGTGATGGTGCCGATGAGCGAGGTCGTCAGCGTGCCGGAGACCATCGACAGCGCCGGCCTGCAACGGTACGCCGGCCGCCACGGCCACTCCCGCTTCCCCGTGCACGGCGACGACCCCGCCGAGCTGCGCGGCTACCTGCACGTCCTGGACGCCCTGAACGGCCACGGGGCCCGCGAGCCGCTGCCCCTGCGCGCCCTGCCGCAGGTGCCCGCCACCGCCACCCTGGCCCAGGTGCTGGCCGTCATGCGCGCCCGGCGCGCCCAGCTCGCCGCCGTCGCCGACGACTCCGGCCAGGTGCTCGGCGTCGTCACCCTGGACGACGTGCTCGGCGGCATCCTGACTGGCTGACGACGGGGTCTCTGCGAGATCATGGAGGAGGGCCGCCGCGCGGCCGGGGAACTCGCCGAAGGGCAACGCTCGTGACGAGGATTTCGCTGATCGTGCCGTGCTACAACGCGGCCAGGACCCTGCGCCTGTGCCTGGAGTCGGTGCTGGCCCAGACCCGGCTGCCCGACGAGATCGTGGTCGTGGACGACGCCGGCTCCGACGGCTCGGCGGCCATCGCCGAGGAGCTGGGCTGCCGGGTCGTCCGCCTGCCGGAGAACCGCGGCGTGTCGGCGGCCAGGAACGCCGGTGTCGAGCACACGACCGGCGACGTGATCTTCTTCCTGGACAGCGACGTGGCGCTGCGGCCCGACGCGGTCGCCAACGCCGTCGCCGTCCTGGAGGCCGATCCGGGCGTCGGCTGCGTGCACGGCGTCTACGACACCGAGCCGCTCATCGACGACGGCCCGGTGGAGTGGTACCGGCTGCTGCACCAGGTCCACTGGCGGCGCCGGCACCTCGGCGAGGTCAACAGCGTCGTGTTCGCCCTGGCCGCCATCCGCCGCGAGGTGCTGACCGGGGCCGGGCGGCTCGACGAGAGCCTGCGCGACTGCGAGGACGTCGAGTACAGCAGCCGCCTGGCCGTCCGCACCCGGATCGTGCTGACCGACACCGTGGTCGGCCGGCACGACGAGGGCCATCGGTTCCTGCCCGTGCTGTCGGAGCAGTGGCGGCGGGCGCTGCCGCTGATCCCGCTCGCGCTGGCCACGGCCAGGCGGGGCGCGGCCAAGCCGGAGAACGCCAACAGCCGCGCCGGCATCCTCGCCTGCGCGCTGGCGCTGGCCTGCCTGCCGCTCGGCCTGTTCGCGCCGGTGCTGTTCGCGGTGCCCGCCGTGCTGGTCGGGTGGTTCGTGGTGGCCGACCCGGAGCTGCTGCGGTTCGTCCACCGGCAGCGCGGCACCGCCTTCACCGCCTACTTCATGGCCGTGCACCTGGCCGTGCACGTGGTGCTGGTCACCGGCCTCGCCGTCGGCTCGCTGCGCGTCCTGCGGGGCAGCCCGGCCTGACGCTCAGGAGGCGGGCGGCTTGAGAGCCGCCCGGTAGACCCCCGCCGTCGCCGCCGCCGCCCGTTCCCAGCTCAGGCCCTCCCGGACGAACCGCTCGCCGCGTTCGCCCAGCGACCGCCGCAGCCCCTCGTCCGACATGACCTCGATCACCCCGCGGGCGATGTCGGACGGCTCCGCGGCCCGCACGAACCGCACGGCGGGCCGTCCGGGCTCGTCCCCGAGGAAGATCCGGGAGAAGCCGTCGCCCAGGACGGTCGCCCGTCCCAGCGCCATCGCCTCGGTCGCCACCAGCCCGAACGGCTCGAACAACGAGGGGAACACGCACGCGTCGGCCAGCTCGTAGTACTCCAGCAACTCGCGGCCCGTGACGAAGCGGCCCGAGGTCAGCACCCGCGCCCGCAGCCCGGTCGCCTCCACGATGCGCCGGACGCCGGCCTCGTCACCCTCCCCGACGATCAGCAGCCGCAGCCCCGGGACGGCGGCCGACGCCGCGCGCATCGCCTCCAGGAGCTGGTAGACGCCCTTCTGGCGTTCGATCCGGCCCACGAACAGCAGCACCCGGTCGCGCTCGGACAGGCCCAGCCGCTCCCGCAGCGCCGCCGCGCCCCTCCGCAGCGCGTCCCGGTCGAAGGCCGGATCGGCGACGACCCGCTCGTACGTCCCGCCGAGCGGCACCACGTCGATCGGCGTGTGCCGCCACCCGGCGGCGAGCAGCTGCGCGCGCACCTCCGGCGTGGCCACCACCACCCGCCGGGAGATCCGGGCCAGCCGGCGTTCCAGCGCCGCGAACAGGTTCAGCGGGTCGCGGATGGTGCGCTGCGCGGCCACGCCGTACTCGGTGGTGTGCACGTGCAGGACCACCGGCAGGCGCAGCAGGTAGTGGCAGAGCAGGCCGGCCAGGAAGTTCGTCGAGTCGTGCACGGCGACCAGGTCCGGACGCCCGCCGCGGCGCAGCCGCCGCACGTACCGCCAGTTGCTGGCCACGACCTGCGCCGTCAGCAGCAGGAACTCGGCCCGGCGGGTGCGGTTGAGCCGCCGCCCACGGGTCCCGGGCAGCCGGACGCGCGGCCGGTGCACGGTGACGCCGTCCACCCGCTCGTCCACGGGCAGGCCGCCGACGTTGAGGGTGTGGACGGTCACCTCGTGGTCGCGGGCCAGGTACGGGGTGATCAGCTCGACGTACCGGCCGAGCCCCGCCGTGACGTTGGGCGGGAACTGGTTGACGACGCAGGCGATTCTCATGACAGGTCCTTGAGGTAGACCCGCGCGGCCGACACGGCCACGACGGCCAGCAGGAGAAGGTTGGCCAGCGCGAACCCGGCCAGGCCCCCGGCCAGCCCGTGCCACCGGATACACCAGGCCGGCACGGCCAGCGCCACCGGCGTGCCCGCGAGCAGGCAGCCGATCAGCACGCGGGCGCCGCGCACCCCGTCCATGGACAGCGCCACCGAGTACAGGTTGAACGCCGTGTGCGCCCCGATGCCCAGCGCCGACAGCGCCGTCAGCCCCGTCGAGTACGGGTACTCGCCGCCCATGAGCAGGAAGAACACCGTGCTCGCGGCGAAGGAGAAGACCGCCGTCACCCCCGCCACGGCCGGGACCAGCCGGGCGATCCGCCGCATCAGCACCGGTTTGTCGGCGGTGGCCATCCTGGGCAGCAGCACCAGCAGCACCCCGTCGGTGAACACCACGCCGAGCAGCCGCTTGGGGAAGCCGTTGTAGACCGAGTACACGCCGACGTCGGCCGGGGCCGCCCAGTGGTTGAGGAAGATCACGTCCACGCCGAACAGCAGGCCGGTCAGCGCGGCGACGGCCGTCACGTACGCGCCGTGCCGGTAGAGCGAGCGGGCCAGCCGCACCGAGAACGCCCGCGGGCGCACCCCCGCCCCCGCCGTCGCCACCACCGCGAACGCCGCGTTCGTCACGATCAGCGCGACCAGGTACGGCTCGGCGTCCCTGATCCCCAGCACCAGCAGGCAGAAGCAGGCCGCGCCCAGGTAGGCGACCGCGACCGCCAGCTTGAGCCGGGCCACCAGCGCGAACCGGCCCAGCCCCCGCAGGAAGCCGTCCGCGAGCTGGTTGACCGTCATCGACACCGCCAGCGCCAGCCCGTAGGCCAGCGTCGGGACGTCCACGTTCAGCGCCGACGTCAGCAGGGGAGCGGCCGCCAGGCCCAGCGCGGCCAGCCCGGCGCTCACCGCCAGCGTCGCCGCCAGCGCCGTGGTGACCAGCGCCGGACGCTCGCCCGGCACGGCCCTCGGCAGCTCCTGGAGCATGACGTAGTGCAGGCTCGTCAGCATGGCCACGGTGACGATCAGCGCGATCGACAACACCACCGTGAAGTGCCCGAACGCGCTCGCCCCCGCCCCGCGCGCGACGACCAGCGTGGTGGCCGCCGCGATGCCGCTGGCCGCCGTGCTCACCAGCGTCGGCCCGGCCGCCCACCGGTGGCCCCGGACGAGGCCCGCCGCGCGCCCCCTCAGCCCGAGCACCGCGCGTACGCCCGCCGGGCGAACTCCAGGTCGTCGGCCGTGTTGACGCCGCGCGCCTCGGCCGGGTCGTCCACCGGCACGACCGTCACCGGCCAGCCCTCGGCCCGCGACAGATGCGTCAGGAACGGGAGGAAGTTCACCTCGCCGGTGGCCGCGCCGCGCGCCGCGCCCGCCGCGTACCGCTCCCACGCCTCCCGCAGGCCCGCGGTGGCCAGGCAGAACACGCCGATGTCGCTGAGCCCGCCCGGACGGCACTCCTCGCCCTCGCGCGACTGCCGCACCCGGACGAGCTCCCCGCCGGCCAGCTCGTACTCCACGTACGGGTCGTCCATCGGCACCAGCGGCAGGGTCAGCCCCTCGCCCGGATGGGCGGCGACGACCCGGCGCACGGTCCGCGCCGACAGGTTCGCCTGGTCGCCCCAGACCACGAGGATCGTCTCGTACCCGGCCCAGTGCCCGGCCGCGCCGAAGATCGCCGCGCCCATCCCGGTCGGCCGCTCCTGCACGCTCACCGACACCCCGGGCGTCCCCGCCACCAGCTCGCCGAACGGGCCCGCGCCGGCCGGGGACACCACGACGTGCACGTGCCCGGCCGGCGGGCGCAGCCGCCGGTGCAGCACGTCCCACACGGTGACGCCGTCGGCCAGGCCGATCATGATCTTCGGCAGGTCGTGGCCGAGCCGCGTCCCGCGCCCCGCGGCCGGGATCACCGCGCACAGCCGCCGTTCGCTCACCTCGCCGACCACCTCTCCAGCAGGGACACGATGTGGTCCAGGTCCGGCGCCGCGACCGCGCCGGGCGCGGCCTCGGCGGTGTGCACGTGCAGCGTCGCCAGGCCCGCGCCGACGGCCGAGGCCACGCCGTGCGCGGAGTCCTCCAGCGCGACGGCCGCGGCCGGACGCACCCCCCAGCGGCGGCAGGCCGCACGGTAGAACCCCGGGTCGGGCTTGCTCACCGGCACGTCGTCGGCGGTCAGCACGTCGCGCACCGGCAGCGGGCACGCGGCCAGCGCCCGCTCCACCGAGGCCCGGCTGCCGCCGGTGACCAGGTAGGCCGCCCGGCCCGCCGCGCCCAGCGCGTCCAGCAGGCGGTGCGCGCCCGGGAACGGCCGGACCAGGCCCGCCTCGACGTAGGCGCGGTAGAGCCGCTGCTTGTGCCGCGCCAGCCGGGCGGCCGCCGCCGGGCCGCCGGTCAGCCGGGCGGCCACCGCGGCGGTGCTCGCGCCCGCGTGGTCGGCGTAGCGGAAGGTCTCCAGCGCGGCGGGCGCGTGCTCGGCCAGGGCGTGGCGGAAGGCGGCCTCGTGCGCGGGGGCCGAGTCCACCAGCGTGCCGTCGAGGTCGCACAGCCAGACCGTCCAGGGAAGCATCCGGCTCACCCGGCCCGCGCCAGCGACGCCTCGCCGAGCACCGCGAGCAGCGCCTCGGCCGTACGCGGGCCGCGGTGGGCGCCGGGCCTGGCCGGGTCCTCCAGGTCGGCGCTGATCCAGCGCGCCCCCGCCCACGAGCCCCGGTCCAGCACGCAGGCCGGTACGGCGGGCCCGGCCGTGCCCCGGCCGCTCAGCACATGCGTGATCGTGGCCCGCTCGTTGCCCGGGTCACCCAGGTAGGCCAGCGTGCGGTCCACCAGGTCGGTGGCCGTCAGTCCCTGGACGTCGTGGTCGCCGCCGACGTTCACGACGAACACCCGGGCCGCGGCCCGACTCCCGGACACGGCCTCGGCCAGGCCCGGGGTCAGGTAGCTGGGCAGCAGCGAGGAGTGGGGGGTGCCGGGGCCGAACACGACGAGGTCGGCCTCGGCCAGGGCCCGCAGCGCCTCGGGGTTGGGCGTGACGTCCGCGGACCGGCGGGCCAGCAGCTCGCGCACCCGCTCGGCGGGACGGCCCGCCAGCGCGGCGCGGTCGGCGGCGGTCAGCGGCTCGCGCAGCAGGAACAGCCCGGTGATGGCCCCGGCGTCCTGCGGCGCGACGATGTCGGCCTCGTCGGCCAGTACCCGGCCGTCCTGCTTGAGCGCGACGAGGAAGGCGTTCTCGCCGCCGGTCACGTTCAGCAGCCGCACCGGCGAGCCGAACGTGCGCGCGCACGCCATTACCGCCGCGTTGAAGTCCTCGCCCAGCCGCAGGTACGCCCCGGCGAACACGAGGTTGCCCAGCGCGCAGTCGGCCAGGTCGAGCCCGCCGGGCCGGGCGGCCAGGCGTTCGGCGACCACCCGCAGGTCCCGTGCCGCCGCCGCGAGGCCCGCCGCGGCGATGTCGTCGGTCAGCGCGTCCAGGGCGGCCGGGGTGGTGCCAGGAGGGAGCCGGCGTTCCAGCAGCGTGTGGCGCGGGTCGCCGGGGTCGAGGTGCAGCAGGAGGTTCTTGCGGAAGTCCGACGGGCCCAGCATGCCCGGCAGCCAGCGGCGCAGCGCGCCCGTGGACAGCCCGTTGTCGTACCCGTTCACCAGCAGGGACAGGCTCGTCCCGGAGGTGCGCAGCAGCGCGCGGGCGATGCCGGCCGCGCCGCGCCCGCCGCCGAACAGGGCCACCGACACCGGGCTCATCGCACCTCCTCCAGCGAGGAGCGGCCCAGCGGGAACGGTGCGAGCGGCGCCCGCAGCACGCCCCGGCGCAGCAGCCAGCGGCGCAGCCCGAGATAGCCGACGAACAACGCCCGGTCGCGCGCGCCGCGCCAGAACCGCCAGCCCCGGCTGCCGCCGCCGCGCTCGCGGTGCTCGATCGGCAGCTCCTCCCACGCGTGCCCCAGCTCGGCGACGCGGGCGGTGATCTCGGTCGAGCAGTTCATGCCCGCCGACTCCAGCGGCAGCGCCCTGAACAGCGGGCCGCGCACCACCTTGAAGATCGAGTTGAAGTCGCGGTAGCGGGTGTGGTGCAGCAGGTTGCTGACCGCGCCGCTGGCCGCCGACCCCCACCGGTACGGCAGGCTGTCGGCCTTCCTGACCCGCGCGCCCGAGAAGGCGGGCCCGCCGCCGTCCCGGATGCGTTCCAGGAACGCGTCGAGGTTGGCGATCGGGAACTGGCCGTCGGAGTCGAGCAGCACCACCCAGTCCAGCCGGGTGCGCGCGACGGCCGCGGCGATGGCGGCCCCGGCCCCCCGGTTGCGCCCGAAGGTGACGACGACGAGCTGCGGGCAGCCCTCCCGCAGCTCCCGCAGGATCTGCCCGGTCGCGTCGGAGCTGCCGTCGTCGCACACGACGATCTCCCACGCGCCCACCCCCGGGTGGCGCTCCAGGTACTCCCGCCATTCCGTCACCGCCGCCGCGATGTTGTCCGCCTCGTTGTACGCGGGTGCCGCCACGGAGACGTCGACGGCCGGCCTGTTCGGCAAGGGGGTCACCTCCTCGGGGTGGCGTCCGTGCCGGCGCCGGCCCCGGTCAGGCGTGCGATCCAGCGATCCAGCGGAAGCAGGTTGATCCCGGCGATCACCGGGACGTGCGCCAGCGTGAACACGATCGCCCCCCAGAACGGGATCGGCCCGCCGGTGAACAGGTTGATGTGCGGGGCGTCGATCCGGTCGGGGAGCTCGACCGGGTTGACCACCTGCCACATCACGTCGAGGAAGCCGGAGAACACGATCAGCACCCCGGTGGCCATGATCTTCAGGCACCGGCCCGGCGAGCCGCCCCCGATCCGGTACGCGGCGGCGACCGTCAGCACGATCCCCGGGTAGAGCAGCAGGTACAGGTGCGTGTAGAAGTTGTCGCCCTGGGCCCGCGCGCCGTCGCCGTAGTAGAACCAGCTGATCCTCGGGATGAGGTAGCCGGTCAGGAACACGAACGGCACGTACAGCAGCCAGTGCAGGCGCGGCGACACCCAGGGGAAGAACGCGATCGCGCAGCACAGGCAGGCGAAGGCGAGCAGCTTGGCGGCGAGCTGCCAGGCCGCGTCGATCTCGCGGGCGTGCGGGGTGGCCAGCCAGACGAAGGCGAAGCCGGCCGTGCCGACGGCCAGGGCGATCCACCAGATGTGGGCGGCCCAGGGGCGCGGGGCGTCGAGCAGGGGGTCGGGATGGTTCACTACCGGTCCTCGTGGGCTCATCGAAGGGTCACGGGAGCGCTCCCAACGCAGTATGTCACCTGTCCCCGTGACGGCCACCGCAATATCAGATAACGGACGCACCGGAACTTGCGGACCGGCTGACTGGTTGTAGTGCGTGCCTGAAAGACCAGCTCAGTGCCCATATGGCAGATGGTGGAACGATTCACGGCCGGAGTGACCACAAAGGGCCTGCCTGCGATGTCAAGGCCCGGCGTCGGAATCGTCTGAACGAGGTTCCGTCCGGCTCCTTTTGTGTGAAACTTGAACTGTATTCGGAAAGCAGCAGTTCAGGGGGCTGTTCGAGGCTGTGGGAGCGCTCCCGCGACCTGTCATCTTTCGGGCCCGTAATTCGGTTTTCGGGCCTGTTGAAACGGCTCGGGCGTCAGGCGACCACGCCCCGCGCGCGCAGTTCCGCCACCTCCGACGCCGACATCGACAGCAGCTCGCCCAGCACCTCGTCGGTGTGCTCGCCCAGCTCGGGAGCGGGCGACGGCGGGACCTGGCGGCCGTCCACGAGAAGGGGGCCGCCGGGGGCCAGGTGGGGGCCGACGCCCGGCTGGTCGAGCGGGGACATCAGCGGCTCGGCCCGCAACGCCGCCGCCCCGCCCGCGGCCAGCTCCTCGAACGTCCGGTACCGCGACCACAACACCGACGTGCCCGTCAGCGCCTCCTCGGCCTCGGCCGCCGTCCGCGCGGCGAACCACGGCGCGAGCAGCCCGCCCAGCGCCTCCCGGTGGGCGTACCGGTCGGACTCGGAGCCGAAGTCGGCGGGCAGCGCCTCCTCCAGCGCCGACACCACGCGTCCCAGCCCGGTCGCGACGACCAGGTCGCGCCAGTGGCGTCCGGTGAGGACCAGGACCATGAGCCGCCGCCCGTCGGCGGTGACGAAGTCGCGGCCGAAGTCGCCGTAGAGGTCGTTGCCGATGCGTGGACGGCCGGCGCCGCGGAGCTGGGCCTCGGCCAGGAGGCCCAGGTTGCCCATGGTCGCCAGGGCGACGTCGTGCAGGGCCACGTCGATGCGGCGTCCCCGGCCGGTCGCGGCCCGCCGGCGGTCGGCCGCGAGCAGGCCCACGGCCAGGTAGAGGCCGCAGGCGACGTCCCAGGCGGGCAGCACGTGGTTGACCGGGCCGTCGTGGTGGGCGGGACCCGTCACGTACGGCAGGCCGAGCCCGGCGTTGACCGTGTAGTCCACGGCGGGACGGCCGTCGCGGTGGCCGAGCAGCCGCGCGTACACCAGGTCGGGGCGGCGCGCGGCCAGCTCCTCGTACGACAGCCCGGCCCGCGGCGGCGCGTTGGTGAGCACCGTGCCCGCCGCGACGGCCAGGTCGGCGACCAGCTCCCGCCCGCGGTCCGAACGCAGGTCCACGGTGACCGAGCGCTTGCCCTTGTTCAGCCCCGCCCAGTAGAGGCTGCGGCCGGAGGGCGCGAGCGGCCAGCGCCGCGCGTCGGGCCCGCCGCCGACCGGATCGACGCGGACGACCTCCGCCCCGAGCTGGGCCAGCGTCATCCCGCCGAGCGGCGCGGCGACGAAGCTGGACAACTCGACGATCCGCATCCCGGCCAGCGGCGCTGCATGATCCTCCGGCACGGCCACCTCCACCTCGACCCCGCCGATCCTACGCGCGGACGCCGTCCAAATGATCTCGCCGGAAGTTCTGGTAACAAACATTTCCCGAAATAACCGGTCTGCCCCATTGTCATTAACTGGAATTGTTGGAACATATGGTCTGAGTCACGAGTGAAGTCCAAAGATCGCCTACCGCAAGAAGGTGGCGGCGAGGGGAAAGGGGCAACGCTCATGCGCCAGCGTGCTGTCCGTAATTTGGCCAGGCTTGGCACGGCGCACGCCAGGATCACCCGGATCCTGGATGCCGCCGCCGGTGGGAAGAACAACTTCCTCGCCGACAGAGACCTGGTTCGGCATTTCGATCAAGTGACTCCTGTCGCCACCACCGCGGCCCGTGCTGTCCTTGAATACCTGTCGCGGGTGATCCGTCATTTGGCCGCTGTCGAAGGCGTGGACCAGTTCATGATCGTGGGAAGCGGGGTGCCGAACGGCCCGTCGGCCGGCAGTCGCCTGCACGACGTGGCCCGCCTGACCTCCGCCGGCCCGGACGTCCGCGTGGTGTACGTCGAGAGCGACCCGATGGCCCTGACGCTGGCCCAGGCCACCATCGAGCCCTTCTGCGACCTGGTGCGCGTGGTCGACGGTGACGTGCGGGAGATGGACGAGATGCTCGGCGACCCGGTGGTGCAGACGTTCCTCGACTGGGACCGGCCGATCGCGGTGCTGCTGCTGTCGGCCCACAGCCTGGACGACGAGTGCGCCCGTACCGTCATCAAGCGCCTGCGGCACGCCGCCCCCGAGGGCAGCTTCCTCGGCCTGCTGCACATCACCTTCGACGGCGTGCCCGGAGAGCTGGCCCCGGCCGTGCGGGGCATGCTCGCCATGACGTTGCCCGGCCTGACCGTGCGCACCCGGGACGAGGTCGCGGACCTGCTGGATGGTCTCGACCTGCTGGAGCCCGGCCTGGTCTGGGTCCCCGAGTGGCGTCCGGACGGGGACGAGCCCACCTGCGCCGACGCGCCCGGCTCGTCCGGCAACTACGGAGCCGTGGCCCGCATCCCCTGACCCTCCCTGTGCGACCTCCGCTCCCGTCGTCCCGCGTGTCCCCTGTGACGGGCGGGGCCGATCGGTGTCACTGAGGCTTGAGGGGCCATCCGCAATTCATCACCATTTGAAAACCTCCGGGGAAAACCTCTGTAATGGGTGGTGAACACCGTCGCTCAGCCGGACGGGCGGTGTCGTCCACGCTCATACCGGTCGGGGGGTGCGTCACGGGCCGGCCGCTGCTAGGAATTTCCTTTTCCGGTCGTCGGCGCAGTGATGAACAGGTGGCCCGTTATGTGGAAAAATGTCGGACGAGCGGCTTCAGTTTTCCCGGGCCGCTCCACGACACCGCGTGAAGGTGCGGTCATGGACGACTCGGCCTGGCACATCGAGGAGGCGTCCCTGGTGCTGGTGGAGGCGACGCTCGACGCCATGGCCGCGCTGGGCGACCTGTCGGTGCCCCGGCTGCGGGTGCTGCTGGCGGTCGACCGGCACGGCCCGATGAACCTCCGCTCCCTGGCCGAACGCCTGGACATGTCGTTGTCGGCGGCCGGCCGGGTCGTCGACCGCCTGGACACCGCCGGCCTGCTGAGCAGGGCCCCGGCCGCCCACAGCCGCCGGGAGATCCGCATCAGCGCGACCCCGGCCGGCCGGGAGGTGCTGGAGCGGTTGCGCGCCGCGCGGCGGCAGCGCATCGGCCAGGCGCTGGAGAAGCTGGCCCCGGACGACCGTACGACGCTCGTCCACGTGCTGCGGCGGCTGACCGAGGCGGCCGACTCCTGAACGCCTGATCCGCCGACATTTCCCCTTTATCGCGTTATTTCGGTCGATAGACCTAATGGTGTTTTCGGGGGCGGCGAAACGTTCTCGGGGAACTAACACATTCCATATGGACACTGTCGCATGCTTGAAACAGTCGTCTGACTGCACGCATCACTTTCGGTCGATTCGCTGGTTTCCGCGGTTACGGGAAGCGTCGTCCCAGCCGCACCGGCGCGGATACCCACAGCGTCATCTCCACGTAAGGGGGTCATGTGTCGTGCCTGGCGGAATACGCATGCATCTGACACGAGCCGAACGCGCCGCCGACACGGCGGCCGCGCGATTGCTGGCGGCGGGCACCCAGTTGCTGCGCGCCGACACCACGCCCGACCGGCGGGCGGTGTACCGCGGCGAGGACAAGGTCAACGACTCCCCGTACCGGCGCCGATGGGCGCACGACAAGGTGGTGCGCTCCACCCACGGGGTCAACTGCACCGGCTCGTGCTCCTGGAAGGTCTACGTCAAGGACGGCCTGATCACCTGGGAGACCCAGCAGACCGACTACCCCAGCGTCGGCCCCGACCGCCCCGAGTACGAACCGCGCGGCTGCCCCCGCGGCGCCGCCTTCTCCTGGTACACCTACTCGCCCACCCGGGTGCGCTACCCGCACGCCCGCGGCGTCCTGGTCGGGCTGTACCGCGAGGCCAGGGCCCGCCTGGGCGACCCGGTCGCGGCCTGGGCCGAGATCACCACCGATCCCCGCAAACGACACCGGTACCAGTCGGCCCGCGGCCAGGGCGGCCTGGTCAGGATCGAATGGGACGAGGCGCTGGAGATCGCGGCGGCGGCCCACGTCCACACGCTCATGACGTACGGGCCCGACCGGGTCGCCGGGTTCTCGCCGATCCCGGCCATGTCGATGGCCTCGCACGCGGTGGGCGCCCGGTTCATGTCGCTGATCGGCGCGCCGATGTTGTCCTTCTACGACTGGTACGCCGACCTGCCCGTCGCCTCGCCGCAGGTGTTCGGCGACCAGACCGACGTGCCGGAGTCGGGCGACTGGTGGGACGCGGCCTACCTCATCCTGTGGGGGGCCAACGTCCCGGTCACCCGCACCCCCGACGCCCACTGGGTCACCGAGGCCCGCTACCGGGGCCAGAAGGTGATCGTGGTCTCGCCCGACTACTCCGACGCCACCAAGTTCGCCGACGAGTGGCTGCACCCGCATCCCGGCACCGACGGCGCGCTCGCCGTCGCGATGGGGCACGTCATCCTGCGCGAGTTCTTCGCCGACCGGCAGACCCCGCACTTCACCGGCTACGTCAGGCGCTTCACCGACCTGCCCTTCCTGGTGGGCCTGGAGGAGCACGACGACGGCGGGCTGCGTCCGGGCAAGTTCCTGACCTCGGCCGACCTGGGCGGCCAGGAAGAGGAGGACCGGTGGCGGCCGATGATCCTCGACGCCGCCTCCGGCCGCCCGGTCGCGCCCAACGGCACGCTCGGCGACCGCTGGAGCGCCGAGCAGGGACGCTGGAACCTCGACCTGGGCGACCTCGACCCGCTGCTCACCCTGCACGCGCCCGGCTGCGACAGCGCCGAGGTGGTCCTGCCGCGCTTCGACGAGCCCGGGGTCGTCCGCAGGGGCGTGCCGGTCCGGCGCGTCGGCGACCGGCTCGTCACCACCGTCTTCGACCTGCTCATGGCCCAGTACGGCGTCGCCCGCCCCGGCCTGCCGGGCCACTGGCCCACCGGCTACGACGACCCCGACGCCCCCGGCACCCCCGCCTGGCAGGAGCGCATCACCTCCACCCCGGCCGCGCAGGCGATCAGGATCGCCAGGGAGTTCGCCGCCACCGCCGAACGCACCGACGGCCGGGCGATGATCGTGATGGGCGCGGGCACCAACCACTGGTTCCACTCCGACACCATCTACCGCTCCTTCCTGACGCTGCTGCTGCTCACCGGCTGCCAGGGCGTCAACGGCGGCGGCTGGGCCCATTACGTGGGGCAGGAGAAGGTCCGACCGCTGGCGGGCTGGCAGCAGCTGTCCACCGCGGCCGACTGGGTGCGCCCCTCCCGCCAGATGGCCGGCACGCCGTACTGGTACGTCCACACCGGCCAATGGCGCTACGAACGGTTCTCGGCGGGAACGTTGTCCAGCCCGGCCGGGCCCCGCCGGTTCGCCGGGCGGCACACCGCCGACCTGGTGGCGCAGTCGGCCCGGCTGGGCTGGATGCCGAGCTACCCCACCTTCGCGGCCAACCCCCTCGACCTGGGCCGCCGCATCCACGACGGCGGCGAGGACCCGGCCCGCTGGATCGCCGGCGAGGTCGGGGCCGGACGGCTGGCGTTCGCCTGCGAGGACCCCGACGCGCCGGAGAACTGGCCGCGGGTGCTCACCGTCTGGCGGGCCAACCTGATCGGCTCCTCGGCCAAGGGCAACGAGTACTTCCTGCGCCACCTGCTGGGCGCGCCCGACAACGCCACCGCCGAGGAGGCGCCGCCGCGCGACCGTCCCCGGGAGGTCACCTGGCGGGAGGGGCCGCGCGGCAAGCTCGACCTGCTGCTCGCCCTCGACTTCCGGATGACCTCCACGACGCTCTTCGCCGACATGGTGCTGCCCGCCGCCACCTGGTACGAGAAGCACGACCTGTCCAGCACCGACCTGCACCCGTTCGTGCACGCCTTCACCCCGGCGATCAACCCGCCCTGGCAGGCCCGCACCGACTTCGACATCTTCCACTCCCTGGCCCGCAAGCTGAGCGAGCTGGCCGCCGGCCGCCTCGACGTCGCCCACGACCTGGTGAGCACCGCCCTCCAGCACGACACGCCCGGCGAGATCGCCCAGCCCGGCGGCGGCGTCCCCGACTGGCGGGAGAGCGGCGTCGCGCCCGTACCCGGCCGCACCATGCCCGCCGTGACGCTGGTCGAGCGGGACTACACCGCGATCGCCGACAAGCTGGCCGCCTTCGGCCCGCTGGCCGAGCGTCAGGGCATGACCGTCAAGGGCGTCACCGTGCGGCCCGTCCCCGAGTCGGCCTGGCTCGCCGCGCGCTGCGGCACGGCCGCCGGAGGCCCGGCCGAGGGCCGTCCGCTGCTGGACAGCGACGTCAAGCTGTGCGAGGCGGTGCTGGCGCTGTCGGGCACCACCAACGGCAGGATCGCCGCCGAGGGCTTCGACCGGCTCGCCGAACGCTGCGGCCCCGGCTCGGGGCTGTCGGAGCTGGGCGCGTCGGTCGCCGGGCACCGCACGGTGTTCTCCGACACCCAGGACCGGCCGGTGCCCGCCGGGGCCAGCTTCGAGTGGTCGGGCGCGGAGGGGCACGACCGCCGGTACGCGCCGTTCACCATCAACACCGAGCACCGCAAGCCCTGGCACACGCTCACCGGCCGCCAGCACTTCTACCTCGACCACGACTGGATGGCCGAGCTGGGCGAGCAGCTCCCCGTCTACCGGCCGCCGCTGGACCTCGACGCGCTGGGCGAGAGCCTGCCCGCCGCACCCGACGGCGGCAAGGCGGTGAACGTCCGCTACCTCACGCCGCACTCCAAATGGTCGATCCACTCCGAGTACCAGGAGAACCTGCTCATGCAGACCCTGGCCAGAGGCGGCCCGGTCATCTGGATCAGCGTCGAGGACGCCGCCGCCATCGGCGTGGCCGACAACGACTGGATCGAGGCGCTCAACGTCAACGGCGTCGTGGTGGCCCGCGCCGTCGTCTCCCACCGCATGCCGGCCGGCACCGTGTTCATGTACCACGTCCAGGAACGCCTGGTGAACGTGCCCAAGTCGCAGGCCACCGGCCGGCGCGGCGGCGTGCACAACGCGCTCACCAAGCTCCTGGTCAAGCCGACCCACCTGATCGGCGGGTACGGCCAGCTCTCCTTCGCCCCCAACTACTACGGCCCCACCGGCAACCAGCGCGACGCGGTGACCGTCATCCGCCGCAGGGATCAGGAGGTGCGTTACTGATGCGACCTATGGCCCAGATCGCCATGGTGATGAACCTGGACAAGTGCATCGGCTGCCACACCTGCTCGGTGACCTGCAAGCAGACGTGGACCAACCGGCCGGGCACCGAGTACGTCTGGTTCAACAACGTCGAGACCCGCCCCGGCCAGGGCTATCCCCGGGGCTGGCAGGACCAGGACCGGTGGCGCGGTGGCTGGCGGCTGCGCCACGGCCGCCTGGTGCCCCGCGCCGGCGGCCGGCTGCGCCGCCTGACCACGCTCTTCGCCAACCCCGACTTCCCCGGCCTCGACGACTACTACGAGCCGTGGACCTACGACTACGACAACCTCATCAGCGCGCCGCTCGGCGACGACGTGCCGACCGCGCCGCCCCGCTCGCTGATCGACGGACGGCCCACCGCCGTCACCTGGGGCCCGAACTGGGACGACGACCTGGGCGGCGGCCCGGAGCAGCTCGCCGCCGACGTCGTCCTGCGCAAGGTGAGCGACACCGTGCGCCTGGACTACGAGCGGGCGTTCATGTTCCACCTGCCGCGCATCTGCGAGCACTGCCTCAACCCCTCCTGCGTGGCCGCCTGCCCGTCGGGGGCGATGTACAAGCGCATGGAGGACGGCATCGTCCTGGTCGACCAGGACCGGTGCCGGGGGTGGCGGATGTGTGTGTCCGGCTGCCCGTACAAGAAGGTGTACTTCAACCACCAGACCGGCAAGGCCGAGAAGTGCACGTTCTGCTACCCGCGCATCGAGGCGGGTGAGCCGACGGTCTGCTCCGAGACGTGCGTCGGCCGCCTGCGCTACCTCGGGGTCATGCTCTACGACGCCGACCGCGTCGGGGAGGCCGCGGCCGTGCCCGAGGAACGTGACCTGTACCAGGCGCAGCTCGACTGCTTCCTCGACCCCGCCGACCCCGGGGTGGTCGCCGCCGCCGAGGCGGCGGGCATCCCGCACGACTGGCTGGAGGCCGCCCGCTGCTCGCCCGTGCACCGGCTCATCACCGAGTTCCGGATCGCGCTGCCCCTGCACCCGGAGTACCGCACGATGCCCATGGTCTGGTACGTCCCGCCGCTGTCGCCCATCGTCGACGCGCTGGCCGAGACCGGCCACGACGGCGAGGACGCGGGCAACCTGTTCGGCGCCATCGGCTCGCTGCGCATCCCGGTCGGCTACCTGGCCGAGCTGTTCACCGCGGGCGACCCGGCCCCGGTGGAGGCCGCGCTGTGCCGCCTGGCCGCCATGCGCTCCCACATGCGGGCCCGCAACCTCGGCGACGAGCCGGACCCCGGCATCGCCGCCGGGACCGGCCTGGAGGCCGCCGACCTGGAACGTATGTACCGCCTGCTCGCCCTCGCCAAGTACGACGAGCGGTACGTCATCCCCACCGCCTACGTCACCTCCGACCACGTCGGGGAGGCGGGATGCAGCCTGGACGCCCCCGGCGGCCCCGGCATGCTCGCCGAGGGCTTCCACAGCCCGCCGGTCACCAAGGACGAACGGCTGCGCGGCCGGGTCAACCTCCTCAACTGGGACGGCAAGGGCACACCCGACGGCCTGTTCCCGTCAAAGGGTGAGGCGGGCGAGTGAACCGGTACGAGTCCCGCCTGATCCACCAGGCCGCCTCCCTCCTGCTGAGCTACCCGGGGGACGACTGGGCCGCCCGCCTCGACCTGGTGCGCACCGCGCTGGACACGGGGGGCGGCGCCGCCACCGAGCGCCTGCGCGGCTTCTGCGCCGAGGCCATGGCCCAGCCCGCGCTCGACGCCGGCGCCGCGTACGTGGCCACCTTCGACCGCAGCGGCCGCCGCACGCTCCACATGACCTACTACGGCGACGGCGACACCCGCAGGCGCGGCGAGTCCCTCCTGGAGCTCAAGACGCTCTACCGCGACCACGGCTGGCAGCCCGGCGCCGGGGAGCTGCCCGACTTCCTGCCGGTGATGCTGGAGTTCGCCGCCCGCGTGCCCGGCCCCGGCGGCCGGCTGCTGCGGGCCCACCGGCCCGGCCTCGACCTGCTGCGCACCGGCCTGACCGCGCGCCGCAGCCACTACGCCGCCGTCGTGGAGGCCGTGCTGATGACGTTGCCCCGCGCCACGTCCGCCGACCGCCGGACCGTGCGGGAGCGGGTGGCGCTCGGCCCGCCCGCCGAGCGGGTCGGCCGTACCGTTCTGCCCGAGGTTCCCGGAGGGGTCCGCTGATGAGACATCTGGAGATCGCCCTGTGGGGCGTGCTGCCGTACGTCGTCCTGGTGCTGTTCGCGGCCGGGGTGGCCTGGCGTTACCGCTACGACCGGTTCGGGCTGACCACCCGTTCCAGCCAGCTCCACGAGAGCCGCCTGCTGCGGGTGGGCGGGCCGCTGTTCCACTTCGGGCTGCTGTTCGTGATCGGCGGGCACCTGGTCGGCCTGCTCGTCCCCGAGCGGTTCACCGAGGCCGTGCACGTGACCGAGCCCATGTACCGGCTCAACGCCCTGGTCGTCGGCGGGCTGGCCGGGCTGGCCACGGTGGCCGGGCTCGGCGTGCTGCTGTGGCGGCGGCTGCGCGTGCGGGCCGTGCGGCGGGCGTCCGGGCGCTCCGACCGCGTCCTGTACCCGGTGCTGGCCACCGTGCTGCTCGCCGGGCTGATCGCCACCCTGCTCGGGCCGTTCGGCCACTACGACTACCGGCTCGGCGTGTCGGTGTGGTTCCGCAGCCTGCTCGAACTGGAGCCGGACGTGGACGCCATGGCGTCGGCGCCGTTCGTCTTCCAGGCGCACACGCTGCTCGGGCTGGCGCTGTTCGCGCTGTGGCCGTTCAGCCGCCTGGTGCACGCCTTCGCCGCCCCCGTCGCGTACCTGGCCAGGCCGTACATCGTCTACCGCTCGCGCGGTGGCGCCCTGCCCCGATGAGCGCCGAAGCCGCCGCGACCACGCTGATCGTGGCGCTGGGCTTCCTGCGCACCCCGCTGCACCTGGCCGTCCTGCTGACCGCCGTGGTGCTCACGACCCTCGTCCCGCTCGCGCTGGGACGGCTGCGCGCCTCCCACGTGGTAACTTCACAGAAGAAGTTACTTCTTGGAGGATTTATCTTCTCCAGGAGGGAGAACAGGAAGTGAGGATCGTGTGCCGAACACCCCGGACCCGTCCGACGCCGGCCGGCTCTACCGCCGTTACCTGAGCGCGGTGATGCTGCACGGCCACGCCGGCGCCAAAGCCTGCGGCCTGGGCGCCACCGACCTGTACGCCCTGAACGTCCTCGAACTCGCCGGCCCGATGACCCCCGGCGAGCTCGGCACCCGCACCGGCCTGACCACCGGCCCGACCACCCGGCTGATCGACCGGCTGGAACAGGCCGGGTACGTCCGCCGCGTCCCCGCCCCCGACGACCGCCGCAAGGTGATCGTCGAGCCGGTCGGCAAGCCCGCCGAGCTCGACGAGGTCATGGCCCCCGTCCGGCGGAAGATCGGCGACATCCTCGCGGAGTACCCGGCCGAGCACCGCGACGTGCTCTTCGACTACTTCGACCGGGCCGCCCGCGCCTACCAGGAGGCCGCCGAGCAACTGCGCTCCGGCTCCTGACCCGGCTCCTGACCCGGCTCCTGACCCGGCTCCTGACCCGGCTCCTGAACCGGCTTCGCGGTCAGCGGAAGTCGGAGATGCGCAGCACCGCCAGCATGTCCGTCGCCCGCGAGCCGGTCGAGAAGGACGCCTCCACCCCGACCCAGCCGCGGAAGGCCCCCGTGTCGTCGATGATCTGCATCAGCGGCTTGACGTGGGAGTTGCCCGTGTAGCAGAACTCGCCGCGTTCCATCGCCAGGCACGTGCACCAGTGCCACAGCGTGTCGCGGCGGTCGGACTTGGAGATCGTCGTCAGGTAGTACTGGATCGAGCTGACGTTGGGCCGCGTCCCGCCGCCGAACTTGGGGCAGCCGCCCGACTTCTGGCACGCTCCCCGCGAGGACGGCTGCAGGTAGGTCAGGCACGAGGTGGTCGACTTGCAGGCGCGGAAGGAGGAGAGGCCGAACGGCTGGTCGCCGGCCTTGACCAGCGTGCCGCTCGCCCAGCTCGTCAGGTCCTGCCGGAGCGAGCCGGGGAAGGCCCGCACCGAGCTCATCGCGCGCCGGGTGCCGACCGCGGCGTTGCTGCCGTAACCGTAGCCGTGCGTGGCCAGGCTGCTGGCCTTGAGGTCGAGGCGGGCCAGCTTGCCGTCGGGCGAGGTGCGGACGTACCACTGCTCGGTCCAGGTCTGGGCGATCTTCCACCGGATGGTGAGCACGTTGCCCGCCAGCGTGTACGTCCCCGTACGGGTCTCGCTCGGCCCGCCGGTGTAGCCGCCCGCGGTGAGCACCTCGCAGCCGCGCGGGCGGGTGGCGACGCCGCCGGCCTTCGTCGTGCAGCTCGGGTCGGGCACGGTGCCGGTGCGCTGCCTGGCCTTGGGGAAGCGCTGCCACCACAGGTACAGGGCGGCGTTCACCGTGCCGTTCGCGGCGAAGCGGTAGGTGCCCAGACGCACCCAGTTCTGCCGGGAGGCGGCCTGGAGATGGCCCTGCGAGACGACGAAGGTGGACTTGCCGCCCGGCAGCGACGCCGCGGCGGCCGAGGAGGTCGCGGTGGACGTGGTGGACGTGGTGGACGCGGTGGACGCGGTGGACGCGCCGGTGACGGCGGTCACCGGCTGGACGGGCAGGAGGGCGAGGGCGAGCACGAAGGAGAGGACTGCCGCTGCGGTACGCATGGAGATGCTCCGTAGGCTTGCGGGCGTGGCCGATCGTCAACGGCCCACCGTATTCCGGCCTGACCGGATCTGTCCGGGAAAGCGGTCAAGAGGATCCTGACAACGCTCGACGCGCGCCCGTGAGGGCCACCCCCTAGGATGAGGGGGTTCCCGATCCCACGAGGAGGTTGATCATGTCGTTCCCACCGCCCGGCATGGTTCTCGGCGACGCCCCGGCGCGCACTTCCTCGCGGGAGGCCGCCACAGGCTGATCCACCGCGTCGAAGTGCTCTTCATGACCATCACTGGTTCGATCATGAGGAGCCCTGAGTGCTCGAGATCCGCTGGACCGAAGACGGCGAGGCCCGGTCGGCCCGCTGGCGTTCCGAGAACGGCTCGCCGCCGCCCGCGCGCGTGGTGATCGCCGACGACCGGCTGGCCGCCGCCACCGCGTACCGCCTGGCCTGCGAGGGCACGGCACTGCTGTGGCGCGGCGACTTCCACGCCGCCCGCCGGCTGTTGCGCGCCATGGCACGGCGCGCCGACCACCACCCACCCCCGCCCGCTCCCTCGCTCGCGCGTGCCTTCCACCAGCAGCGCCAGGCCCGTTCCCAGCGGGCCGTCGTGCTGGGCCGGCTGCTGGTGCCGCTCGACCCGGACCACGCCGTCCCCCTGCGGCGTGCCCCCGACGTGCGGCGCGCCTGCGCGGAGGTCTACGGCCCCGGGACGGAGGCGTCGGTGACCTCGCTGCGCGAGCTGCTGGGCATCGTCGGGGCCTACGAGTGGCGCAGGAGAGGCGTCGAAGTGCCCGCCCTGAACGACCGCGTCCATCCCCACTACGGCGTCTTCTCACCGGTACGCGGCGAGTACGTCGACCTGGTGGCCAGGGCGCCGCTGGTCTCGCGCGCCGGGGCGTTCGACATCGGCACCGGGACCGGCGTGCTCGCCGCCGTCCTGGCCCGCAGGGGCGTCCGGCGGGTCGTGGCCACCGACCGCGACCCGCGCGCCGTGGCCTGCGCCCGCGACAACCTGCGGCGGCTGGGCCTGGACGGCCGGGTCGACGTCCTGGACGCCGACCTCTTCCCGCCCGGACGCGCGCCGCTCGTCGTCTGCAACCCCCCGTGGTTGCCGGCCAAGCCGGCCTCGCCCCTCGACCACGCGGTCTACGACCCCGGAAGCCGCATGCTGCGCGGCTTCCTCGACGGCCTGGACGAGCACCTGGAACCGGCGGGCGAGGGCTGGCTGATCCTGTCGGACCTGGCCGAACGCCTGGGGCTGCGGACCCGAGCCGAGCTCCTGTCCGCCTTCGCGACGGCGGGCCTGCGAGTCGTGGGCCGCCTCCAGGCCAGGCCCCGGCACCCGCGCGCCTTCGACGCGTCCGACCCCTTGCACGCGGCCCGCGCGAGCGAGATCACCTCCCTGTGGCGCCTCCGCCGCACCTGACCCACTCTGCCCGGTCCGCACCGCGCCGAGCCGCAACCGGACCGGCCCACCCGCTGCGCCCTGCCCACCCCTGGGCGGGCGGGGCTGCACGGAACCTTCACCTGGTGTGCCGGGGATCTGCGCACTCGTCTGGTTGGCTGGGTTCATGATCGACATTGACCCCGACTCCCGCCCCGACCCGATCGCCTACCTCGACCACGTCGCCTCGACCGACGTCGGCAAGGGTTACAAGCGGCAGGTCCTGGACCTGCTGGACCTGCGGCCCGGCCAGACCGTGCTCGACCTCGGCTGCGGCCCGGGGACGGACCTCGCGGCCATGGCCGACGCCGTCGCCCCCGCCGGACGGGTGATCGGCCTCGACCGCGACCCGGTGATGGTCGCCGAGGCCCGCGCCCGCCTGGCCGGACGGCCGCTGGTCGAGGTGCGCCCCGGGGACGTGCACGCGCTGCCGGTCGCGGACGGGAGCATCGACCGGGCCCGTACCGACCGGGTGTTGCAGCACGTGGACGACCCGGCGCGGGTGCTGGCGGAGTTCCGCCGGGTGGCCCGTCCCGGGGCGCGGATCGTCATGGCCGAGCCCGACTGGGAGGGCCTGCTGATCGACTCGCCGCGCCCGGACGTGGGCCGCACGCTGACCCGGTTCATCGCCACCGAGATGATCCGCCACGGCACGCTCGGCCGGCGTCTGGCCCGGTTGTGCGCTGAGGCGGGCCTCGCGGTGCGGTCGGTGGTGACGGTCGCGCCGGTCTTCCGCGACCTGGCCGCCGCCGACCAGGTCCTCGGCCTGCGCCGCAACGTGGTCAGGGCCGTCGGCGCCGGGTACCTCGAACCCGGCGCCGAGGAGTGGTTCGACGACCTCGCCTCCCGCCCCTTCCTGGCCTCGGCCCTGCTGTTCCTGGTCACGGCCGAGGTGGGTTGAGCGTCGGGCGGATCAGCCGATGCGCAGCGGCAGGGTTCGGGGACCGCGTACCTGGCTGGCGGCCCAGGTGACGGCGTCGGGGTCGGCGAGGGTGAAGGTGGGGATGCGTTGGAGCCAGACGTCGAGTGCGGTGCGGAGTTCCATGCGAGCCAGGTGGGAGCCGACGCAGCGGTGGATGCCGAGTCCGAAGGCGGCGTGGCGGTTGATCTCGCGGTCGATGCGGATGTCGGTGGGGTGGTCGAAGTGGGCGGGGTCGCGGTTGGCGGCGGGGAAGGAGAGCAGGATCCAGTCGTCGGCTTTCATGTCGACGCCGTTCCAGTGCATGTCGTGTTTGACGAGCCGGGCCATGGTGACGGGGGCGTAGGCGCGCAGGAACTCTTCCATGGCGGTGGGGAGCAGGGTGGGTTCGGCGACCAGGCGTTCGCGGTCTGCGGGGGTTTTGGCCAGGTGCCACAGGGAGGCGCCGATGGCGCTCCAGGTGGTGTCGATGCCCGCGATCAGCAGCAGGGCGATCGTGCCCGCCACGTGCCCGGCCTCCAGCTTGTGGCCGTACAGCTCGGCCTCGACGAGGTAGGTCGTGAGGTCGTCGCGCGGGTGTTCCACGTGGTCGCGGATCTGGTCCAGCAGGTAGTCGAAGAGCCGGCCCATGTTGGCGGTCCGCTGCTCGGGCGGCAGGTTGACGCCTTCGAGGGCGTTCTCGATGAACTCGCGGAAGCGCGGGCCGTCCTCGGGCGGGAAGCCCAGCATGTCGGCGATCACCCGCATCGGGATGTGCTGGGCGTAGTCGCGGGCCGCGTCCACGACGTCCTGGCCCCCCAGGCCGTCGATCAGCTCGTGGCACAGCGCCCGCGTCGACTCCTCCCGCCTGGCGACGGCCGTCTTGGTGAAGGCGGGCAGCAGCAGCTTGCGGGCGTCGTGGTGGAAGGGCGGGTCGGACGAGATCGGCGGCGTGCCGCCCACGGGCGCGCTCTCGCGCGGCGGACGGAAGTTGCTCATGATGATCGAGCGCGAGGAGAACCGCTCGGTGTCGTAGGCGACGGCGGCGACGTCCTCGTAGCGGGTGGGCAGCCAGCCGCCGCCGAACCGGTCGGTGTGCGCGATCGGACAGCGCTGCCGCAGGTCGTCCTGGATGGGGTACGGGTCGGCGGCCCACTCCGGCTCCAGGTGCGAGAAGTCGGTGGCCCAGTCCGAGACCGGCCCGGTGACGATCTCGCTGCGGGTGCCGATCTCCTCGTCGTCGCCCGGCTCGCCGAAGTTCTTGACGAAGCGCTCGTCCACGCTCATGTCACGCCTCCCCGAGGAGGTCGATCGCCCGCTCGGGGCAGTTGGAGACGGCCAGCCGCGCCGTGCGCTCGTGGTCCGGCGTCACCGCGCCGTCGCCGAGGACCGTTCCGTAACCTTCGTCGTCCTCGCCGAACAGGTCGGGGGCGAGGTCGTAGCAGCGGCCATGTCCCTGGCAGCGCCCGGGGTCGATCTGTGCTCTCACGGCGTTCCTTCGTGCGGTGGGGCGGGGGAGAGGGCGGCGACGACGCGGATGAGCAGCCTGGCCCACTCCTCCTCGTCCACCTGGTGGGGGTCCGGGGCGATGAGCGCGCTGCCCATCGCGAGCAGGAGGCAGAAGTGGGCGACGGCCTCCGGTGACAGGGCGTGGTCGAGCTCGCCGCCGTCCTGGCCGGCGCGGACCAGGCCGGCCAGCCAGTGGGCGCGCTCGCCGACGTAGTCGCGCATGGGCAGGGCCACGTCCTCGTCGCGGCGGGCGGCGACCAGCGCTTCGACGATGAGGTCGCCGCCGGCGTCCCGGGGACGGGGGAGCCGGCGGCCGGCGGCGACGAGCAGGTCGGCGACCGGACGATCGGGGTCGTCGGCGAACAGTCCGGCCAGCAGCCGCCGGCCGTGCGCGCCCAGCGCGGCCACGAGCAGGCCGGCCTTGGAGCCGAAGTGGGCGTACAGGGCGCCGTTGCTCACCCCCGCCGCGGCGGCGATGTCGGCGACGCGGGTGCCGTCGTAGCCGCGCCTGGCGAAGACGTCCGCGGCGGCGCGCAGCAGGCGTTCCCGCGTCTCGGCGGCGGTGACGCCGGCGATACGTCCCATGGACGAATTAAAAGATCGTTCATTTCATTCGTCAAGAGTCGGGCGTCTTCATCCCGTGATGGGCGCCTTGACCACCAGCACCTCCTCTCCCGCCGCGCCGTTCAGCCGGACCGACAGCTCCCACACCCCGGCCATCGGGAACAGCTCGCCCTCGGCCACGTAGCGGCCCGGCCCCCGCGCGTCGGCGACGATCTCCGGGGTCGAGTGGCCCATGCCGGGCATCACCGTCGACAGCGTCACCGTCCGCGGCTCGCCGGAGGTCACCTGGACCTCGGCCGTGACGCGGCCCGCCGTCGGCCTCGGGACGACGACCGTGACGGCGTACCGCGTGCCCGCGCTGGTGAGGGTGAGCGGGCCGGGCGCCGAGCCGCGCACGTACAGGAACACCGCCAGGGCCGCCGCGAGCAGGACGGCGACGGCCAGGATCCGCCTCATCCGAGAGCCTCCGCGACCTCGACGGTGAAGGGCACGGTGACGATCCGGTCGCCGGCCGCGTACTGGGCCCAGGCCAGGTAGCGGCCCGGGGCGGGGAAGCTGAAGGTGAAGCGCAGCCGGGGCGCGGGCACGCCCATCTCGTGCACGTGGCCGAAGAACGTGCCGTCCTGGCTGCGCACGATCAGGTGCCCGGACATGCCCAGCCACTGCCGCGGCGTGACCCCGATGCCCACCTCGATCGCCGTCGGACGCCCCGCGACCGGCACGGACGGCCGCAGCACCGGCGTGATCCCCGTGGCGGGCGGCGTGGGCAGCACGGCAGGCGCGTGCCCGGCGACCCGGAACGCGCCGTCGAGCAGCTGGCCGCCGGAGTCCTCGCGTTCCAGCTCCGCGTAGGCCAGGAACCGGCCCGGCCGGTCGGCGCGCAGCCGGACCTCCAGCCGTCCCGGCGCGGTGCGCAGCGGGTGCAGGTGCCGGAAGTACGCGCCGTCCTCGCTGGTGACGACCAGGTGGGCGAGCGCCTCGTGGTGCAGGACGAGATCGTCCACCGGGTGCCCGGTCGAGCCGTCGGTGAGGTCGAGGCGCAGCGTGAACTCCTCGCCGGGGGCCGGGCTGGCCGGGAGGGTCGTCACCCGTCCCCGCGCGAAGGGCCGTCCGGCCGCCGGCGCCCCCACCGCCCGCGTGTCCACCGTCGGGACGGCGCCGTCGGGCGGCGGAGGCGGCAGCGCGGGCTCGAACACGACGACCATCGCGGCCACCGTCACCGCGGCCGCCGCGCCCCCGGCCAGCAGCATCGCCGGGGTCCTGCGCGACAGCGCCCCGGTCAGCAGGCCGCCCACCAGCAGCAGCCCGGCCACGAGCAGGCCGCCGTAGATCAGGAACTCGCCGGCGGAGCCCCGGTCCACCAGGACGCGGAACGGCAGCACGGCGACCTCGCCCCCCGCCGTCAGCCTGAGCTCGTGCGGCCCGGTGCGCTCGACCGGGAGCTTGACGTACCGCGGGGTGGCGGACGGCTGCGCGGTGGCCGTCACCTTGTGGCCGTCCTCGACCGAGCGCACCTCCAGGCCGACCGGCGGCCCGGTCGCCGGCTCGTAGGCGATCACGCCGATCAGCAGCGGCCCCGGCACCCGCGACGTGCCCTTGATCACGACCGTCAGCTCGGCGCCGGCGATCGTCTGGGCGAAGCGCAGGTCCGCACCGGCCGTGACGTTGTGAGCCGCGGCCGGTGCGGCCCCCGCGAGCAGGAGTACGGCGACGAGACACAGGACCCGGAGCGGCCGGATCATGCCCGTCCGGCGTCGGCCGCGTCCGCGGGGAGCGCGTTCGGCAGGAACAGCGCACCGAGCGCCAGGCCGATCAGCCCGGCCACCACCGGCGCGCCGGTCCACAGCTCGGGCACCGCGGGCAGGCCGCCACCGGCCGCCGAGGCGACCCCGATGTAGAGCGACCAGGTGACGAAGGCCGACAGCCCGGCGAAGGCCCAGTAGGCGCCCCGCCGC
This sequence comes from Nonomuraea sp. NPDC047529, assembly GCF_040642995.1. Taxonomy (NCBI): domain Bacteria; kingdom Bacillati; phylum Actinomycetota; class Actinomycetes; order Streptosporangiales; family Streptosporangiaceae; genus Nonomuraea; species Nonomuraea sp. NPDC047529. Next base: position 10,454 of record NZ_JBEYTJ010000028.1, on the reverse strand, counting down.
GCGCCGGACGGGCGCAGCAGCCGGATCAGCACGTCGCTCGCCAGGCCCGCGGCGACGAACGTGAGCAGCGTCGGCACGTTCTCGAACGCCGTCTGCGCCCCGGGCATCAGGACGGCGACCGTGTACATGACGGTCACCGCGCCGAAGGGCAGGTTCCACCGCCGGACCAGCAGCAGCACCGGGGTGAGCAGGATGACGTTGCTGATGACCATCGCGGTGGCCAGACGGTCGGCGCCCGCGTCCTCGACGCCGGAGAACGCCTCGACGATGTGTGCGGACCGGTACTGCAGGGCGTCGCCGTACGACAGGAACAGCGACACCAGCGTGGCCGCGAACGCGAGCCCGGCCAGCGCCGGGAACAGCCGCCGGAGCGAGGGCCGCACGCCCGTGTCGGGGGCGTTCCAGGCCGAGCGCAGCGGCGTGGTGATGATGAGCAGCATGGTCACGATCAGCCCCAGGTGGGACGGGCTGAACAGGATGTCGACGCTCGTCTCGATGCCGAGCACGGTGTGCCAGGTCATGTCGGCCAGCCCGAAGAGGGCGAACGCCGGGATGGCGACCAGCCCGGCCAGATAGCCCTGGGGAACGGCGGCCAGCCCCTGGCGGCCGAGCCGCACGTTGCGGAACACCTGCCAGATGATCCAGCCGGACACCGCCGCGAACCCCGAGTAGAAGGCCGCGTGCCACGGCGTGAAGAACGTCTCCAGGTCGCTGCGGTTGCTGTGCGCCCACGCGTCGATCATCAGCCCGACGCCGAACCAGACCCCCAGCAGCGCGGTGACGAGATCCGTCCGGAGCGGGACCCAGCCACGCGGCTCCCCAGAGTCCGCAAGTAATCGCCGAATGCCCGTGTTGCTCTCTGCCACTTCGCGTCTCCCTTCTTCCATGATCGAATACTTGCAGAAGCCGCGAAGTGGCGGGAAGACCAAGATCGCCATCACCGAGCGGCCCGGGCCCCCGCCCGTGGCCGCCAGTCTCGTCGACGGACGCCGGACGCGCGCGACGGCGAAGGGCTCACGCGGGGGCTCATCCCGTGGCGGGGCGCTGCCTGGCCACCACCAGATGCAGCCCGTGGGGGAGCGGATCGGTGCGGGCGACATGCAGCCCCGCGGCCCCCAGCAGGTTCCCGACCTGGGTCAGCGTGCGTTCCTGGCCGCCGCTGAACAGCGTGAGCATCTTCATGTCCAGCGCCACCGCCGACGTCGGCGAGCGGCGCGGGTCGTCGTCGAGGACGGCGTCCACGATCCACAGCTCGGCGTGGCCGTCCATCAGGGCGGCGAGCCGCGCCAGCAGCTTGGCGGCCTGCTCGTCGGGGTAGTTGTGCAGGATGTTGCCCAGCAGGTACAGGCCCGCCCGGGGCAGCGGGTCGGCGAACATGTCGCCCTCGGCCACGGTGATGCCCGCCCGGCCGTCCAGGTGACTCCGCGCCTGGGCCGCCACCTCGGGCAGCTCGAACAGCACGCCGCGCAGCCGCGGGTGGGCCGCCAGGATCGTGGCCAGGACGATGCCGGTGCCGCCGCCGATGTCGGCCACCGCGTCCACGCCGGTCAGGTCCTGCCCGGCCAGCGCGCGGGCCACGGTGACGCTGCGGGTGGCCATGAACTCGTTGAACAGGGCGCCGGCCGCGGGGCGGGTGCCCAGCCAGGCGTAGGGGGAGTCCACCTGGTGGAGCTCCAGGGCGGCGGGCTCACCTGTGGTGATCGTCCGGTGCAGCAGGTCGGCCGAGTCGCGCCACAGCTCCTCGCCCCACATCAGCGCGGCGGGGGCCAGGGAGTCGTCCCGGCCGCTGGTGAGCAGGTCGCCCTCGCCGGTGAGCAGGTAGCGGCCGCGGGCGTCCCGCTCGACCAGCCGCAGGTGGTCCAGCGTGCGCAGCAGGCGGCCCAGCAGCGTCTCGTCGGGACGCCCGGTCCCGCCCGCGGCGATCTCGTCGGCCAGCTCGTCCACGGCGCACGGCCCGGCGGCCAGCAGGTCGAAGACCGACAGCCGCAGGGCGGCCCGGACGGCGGCGTACAGGATGAAGTCGTCGACCAGGCGCAGCACCCGCGCCCGCTCCGGCGTCTCGCTCATGGGTTCCCCTTCCCCGGCTCCCAGGCCGGCCGGACGATCATGCTCTCCGCCCGCAGCGGCGCGGGCAGGTAACCGAACCTCACCATGGTGTCCACCACCGACTGCAGCCCTTCGGGCTCCAGCGCGGCGGGGAACGTGCCGAGCGTGATCGTCGGCAGGACCTCGCGCGGGATCTTCGTGTACGTCCCCAGCACCCCGGTGACCAGCGTCCGGTCCCGGGCGTCGAGCTGGGCGTGGGCCATGGCCCGCTGGAACCCGGCCACGGCCCGGGGACGGGCGCTCGCGTACGACGCGGTCGTGGCCCACCCGGCGATCGGCCACCCGGCGGGGACGTTCGCCATGGCGTCGCCCAGCGACCTGCCGCCCTGCCGGGCGTAGGCGGTGATGAACGGCTCGGTCATCCAGGCCACGTCCACCGTGCCCGCGGCCAGCGCGGCCGGCATGTCGGGCAGGGGGAGCTCCTTGAACGCGACGTCGTTCGCCGACAGCCCGGCCGCGGCGAGCACGGTCTCGGCGCTCAGCGTGCCGACCGACCGCAGCGTGGCCACCGCGACGCTCCTCTTCACGCCGCCCGACGGCCGCAGGTCGCGCACGCTCCTGATCGGGCTGCCGGGCGCCACGAAGAGCTGGAACGCGCCCGGCGCGGCGTGGTAGGCGTCGGCGACCAGCTTCAGCCGCCCCGGCTCCCGCCGCTGGTACAGAACCGCGGTGACGTAGTTGACCAGCCCGAACTCCAGGGCGCCGCCCTTCATCCTGTCGATCGCCGGGCCGCCGCCCTGCACGACCACCGGCTCGGCCGACAGCCCCTCGGCGGCGAAGTAGCCGCGGTCGCGGGCGATGTAGACGAGCGCGCTGTCGGGGATCGGGATGACGCCGATCCTGATCTTCTCCAGCGGCGTGCCGGAGCCGGTGCCCCCCGGGGCGCCGGGCGCGGCCCCGCCGCAGCCCGTGGCCAGGGCGAGCAGCAGGAACAGCAGCAGCGGACGTAATCGTCTCACGGTTCTCCCTTCGAGGTCCGCCGCCGGCCCTCGATCCCGCCGGCGGCCTGGACGCAGGTCGGAACCAACGCCCTTGAGTGCACCACCGGGACGCCTGCCTTGCAACGTCCGGTCAGAACGGGAATGGCGCCGTGTCAGAAGCGGGCACCGCTGTTGACCCGGGTCCCGGCCCGGCATACCTTCCGAAAGAAATATTCGCTTCCTCGCCGAAACTTTCAGATCGTCCATGGGCAGGCCGACACCGCCCTGCGGCAGACCGTCCGCGTCTCGGCCGGCGGCAAACGTGTACGGGTGCGCTTCTCCAACGCCTTCGGCGGCGCGCCGCTGCCCATCACCCGGGCCTCCGTCGCGTTCCCGGAGGGCGAGGCGGCCGGGGTGAGCGCGATCCGGGCCGGCACCGCGCGGCCCCTGACCTTCCACGGCCGTCCGGCCACCGTCGTGCCGGCCGGGGCGCAGGTCGTGTCCGACCCGGTGGACCTCACGCTCGCTGCTGAACGACGGCCTCGGCCCGGCCGCCCTGGCCCGGCTGGACCGCGACGTGCTCGCCCGGAGCGGCCTGGCCTGGCTGATCGTCTTCGAGGGCGTCAACGACATCGGTACCGCCCCCGCCACCCAGGCCGCGCAACGCCAGGTCGCCGACGACCTGATCGCCGCCTACGACCAGATCGTCACCCGCGCCCACGCCCGGGACCTGCGGGTGTACGGCGCCACCCTCACCCCCTTCGGCGGCAACACCTCCTACGACGACCCCGGCGGCCACCGGGAGGCGGCCAGGCAGCAGCTCAACGAGTGGATCCGGACGAGCGGCACGTTCGACGCCGTGATCGACCTCGACCGCGCGGCCCGCGACCCGGCCGCCCCCCGCAACCTGCTGCCCGCCTACGACGTCGGCGACCACCTGCACCTGAACCCGGCGGGGTACAAGGCGCTGGCCGAGGCCGTGCCGCCCGGGCTGCTGCGCCGCTGAGGATCAGCGGTAGGCGGCGGCCTGAAGGGTGTAGAGGTCGGCGTAGAGGCCGTTGAGCGCCATCAGGGCCTGGTGGTCGCCCTGCTCGGTGACCTTGCCGTGGTCGAGGACGTAGATGCGGTCGGCGTACCGCACGCTGGCCAGGCGGTGGGTGATGAGCAGGACCGTGCGGCCCTCGGAGTGGTCGCGGATGCGCTCGAACAGGGCGTGCTCCGCGCGGGCGTCGAGGGCCGCCGTGGGCTCGTCGCAGATGAGCAGGTCGGCGTCGCGGTGGAAGCCCCGGGCCACGGCGACGCGCTGCCACTGGCCGCCGGACAGCTCCTGGCCGTCCTTGAACCGGCGGTCGAGCAGCGTGCGGTAGCCGTGGGGCAGGCCCGCGACCACCTCGTCGGCGCCGGCGACCGAGGCCGCCGCGACCAGGGCGGCCTCGCCCTTGTCGGTGCCCATGGTGATGTTGTAGCGGGCGGTGAGCGGCCAGCGGGTGTGGTCCTGGGCGATGACGGCCGTGCGCAGGCGCAGCTCGTCGGGGGGCACGTCGGCCAGGTCGACGTCGTCCCAGGAGACGCCGCCGGAGTCGGGCTCGTACAGGCCGGACAGGATCTTGGCCAGGGTGGTCTTGCCGGAGCCGTTCTCGCCCACGAACGCGATGATCTCGCCGCGCTTGATCTCGACCGTCACCCCGCGCAGCGCCGGCTGCTCGGCGCCCGGATAGGTGAACGTCACGTCGTCGGCCACGATGCGCTCGAACCTCTCGGGCACGGCCGCCGGGCGGGCGCCGGGCACGCGGCGTTCGGCGTCGGCGCAGAACTGGAGGAAGTCGGTGAAGTAGAGGCCGTCCTCGTAGAGGCGGTTGGTGGCGTAGAGGAGGTTGGCCAGCGACGTCTGGCCGGTCCTGATGGCCAGCACCGCGGTGCCGGCGACCGCCAGCGGGATCGCGGCCAGGGCCAGCAGCAGGCCGAGCGCGACGTAGACCAGGGCGGTGCCGAGGCCGCCCAGGGCCTCGCCGACCAGGCGGGCCAGGGTCTGGCGTCTGGCCAGGACGAGCAGGACGTCCTGCTCGGCCTTGGCGACCGCGTCGTACATGCGCAGCAGGAAGCCGCGCATGGTGAACGAGCGCACCTCGGCGGCGGGCTCGCGGTCGGCCAGCAGCTCGGCGATGATCCACTTGCGGCGGCGGGCGGGGATGAGGGAGTACATCGTCGAGTAGCGCATGCGGGCGCCGCGCACGGTGGCCCACGCGTCGGGCAGCACGGCCAGCAGGAGCAGCGGCAGCAGGACCGGGTGCAGCACGCCCAGCACGCCCGCCGCCGCCGCGATGCCGACGGCCGCGGTGACGACGTTGATGGCCGAGCTGACCACCGAGCTGGCCACGGTGACACCGCGCTGGTTGGCGCGTTCGAGGCTGTCGTGGAACTCCGGGTCGTCGTAGGCGACCAGCTCCACCTGGCTGGTCAGGCCGTAGAGGCGTTCCTCGGTGTGGCGGGAGATCTGCGGGGTGAGGCGTGACTGGGCCCAGCCCGCGCCGGCCTGGACCGCCGTGCGCAGCACGGCGGCCGCGCCGACCAGGACGAGGCTGGGCAGGGCGGCCAGCACGCGGTCGGGGGTGGGGCCCTCGCTGAACAGGGCGCTCAGCACGCCGGTCGTGGCCAGCAGGCCGAAGGCGGTGAACAGGCCGCCGAGGAGGTTGAGCGCGATGGTGGCCACGGTGTCGCGTGGGCCGGCCCGCCAGGACATGCTCATCGCCTGGGCGACGAGCGAGGGCAGGCGTCTGGCGATGGTCAGGAAGCCGACCTCGGCCATCTTGTCGTTGTGGGCGTACCAGTCGGAGATGGTGATCTCACCGAGTTCCAGAGGCTCATCGGGCATGCGCTGAGTGTGCGGGCGGCCACCGACGGTTTCCGCCTCCGCGGCCGGCGGGGTGACAGGACGGTGGCCCGGACGCCAGCCGCCTGTCCACGACCCGCCAGACAAGGACGCGTCACGCGGGCAGCCCGCGAGAATATATACGAAGTGGAATATTTTCCAACGAAAGCATTCTGGCTAGGCTCGACAGCCATGACGCTCATGAAGCCCGCCCGCCGAGTGGCCGCCGCGCTCGCGCTCGCCCTCGCCGCCGGGTTAACCGCGGCCGCCCCCGCGCACGCGCGCGAGGCGGCCCCTATCCCTGCCGTCGCCGGTACCGTCCTGCGCGGCCTGGACCTCGACCGCGCCACCGTGCTCGACCTGCAGCGCGCCATGGACCGCGGCCGCTTCGACGCGGTGACGCTCACCCGCTTCTACCTCGACCGCATCCGCGCGGTGGACCCGCTGCTGCACGCGGTCATCCAGACCAACCCCGCCGCGCTGCGCGAGGCCGAGTCCAGCGACCGGCGTCGCCGCCGCGGCGCGCACGGACCGCTGGAAGGCGTCCCGGTCCTGCTCAAGGACAACATCGACACCGCCGCGCCGCTGCGCACGACCGCCGGCTCGCAGGCGCTGCTCGGCTCCCGGCCGGGCGCGGAGGCGTTCCTCGTCCAGCGGTTGCGCGCGGCCGGGGCGGTGATCCTGGGCAAGGCGAACCTGTCGGAATGGGCGAACTTCCGCTCCAGCCCGTCCTCCAGCGGGTGGAGCGCGGTCGGCGGGCAGACCAACAACCCCTACGTCCTGGACCGCAACCCCTGCGGGTCGAGCAGCGGCTCGGCGGTCGCCGCCGCCGCCACCCTGGCCGCGGTCACCATCGGCACCGAGACCGACGGCTCGATCGTCTGCCCGGCCGGGATCAACGGCGTGGTCGGCATCAAGCCCACGCTCGGGCTGGTCAGCCGGGCCGGAGTGGTGCCGCTGTCGTCCCGGCAGGACACCGCGGGCCCGATCACCAGGAACGTCACCGACGCCGCCGCCGTGCTCTCGGCCATCCAGGGGCCGGACCCGCGCGACCCCGCGACCGTCCCGGGCGGCGACCGCGACTACCTCAAGGCCCTGCGGCCCGGCGCGCTGAACGGCGCCCGCGTCGGCGTGTGGCGCTCGGTCGCGGGCGACAACCAGGAGGTGCGCGCCGCCCTGGACGCCACCGTCGCCACCCTCAGGGCCCGCGGCGCGACCGTCGTGGACGTCGAGCTGGAAGGCATGGACGAAGCCGGCGAGGCCGAGTTCCCCGCGCTGCTGACCGAGTTCAAGCACGACCTGAACGCCTACCTGGCCGCCACCCCCGGACGGCACCCCGCCGACCTGGCCGGGCTGATCGACTTCAACCGGCGGCACGCCGGGACCGAACTGCGCTACTTCGGGCAGGAGATCTTCGAGCAGGCGCAGGCCACCACCGGCGACCTGGACGACCCCGCCTACCGCGCCCTCCGGGACAAGGCCACCACCCTGGCCCGCCGCGCGATCGACTCCGCGATGGCCGCCGGCCGCCTGGACGCGCTGCTCGCCCCCACCAACCACGCGGCCTGGCTGACCGACCTGACCAAGGGCGACGACTTCACCGGGTTCGTCGCCTCCTCCGCGCCCTCGGCGATCTCCGGGTATCCGGCGGTCACCGTCCCGGCCGGTTACGCCAGGGACGTCCTGCCGCTCGGCGTCACCTTCTTCGGCGGGCGCCTGTCCGAGCCGTCCCTGATCGCCCTCGCGTACGCCTTCGAGCAGGCCGCTCAGGTCCGCAGGCCGCCGACGTACTTGCGCACCCTGCCCTGAGCGGCCCGGCGGCGGGCTACGGTAGGGACGACGACGGCCACGACGGCCACGACGACGGCCACCACGACGGGAAGGAGGCGACGTGCGCACCAGGCTGCCCGCCGCCCTTCTTCTCGTCCTGTCGTGGCTGCTTCCCACGATCGGCCAGGCGGCCGGTCACGGGACCGGGCCCGGGATCGGGCACAGCCAGGTCGCCCCGCAGGTCGCGGCGATCCGGGCGGCGATCGACCAGGCCGCCGCCGTCCAGCTCGGCTCCACGCCGCCGCCGCCCCCGCTCGCGCAGATCAGGCACGGCGGGCACGACCAGGCGGGGCCGGGCGGCCCGGCGCTGCCCGCGGCCGCCCCGGCCCGCCTGCCGCAGGTCTGGTCGGCCGTCGTACGGCGGCCCGGCTCCCGCGCCGCCGCCGACCGCCCCCAGGGCGCGGCGGCGGCCCGCGCGCCTCCCTCCACGGTGCTCTGAAGATCCCCTCTTCCGCACACCTGAGCCTGTGGAGGCTTCATGTCACGTGCGCCCATGTGGCGCGCGCTGGCGGCGCTGGCCGTCATCGCGACCTCGATCATCCTGTCCCTCACCGCCACGCCACGCCTCGGCCTCGACCTGCGCGGCGGTACCCAGCTCGTCTTCGAGGCCAGAGACTCCCCGACGGTCCAGGCCGACTCCTCGGCCACCGACCGCGCCCTCGACGTGCTCCGCCGCCGGGCGGACGCGCTGGGGGTCGTCGATCCCACCCTGGTCCGCTCCGGCGAGAAGCGGATCATCGTCGAGCTGCCCGGCGTGCTCGACCCCAGCAAGGCGGCCGAGGTCATCGGCCGTACCGCACAGCTCGCCTTCCACCCGGTCACCGGCCCGGCGAAGGACGGCGACGCCACCGCGCTGCCCGACGAGAGCGGCCGCCCGCTCGCGCTCGGCCCGGCGGCGATCAGCGGCGACGGCGTCAGCGACGCCGCCGAGCGCAGCGACCCGCAGCAGGGGCCCGGCTGGTGGGTCACGGTGGACTTCCGCGACGCCGACGCCTGGCAGCAGATGACCGGCGCGGCCGCCTGCCAGCCGGAGGGCGACCCGAGGCGGCGCGTCGCCATCGTGCTCGACAAGAAGATCATCTCCTCGCCGCAGCTCGACCCGTCCGTCGCGTGCGGGACCGGCATCCCCGGCGGCAGCACCCAGATCACCGGGTCCTTCACCCACGAGGAGGCCCGCGACCTGGCCGTGCTGATCAAGGGCGGCGCGCTGCCCGTGCCGCTCGACCTGGTCGAGCAGCGGACGGTCGGCCCCACGCTGGGCGAGGCCGCCGTCGAGGCCAGCGTCAAGGCCGCGATCGTCGGGCTGGTGCTGACCGCCCTGTTCATCATCGCGGTCTACCGCCTGTCCGGCCTGCTGGCCGCCATCGCGCTGATGTGCTACGGCCTGATCTCCTACGCCGCGCTGGTCGCGATGGGCGCGACCTTCACGCTGCCCGGACTGGCCGGGTTCGTGCTGGCGATCGGCATGGCGGTCGACGCCAACGTGCTCGTCTTCGAACGCGCCAGGGAGGAGTACGGCCTGGCCCCGGCACGCGGGCTCGCGCCGGCGCTCAACCGGGGGTTCAAGAACGCCTGGAGCGCCATCGCCGACTCCAACGCCACCACGCTCATCGCCGCCGGGCTGCTGTTCTGGCTGGCCTCCGGGCCGGTCAAGGGGTTCGGCGTGACGCTGGCGATCGGCGTACTGGCCTCGCTGGTGTCGGCCATGCTGATCACCCGCGTGCTCACCCAGGCCGTCGCCGCGCGGATCGGGCCGCGCCTGTCGGGCCTCGCCTCACCCGGCGCCGTCAGGACGTGGCTGGCCCGCCGGAACCCGCAGCTCATGAAGGCCAGGAAGGTGTGGCTGGCGGTCGCGGGCGGCCTGGCCGTCGCGGCGCTGGCCGGGCTGTTCACCCGCGGGCTGGACTTCGGGGTCGAGTTCACCGGCGGCCGGCTCGTGGAGTTCGGCACGTCCAGGCCGGTCGAGGCCGACATGGCCCGGCGGCTGGTGAGCGAGGCCGGGTATCCGGGCGCGGTCGTGCAGGCCACCGGCGACGGCGTGGCCGTACGCGCGGGGCAGCTCGACCCGGCCAAGGTCCAGGCCGCGCTGGAGGGGCAGGTCGGCGAGGTGACCAAGCGGCGTGACGAGTTCATCGGCCCCACGCTGGGCGAGGAGCTGCGCCGCAACGCCGTCATCGCGCTCGGCGTGGCCGTGGCGGCCCAGCTCGTCTACCTGGCGGTGCGGTTCCGGTGGACGTTCGGCACGGCGACCGTGCTGGCGCTGCTGGTGGACCTGGCCGTGGTGATCGGGCTGTTCGCCTGGCTCGGCAAGCCGGTGGACGGCGTGTTCCTGGCCGCGATGCTGACCGTGGTCGGCTACTCGGTCAACGACAAGGTGGTGGTGTTCGACCGGGTGCGGGAGCTGTGGGCCGCCCGCCGTACCGCGCCGCTGGCCGAGGCGGTGAACACGGCGATCCTGCAGACCGTGCCGCGGACCGTCAACACCGGGCTCGGCGCGCTGTTCGTCCTGGTCGCGCTGGCTGTCTTCGGCGGCGACTCGCTGCGTGACTTCGCGATCGCGCTGGTCACCGGGATCGTCGTGGGCACGCTGACCTCGTCGTTCGTGGCGGGCCCGGCGGCCATCGGCCTGGCCAGGTACGACCGCCGTCCGGCACCCCAGCCGCCCGCGCCCAAGGCCGCCCGGCGGCCCCGCGAGGGCTCGGGAGCGGTGTTGTGACCGGCCGCGGGCC
>NZ_JBEYTJ010000027.1:0-156223 GCF_040642995.1 Nonomuraea sp. NPDC047529 | reverse complement strand
GGCGTTCGCCGACGCCGCGCTCGCGGCCGCCAGAGCCCCGGACCGGGCCAAGCCGGGGCCGAGAGGCCGTGACCGCCACGGGGGCGCGACCACGGCCAGGGGAATGGCTTGGCCCCCTTCTGCCCGGATCGCCCGGTGTCTAACACGCTGCGGCAAAGAAAACTCTGGGTGAGTTAAAAATAATCTTGCGACTGTTTGCCCCGCTCGGCGCGGCGAAGGCTCATCGTCACGCCTTTCGCATTACATGTCCATTATGTCCACTCGCTTACGCTGGGCGGCATGGGACAGTGGCGAGCCCCCGGCGGCATCCTGGTGGAGGCGATCATTCTCGACGATCGTCCACTGCTGCGCGTCTCGCACCGCGTCAACGGCCGGACGTACCTGCGCGGCTACTGCAAGACCGTCTCCGAACTGGGCGAACACGGCGTGGACCTCGGCGAACTGGTGGAAGACACCGCGCTTGACCATTTGTAGACCCCGGTCCGCCACTGTCGATCAACCCCCCGGGGTACGGCAGAGTCCATGGTGCGGCTGCCGGCCTACGCGCCGATGATGGCCCAGCTGGGCACCCTGACCTCCGTCCAGGGCCCCGGGTGGGCGGTGGAGATGAAGTGGGACGGCGTCCGCGCGCTCGCCTACGTCGAAGGCGGCTCGGTCCGCCTGATGTCGCGCAACAACAAGGACATCACCCCCGCCTACCCCGAACTCCAGCTCATGGCCGGCTCCACCGGCCGGCACGCGGCCGTGATCGACGGCGAGATCGTCGCCTTCGACGAGACCGGACGGCCCAGCTTCGCCGCCCTCCAGCCCCGCATGCACCAGCGCAACCCCGCCACCGTCGCCGAGCTGACCCGCGCGGTGCCGGTGACGTTCATGGCCTTCGACATCCTGCACCTCGACGACGACAGCGTGATCGGCCGCCCCTACAGCGAACGCCGCGAGCTGCTGGAGAGCACCCTGCGGCCCGGCTTCCGCTGGGAGGTGCCCGTCTGGTTCGCCGACCACGCCGAGCGCGCCTTCGACTCCTCCCGCCAGCTCGGGCTCGAAGGCGTGGTGTGCAAGCGGCTCGGCTCCCCGTACCGGCCCGGCCGGCGCAGCGGCGAATGGACCAAGATCAAGAATGTCAGCGCCGCCGAGGTCGTGATCGGCGGCTGGCACCCCGGCGGCGGACGACGGTCGGGCATGATCGGCTCACTCCTGCTCGGCGCCCACGACCCACGCGGCCGCCTGCTCTACGTCGGCCACGTCGGCACCGGCTTCACCCAGCAGATGCTGCGCGACCTCCAGGACCTCCTCACCCCCCTGGAACGCCCCGACCCGCCCTTCGACGAGCCCGTCCCGCGCGAGCACGCCCGCCACGCGCACTGGGTCGAGCCCCGCGTCGTCGGCGAGGTCCAGTACGCCGAGGTCACCGGCGACGGCCGGCTGCGCCACCCCTCCTGGCGCGGCCTGCGCCCCGACCGCGATCCCGGAGAGGCGAGCACCGCCGAGTTCCTCCCCCCGGGGGACGCGGCGGCGGGCTGACCGCGACACGTCCCGCTTCACCACGGTAAGCGATGAAGTCGTGACTTACAGTGATCAGAATCGCTTCGGACTGATCAAGGGGACATCGTGTCGAAGACTCTGGTCACCACCCTGGCCACGCTCGCCGGCCTCTCGCTCACCGCCGCCCCCGCCACCGCCGAACCCCCGCCGCTCAAGGCCCACCCCCAAAGTCCCGGAGCGGCATCCTCCCCACTCATGCGTCCCGGACGCGCCGCCCGCTACTGGACGCCCGGCAAACAGGCCGGCGCCAACTCCGCCCCCCTCCCCCTCGGCGCCGACTCCCCCGGCACGTTCCCCGTCGACACCGGGGCCGCCGAGCGGCGCAGTGTGCCCGGCGCCAAACGCCTCACCCCCGGCGGCGACACCAACGGCTACGCCCGCGTGCGCCGGCCGTACACCGCCGGCGACAACAGCCGCGTCACCGGACGGCTGTTCTTCGTCAACGCCACCGGCCGCGACGACTCCTGCAGCGCCTCCGTCGTCCGCTCGGCCAGCAGGCTCCTCGTCATCACCGCCGCCCACTGCGTCTACAGCAGCCCCGACGGCTCGGCGACGGGCCACTGGCACACCAACTTCGCCTTCGTCCCCGCCTACGACGGCCGCGCCGCCACCACCGAGCAGCGCGAACCGTACGGCAGATGGGGCGGCCGGCGCGCCTGGAAGCCCGACGCCTACACCGGGCGGACCGGCGGCGACTGGAACTCCGTCTACGACGTCGCGCTCGTCGAGGTCGGCGGCAGGAAGCGCACCCTCCAGGACACCGTCGGCGCCCTCACCCCGCTGCGCAACGAGGGCGGCCGCTTCACCATCGCCACCTCCGGCTACCCCGGCGTGCTCGGCCGCCGCCCCTACGACGGCCGCGACCAGCTCTGGTGCCTGGGCCGCACCCGGCAGGCCCACGGCGAGGACACCGCCGGCGACATGCTCGCCGCCCGGCTGGCCGGACCCGGCGACCGCGCCGGGCGGATGGAGACCGACAACTGCCACATGGCCAAGGGCCACAGCGGCGGGCCATGGGTCGTGCGCGGCAGCAGCGACCTGGTCGGCGTCCTGTCGTCCGGCAAGGAGGACGGCGAGCCCGACGGCAACTCCGTCGCCACCGCGCTCAACGCGGAGGGCTACGGCGCCATCGTCGGCGAGGCCGACCCCCAGGGCGTCTACGACTCCCTCTCCCTCGACGCCGCCGGCCCCGCCGCGCCCGTCCGCCGGGGCGGCACCGCCACCGTCACCGCGACCGTCACCATGCGCGGGCTCATGGCCGCCGCCCAGGTGCCCGTCACCCTCACGCTCCCGGACGGCGCCACCCTGACCGCCGTCGCCGGCGCCTCCTGCCGCCACGGCGACCACCGGGCCGACTGCACGATCGACGTCATCCACCCCGGCCGCCCGGTGCGCATCACCGCCAAGGTCGCCGTCGACCGCGACGCCGACGCCGCCCTCCCGGTCACCATGCACGTCACCTCGACCCGCCTCGACCCCGCCCAGCGCGACAACTCCGCCGTCCTGCGCCTGCGCACCGCCACCGATTAGACGGGCTCCCGCAGCGTCCGCGCCAGCAGCCAGGCCAGCACCGGGAAGGCGACCAGGCAGGCCAGCGCCGTCCTGAGCGTGGTGGCCTCGGCGACCACGCCCACCAGCGGGCTCGTGGCGCCAGCACCACCCCGGCCACGGCGGGCACCGCCGCCGCGTACGCCACCCGCATCGGCCCGCCAGCCGGCCACCCAGCACCGTGCCCGCCGCCCCGCCCGCGAACAGCACGAACAACGCCACCGCGCCCGCCGCGCCGCCACCCACGTACAGGGCCACGAACGCGCTCAGGCCGACGTACACCACCGAACGGAAGACGATCACCAGCGTCAGCCGCGCGAACCCCGGCCAGTCGTCACGGCCCGCCACCCGCGACGCCACCCGCGCCCCGCCACCGCCGCCCGCCGGCGCCCGCACCGCCGGGAGCGTCAGCACCGCCCCCGCCACCGCCGGCGCCGCCAGCACGATCCCCGACACCGCCACGAAGCCGTACCCCCGCCCGGCCACCAGGAACGGCACCAGCGCCGGCACCGCGCCCTGATAGAAGTCCACGCACGCGTGCCCCGCCGCCAGCGACCGGATCCTGTTCACGCCTCCGATGATTTCCCGGGCCCGATCTGGCCTGCTTCCGATAAAATGCCAATCTATGCCGAATATCCGCCACACCCCCGTGGCGCCCACCGGCCGCCGCCCCCTGGCCCCCGGCACGGGCATCGACGCCCACCGGCACGACACCCACCAGATCGCCTACGCATGCGCCGGCATGGTCACCGTCACCACCGACGCCGGCACCTGGGTCGCCCCCGCCAACCGCGCGATCTGGATCCCCGCCGGCACCGTGCACGAACACCGCGCCCACGGCACCACCGACCTGCGCCTCATCGGCCTCACCGGCGACCCGGCCGGGCTGGCCCGGCCCGCCGTGCTCGCCGTCGGCCCGCTGCTGCGCGAGCTCATCATCGCCTGCACCGACGACGACGCCCCCGAGGGCGACGAACGCGAACGCCTGACGGCCGTCCTGCTCGACCGGCTCAGACGCGCCCCCGAGCAGCCCTTCCACGTGCCCGCCGCCCGCGACCCGCGCCTGGCCGCCGTATGCGCGGCCCTGCACGACGACCCCGCCGACGGGCGCACCCTGGCCACCCTCGCCGCCCGGGCCGGCACCAGCGAGCGCACCCTCGCCCGGCTGTGCCGCCGCGAGCTCGGCATGAGCTTCCCCCAGTGGCGCACCCAGCTCCGCCTGCACCACGCCCTGCTGCTGCTCGCCGACGGCCTGCCGGTGACCGTGGTCGCCCATCGCTGCGGCTGGGCCTCGGCCAGCGCGTTCATCGACGTCTTCCGGCGGGCGCTCGGGTACACGCCGGGCCGCGCCTTTACATTGTAGATTCGCTACAATCGTTCGACGTGAGCAAAACCAAAGGCAAGGGCGGCGGCACCCCGGCCACCATGGCGCTGACCAAGGCCAAGGCCGACTTCACGCTCCACCCCTACGATCACGACCCCAACGCCCAGGCCTACGGCGAGGAGGCGGCCGACGCGCTCGGCGTGCCCTACGAGCGCATCTTCAAGACGCTCGTCGCCGAGGTCGAGAGCGGCCTCGCGGTGGCGGTCGTGCCCGTGTCGGGCAAGCTCGACCTCAAGGCCCTGGCCTCGGCGCTGGGCGGCAAGCGGGCCGCCATGGCCGACGCGGCCAAGGTCGAGCGGGTGACCGGCTACGTGGTGGGCGGCATCAGCCCGCTCGGCCAGCGCAAACAGCTCCCGACCGTGGTCGACTCCTCGGCGCTCGACTTCGAGACGATCTACTTCTCGGCCGGCCGGCGCGGGCTCCAGATCGAGACCGCCCCCGACAACCTGATCACCCTCACCCGCGCGGCCACCGCCCCCATCGGCAAGACGGGCTGAGCGCCCCGCCGGCGGGGCACCGGGTGCGGTGGCGCGTACGGGCTACCGGGTGCGGTGGCGGGGACGGCGGAACGCCGGCTCGGGCGGGCCCTGCCCGAGCAGCCACTCGAACAGGCGACGGTGGTGCCGGAAGAACGCGCGCTCGCCCTGCCGCCTGTTCTTCTTCTTGTCCTCCTCCTGCGCCTCGGCCTCCTTCAGGCCCGGCGTGAACCCGCCGCCGAAGCGGCCCATGTCCGGCCCCGGGAAGCCTCTCGGCTCGGTGTTGCCGAGGGCCTGCTGCATCGACTCGACCCAGATCGGGCCCGGCAGCGACGCCCCCTGCACCGCGCCGTAGTACTGGTCGCCGATCTGCACCCCTTGCAGCGGGTAGCGGTAGGAGCCCCGGATGTCCCCCAGGCTCACCGCCGCCGCCAGGTCGGGCGTGTACCCGGCGAACCAGGCCGAGGTGTAGCCGTTGTTGGTGCCGGTCTTGCCGGCGGCCGGGCGGCCGATGCTCTGCCCCTGCATGGTGCCCTTGTCGAACACCCCGGACAGGACGTAGTTGACGGCGTCCGCGACCGGCCGCTCCATGACCTGCTCGCAGGACGGCGGCACGTGCGCCCGCCGGCCGCTGCGGTCGGTGATCTCCACGATCGCCAGCGGCCGGCAGTGCACGCCGCGCGCCGCGAACGTGGCGAAGGCCCCCGCGACCGTCACCGGGTCCATCTCGTTGACGCCCAGCGTGAACGTCGGCACCTCGCGCAGCGGCCCGCCGTCGGCCCGGACCGCGCCGAGGGCCCTGGCCGTCTTGACCACGTTGCAGAGCCCGACCTTGCGCTCCAGCATCATGTAGAAGATGTTGACCGACTTCCAGGTGCCGGTCTCGATGCTGTGCGGGCCGCCCGCGCCCTCGCCGCTGGCGTTGAGTATGCGCGTCTCGGGGTCGTTGACCGGGCGTCCGGCGCAGTTGCGGTAGCCCTGCGCGGGCACCAGCTCCCCGGGCGTCTGGAAGCCGTCGCCGAAGCGCCAGCCCTGCTGCAACGCCGTGGCCAGGGTGAAGACCTTGAACGTCGATCCCGCCTGGAAGCCCTGGCCGCCGCCGTGCGCGACGTCGGCGGCCAGGTTGAAGGTGGTCCTGGGCCCGTTCTTCTTGTTGCCGCGGTTGCGGCCGAACTGCTTGCTGGCCGCCATCGCCCTGATCCGGCCGGTGCCGGGCTCGACCATGGCCTCGGCGGCGACCTCGGTGTCCTCCGGCGAGACGTGCCGCTGGATCGCGTGCTCGGCCGCGCGCTGCGCGACCGGGTCCAGGCCGGTCCTGATCACCAAGCCGCCCCTGGCCATCCTGGTCCGCCGCTCGGCCGGGGTGTTGCCGAACGCCGGGTTCGACAGCAGCTCGTACTGGACGTACAGGCAGTAGTAGGGGTACGCGCTCTGCCCGCAGCCGCCCGGCTCGGGCCGCAGCCGCAGGTCCAGCGGCGCGTTCTTGGCGGCGTTCGCCTGGGCCTGCGTGATCAGCTTGAGCCCGGCCATGCGGTCCAGGACGAGGTCGCGCCGCTCCTTCAGCCGCGTCTCGTGCGAGCGGCCGAGCGAGGGGTCGGTCGAGTACGGCATCCGCACCGCCCCGGCCAGCGTGGCCGCCTGGGTCAGCGTCAGCTTGGAGGCGCTGGTGGAGAAGAAGCGCCGGGCCGCCGCCTCGACGCCGTGCGCGCCCGCGCCGAAGTAGGCGATGTTCAGGTAGCGCTCAAGGATCTCGTCCTTGCGGTACTTGCGTTCCAGGGCCAGCGCGTACCGCAGTTCGGTGATCTTGCGGGCCAGGTTGGGCGCCCGCGCTTTGTCCCGTTCGGCGTCAGTACGGGCGCTCTCGACCAGGATGTTCTTGACGAGCTGCTGCGTCAGCGACGAGCCGCCCTGCCGGATGCCGCCCGCCTGCGTGTTGGTGAGCAGCGCCCGCAGCGTGCCCCGGACGTCGAGGCCGCCGTGCTCGTAGAAGCGGGCGTCCTCGATGGCGACGATGGCCTTGCGCATCAGGGGCGCCACGGCCGCGAGCGGCACGGTCGTCCTGTTGGCCTCGTAGAACTGGGCGAACTGCCTGCCGTCCTTGTCCAGCAGCCTGGTCACCTGCGCCAGGGGCTCCTCGCGCGGCGCGGGCGGCAGGTCGACGAAGGTGTCGGCGACGTTCTTGGCGGCCAGGCCGCCACCGCTCACCACGGGAACGGCCAGTGCCGCCGCCAGCACCCCGCCGAGCGCCCCCGCCATGGCGAGGCCACCGATGGATCTGAGTACGGTCACGCAGATGATCTGCAACCAGCAGATCATCGGCAAACGCCCACTTCCTCGGTCTTTACCGTTCTCTTCGGATGTTCAGACCAAGCGAGACGAACTGCTCGTACGGCCGGTGGTACCCCCGCTCGATGTGGTGCACGCCGCGCAGCGTGGACGTCCCGTCGGCCACAGCGGCGGCCAGGACGGCCGAGAACCCGGCCCTGATGTCGGGCAGCGTCACGTCGGCGCCCCTGAGCTTGGAGACCCCGCGCACCACGGCGGAGTGCCGGGCGTTGGTGTCGTGGTAGCGGCAGGCCGGACCGCCCAGGCACTGGTCGAACACCTCGATCTCGCAGCCCATCCGCTGAAGCGCGGGCACGTAGACCAGGCGGTTCTCGAAGACCGTCTCGTGCAGCACCGACATGCCCTGGCTCTGCGTGAACAGCACCATGAGCGGCGTCTGCCAGTCGGTCATGAACCCGGGGTGGGTGTCGGTCTGCACGGCCGCCGAGCGCAGCCCCTCGGGCGGGGCGGTGGCGCACAGGTACTCGTCGTTGATGTCGAACTGGGCGCCCATCCTGGCCAGCGTGGTGATCGCGGTGACCAGGCGGTCCTGGGGACAGCCGTGCACGCGGACCTCTCCCCCGGTGACCAGCCCGGCCGCCAGGTAGGAGAACGCCTCGATGCGGTCGCCGGTCAGCCAGGTCGAGGCGCCGCGCAGGTGGTCGACGCCCTCGATGACGATCCGGCGGTCGGGCGACAGCTCGATCCGGGCGCCCATGCGCTGCAGGAACAGCGCCAGCTCCACCACCTCGGGCTCCATGGCCGCGTTCTTCAGCACGGTCTTGCCCTCGGCCAGCACCGCCGACATGAGGATCGTCTCCGTCGCCCCCACGCTGGGGTACGGCAGTTCGAGCCGGGCCCCGTTGAGCCGTTTGGCCTTGGCGGAGATGCCGTTGTCCCCCACCTCCACCTCGGCCCCCATCGCGCGCAGCGCCTCCACGTGGAAGTTCACCGGCCGCCGGCCGATCGGGTCGCCGCCGACCAGCGGGACGAACGCCTCCCCCGCCAGGTGCAGCAACGGGCCGAGCATCAGGATGGGGATGCGGTTGAGCCCGGTGAACGCGTCGGGCACCCGCGGCCTGATCTCCGCGCCGCGCTCGATGCGGATCTCGGAGCCGGCGATCTCGACGTGGATGCCGAGCGCCTCCAGCATCGCGGCGGTGATGCCCACCTCGCCCACGTCCGGGGCATTGTGGATACTGCTCTCGCCGTTGCCGAGCATGGCGGCGACCATGTGCTTGGACACACCGTTCTTGGAGCCCCGTACGACGACGTCCCCGCGGAGGGGGCCGGAGGGCTCGATCATCCAGACCTCTTCTGCAATCACGAAGCGAGCCTAACCGGGAGATACCATCAAGCAGGTTCGGATGCAGTTGCGAGGGGGAATGGCGTGACGAGGGAAGTACGCGCTTTTGCGGTAACTGTCCTCATACTCGCCACTCTCGGAGTCGCCGCCGGGCTGAGCTGGTCCGCGATCTCGCCGCGGGCTCCGTACCAGGTGACCGATCATGGCCTCGTGCTGGCCGACCTCACCACGCAGGCGCTGATCGCGGCCGACGGCTGGTTCGCGGTGATCACGGGCGCTCTTGGGCTGCTCTGCGGCGGTCTGGCGTGGTTCGGCGGGCGGCGGTGGATGCTGCCGGTGCTGCTCGGGCTGTGCGCGGGCGGGGTGGCGGGCAGCTTCCTCACGTTGTGGGCCGGGTCCACGTTCACGATCGGCGCGGTGGTGGTGGAGGCCGCGGCCGAGCCCGGGGTGCGGATCGTCCCCGGGGCGCTGAAGCTGACCGCCCAAGGGGTGCTGGTGGCCTGGCCGCTGCTCTCGGTCGGCCTGTTCGGGCTGCTCGAAGGCATGCACGGCTACCGCGAGTCGCCGTTGCGGCAGCCGTACGGGATCGAGCCCTAGACCTGCCCTGGACCTACAGCGGCGGGCGGCGCAGGCCGTGGCCGGTGGCCTGCTCGAACGCGCGGGCCACGCGCAGCACCCTGGCGTCGGCGAACGGCCGCCCGACGATCTGCACCCCGACCGGCAGCCCCTCGGGCGTGAACCCGGCCGGCACCGACGCCGCCGGCGCGTGCAGCACGCTGATCCAGTACGCCGAACGCATCCAGGCCAGGTAGTCGGGCAGCCGCTCGCCGTTGATCTCGCTCACGTGCGGCTGCTCCACCGGGAACGGCGGCACCTGGCTGACCGGCGCGATCAGCACGTCGTAGGTGTCGAAGAAGGCGGCCATGCGCTGGTAGAGGCCGCTGCGCAGCCGTTCGGCGCGGGCCAGGTCGGCGCCGGTGACCGTGCGGCCCTGCTCGACGTTCCAGCTCGTGTTGGGGCCGAGGCCGGTCAGGTCGCCGAAGGACAGGGCGTAGTACCAGGCGCGGTAGATCCGGAAGGCGTCCTCGGCGTCGGACAGGTCCAGCGCGACCTCCTCCACGTGAGCCCCCAGCTCCTCGAACACGGCCGGCGCCGTCGCGGTCACCGCGGCCGTGCGCGGGTCCACCGGCAGCCCGCCCAGGTCGGGGCTCCACGCCACCCGCAACCCGCGCACCCCCTGCTCGGGCTCGGGCGCGAACCTCTCCTTGATCGCGAACGGCGAACGCGCGTCGAACCCGGCGACGGCCTCCAGCATCAGCGTGAGGTCGTCGACCGTGCGCGCCATCGGCCCCGGCACGGCCAGCGTGTACCAGGCGGCCGTGTCGGAGGGATCGGGGACGCGGCCCGGCGTGGGCCGCAGCCCGACGACGTTGCAGAAGGAGGCCGGGTTGCGCAGCGAACCGCCCATGTCGGAGCCGTCGGCCAGCGGGACCATGCCGGTGGCCAGCGCCGCCGCGGCCCCGCCGCTGCTGCCGCCGGCGGACCTGCCGAGGTCGTAGGGGTTCCTGGTGGCGCCGAAGACCTCGTTGACCGTGTGCGAGCCGGTGCCGAACTCGGGCGTGTTGGTCTTGCCGACCGTGATCGCCCCGGCCGCGCGCAGGCGGCGCACGATCAGATCGTCCCGCTCCGGGACGTTCCCCGCGAACAGCGGCGACCCGTACGTCGTGCGGATGCC
Organism: Nonomuraea sp. NPDC047529; assembly: GCF_040642995.1. Lineage (NCBI taxonomy): Bacteria > Bacillati > Actinomycetota > Actinomycetes > Streptosporangiales > Streptosporangiaceae > Nonomuraea > Nonomuraea sp. NPDC047529. Next base: position 145,904 of record NZ_JBEYTJ010000027.1, on the reverse strand, counting down.
CGCGGTGTCCACCAGATCCTTGTGCGCGACCGGTACGCCGTGCAGCGGCCCCTCGGGCTCGGCCGCGTCAGCCTCCCGGGCCGCCGCCAGAGCCCGCTCGGCCACCAGCGTCACGATCGCGTTGACCTGGGGGTTGACCTGCTCGATCCGGTCGAGGTGAGCCTGGAGCAGCTCCACGGCGCTCACCTGCCCGGTCTTGACCAGGTGGGCCATCTCGGTCGCGGTCAGGTAGTGCAGTTCGCTCACCCTGCGATCCTGCCCCACCTCCCGGCCGGGACACGACGGCGACCTTTGCCCACCTCCCCCGCCCGGCTTGGCACCCACCCACAAGCCGGGCGGGGAGGCCCTGCGGGTCAGGCGCCCAGGCAGGCCGGGCCGAGGAGTTGCTTGAGGTCGCCCATTAGCGCCGGGGACGGCGACACCCGGAGGCGGTCGTCGACCCGCATGACGGTCGTCTTCGGCCCGTTGTGCACCTGGAGGTGCACCTCCGAGGTGCCCGGATGCGTGGTGAGGATCTCCTTCAGCCGCCCGACCACCGGCGGCGTGCACCGGGTCAGCGGCAGGCTCACCAGCAGCGGCCCGCCCGCCTCCTGGCTCAGGTCGGGCGCGGTCACCTCCATGGCGATGATCTTCGCGACGTCCTCGCGCTTGTCGATGCGCCCCTTGACGAAGACGATCGCGTCCTCGGCCAGGATCGTCGAGCACAGCTGGTACGACGACGGGAAGATCATCACCTCGATCGCGCCTTCGAGGTCCTCAAGCTGGGTGAGCACCCACGTGTCACCCTTCTTGGTGACCTTGCGCTGCACCCCGCTCAGGATGCCGCCCAGCGTCACGACCTGCCCGTCGGCCCGGCTCTCGTCCTGGACGGCGGCGATCGAGCAGTCGGCCCCCGCGGCCAGGATGTGCTCCACGCCGAACAGCGGATGGTCGGAGACGTAGAGCCCGAGCATCTCCCGCTCGAACTGCAGCAGCGTGTTCTTGTCCCACTCCCCCACCGGGATCTGCACGTCGAAGGTCTGGTCCTCGCCGCCGTCGATCGCGCCGAACAGGGAGTCCTGGCCGATGGCCTCGTTCTTCTTGATGTCGATGATCGCGTCGACGGCCTGCTCGTGCACCATGACCAGGCCCTTGCGCACGTGGCCCAGCGAGTCGAAGGCCCCGGCCTTGACCAGCGACTCGATCACGCGCTTGTTGCACACGATCGCGGGCACCTTGCGCAGGAACTCCTTGAAGTCGGCGAAGCGGCCCTTGGACTTGCGCGCCGAGATGATGCCGTCGACGACGTTGCCGCCGACGTTGCGCACCGCCGACAGGCCGAAGCGGATGTCGGTGCCGCGCGGGGTGAAGTCGAAGTCGGAGTCGTTGACGTCCGGCGGGAACACCTTGATGCCCATGCGGCGGCACTCGTTGAGGTAGAGGGCCGACTTGTCCTTGTCGTCCTTCACGCTCGACAGCAGCGCCGCCATGTACGCGGCCGGGTGGTTGGCCTTGAGGTAGGCCGTCCAGTAGGAGATCAGGCCGTAGGCCGCCGAGTGGGCCTTGTTGAAGGCGTAGTCGGAGAAGGGCAGCAGGATGTCCCAGAGCGTCTTGACGGCGGCGGCCGAGTAGCCGTTGTCCTTCATGCCGCTCTCGAAGGACTCGAACTGTTTGTCCAGCTCGGCCTTCTTCTTCTTGCCCATCGCGCGGCGCAGCAGGTCGGCCTTGCCGAGCGAGAACCCGGCGACCTTCTGCGCGATGGCCATGACCTGCTCCTGGTAGACGATCAGGCCGTAGGTCGTGTCGAGGATCTCGGCCAGCGACTCCTTGAACTCGGGATGGATCGGGGTGATCTCCTGCTGGCCGTTCTTGCGCAGGGCGTAGTTGGTGTGGGAGTTGGCGCCCATCGGGCCGGGACGGTAGAGGGCGCCGACGGCCGAGATGTCCTCGAAGTTGTCGGGCCTCATCAGCCGCAGCAGCGAGCGCATGCCGCCGCCGTCGAGCTGGAACACGCCCAGCGTGTCGCCCCTGCCCAGCAGCTCGTACGTCTTGCGGTCGTCGAGCGGCAGCTTCAGCAGGTCGATCTGCTCGCCGGTGGTGGACTCGATCATCTTCAGGCAGTCGTCGATGATCGTGAGGTTGCGCAGGCCCAGGAAGTCCATCTTCAACAGGCCGAGCGTCTCGCAGGTCGGGTAGTCGAACTGCGTGATGATCGCGCCGTCGGAGTCGCGGCGCATGATCGGGATGTGGTCGGTGATGACCTCGCGGGACATGATCACGCCGGCGGCGTGCACGCCCGTCTGCCTGATCAGGCCCTCCAGGCCCTTGCCGAGGTCCATCGTCGCCTTGACGTCGACGTCTTCCTCGTAGAGCCTGCGCAGCTCGCCGGCCTCGTTGTAGCGCGGGTGGTCCTTGTCGAAGATGCCCGACAGCGGGATGTCCTTGCCCATCACGGCCGGCGGGAACGCCTTGGACACCTTGTCGCCCAGCGCGTAGGGATAGCCCAGGACGCGACCGGCGTCCTTGATGGCGGCCTTCGCCTTGATGGTGCCGAACGTGGCGATCATGGCGACCTTGTCGGCGCCCCACTTCTCGGTCACGTAGCGGATCACGTCGCCGCGCCTGCGCTCGTCGAAGTCGATGTCGACGTCGGGCATGGAGACGCGGTCGGGGTTGAGGAAGCGCTCGAAGATCAGGCCGTGCGGGAGCGGGTCGAGGTCGGTGATGCCCATCGCGTACGCCACCAGCGAGCCGGCCGCCGAGCCACGGCCCGGGCCGACCGGGATGCCGTTCTCCTTGGCCCACATGATGAAGTCGGCGACCACGAGGAAGTAGCTCGGGAAGCCCATCTGCTCGATGATGCCGATCTCGTAGTCGGCCTGCCGCTTGTGCTCGGCGTCGTAGCCCTCGGGCCAGCGCCGGTCCATGCCCTCCCAGACGGTCTTGCGGAAGAACTCGCTCTCCGTCAGCCCGTCGGGGATGGGGTAGGTGGGCATGAGGTTCTTGAACTCGAAGAACCCTGCCGGGTCGACCTTCTCGGCCACCAGGAGCGTGTTGCGGCAGCCCTCGGCCCACAGGTCGGAGGAGTCGACCGCGCGCATCTCGTCGGCGGTCTTGATGTAGTAGCCGGAGCCGTCGAAGCGGAAGCGGTCGGGGTCGGACAGCTGCTTGCCGGTCTGGATGCACAGGAGGGCGTCGTGGGAGGCGGCGTCGGACTCGTAGGTGTAGTGGGAGTCGTTGGTGACCAGCGGCGGGATGGCGAGCTCTTTGCTGATGCGGGTCAGGCCGTCGCGGACCCGGCGCTCGATGTCGAGGCCGTGGTCCATGATCTCCAGGAAGAAATTGTCCTTGCCGAAGATTTCCTGATATTTCGCGGCGGCCTTGAGCGCCTCGTCGTACTGGCCGAGCCGCAGCCTCGTCTGCACCTCGCCCGACGGGCAGCCCGTGGTGGCCATCAGGCCGTCGGCGTGCTCGGCCAGGATGTCGGCGTCCATGCGGGCCCACTTGCGCACGAAGCCCTCGGTGTAGGCGCGCGAGCTGAGCTTCATCAGGTTGTGCAGGCCGGTCTTGTTGCGCGCCCAGATCGTCATGTGGGTGTAGTAGCCACCCGCCGAGACGTCGTCCTTCTTCTGGTGCGGCTCGCCCCACAGCACGGGCTTCTTGTTGTGCCGCAGCTCCGGCGCGACGTAGGCCTCGATGCCGATGACCGGCTTGATGCCGGCGGCGGTGGCCTGCCGGTAGAAGTCGTACGCGCCGTGCATGTTGCCGTGGTCGGTGATCGCGATGGCGGGCATGCCCAGGTCGCCGACCTGTTTGAACATCTGCTTGAGCCGGGCGGCCCCGTCGAGCATGGAGTATTCGGTGTGCACATGCAGATGGACGAACGAGTCGCTGGACGACATGGAGCGGCGCCTCCCCGGGTCTGGATGCGATGGTGCGCTCCGACTCTAGTGGCCCGGACCGACATCCCGGAGCCGCCTCGCGCGCCCCGCGGAACCGGCGCGCCGGAAGCGTCGCGGCCACCGGCCTCGATATCGTCTCCCTCACGCAAAGTAATGAAGGAGACACCGGGTGCGCACGCAGTCCGACGAGGGATACAGCCACGCGCTGGGCAACCGCCAGATCCAGATGATCGCGATCGGCGGCGCGATCGGCGTCGGCCTCTTCCTCGGCGCGGGCGGCCGCCTGGCCGCCGCCGGGCCCGCGCTCGTGCTCTCCTACGCCACCGCCGGGCTGGCCGCCTTCTTCGTCATGCGGGCGCTCGGCGAGCTGGTGCTCTACCGCCCGGCCTCGGGCTCCTTCGTCGAGTACGCGGGCGAGTTCATCGGCCCGTGGGCCGCCTTCGCCAGCGGCTGGATGTACTGGGTCAACTGGGCCTTCACCGGCATCGCCGAGCTGACCGCCATCGCCACGTACATCCATTACTGGGCCGGCGGCTTCCCCCAATGGCTGACGGCGCTGCTCGCGCTGGGGTTCGTGCTGGTGGTCAACCTGCTGTCGGTCAGGCTGTTCGGCGAGCTGGAGTTCTGGTTCGCGATGCTGAAGGTGCTGGCCATCGTGATCTTCCTGGTGGTCGCGCTGGTGCTGGTGGTGTTCGCCGTCGGCGACGCCGGGCCGCGCAACCTGGTCGCGCACGGCGGCTTCCTCCCCACCGGCTTCCCCCTGGTGCTGATGAGCCTGCAGTCGGTGGTGTTCGCCTACGCCTCGATCGAGCTGGTCGGCATCACCGCCGGCGAGACCGCCCGGCCGCACGAGGTCATGCCGCGGGCGATCAACGGCGTGATCTGGCGCATCGCGATCTTCTACGTCGGCTCGGTGCTGCTGCTGGCCATGGTCCTGCCCTGGACGGCCTACCGCGCCGGCACCTCGCCGTTCGTCACGTTCTTCGCCGGGCTGGGGGTGCCCTGGGCGGCCGACGCGATGAACCTCGTGGTGATCACGGCCGCGCTCTCGTCCTGCAACTCGGGCCTGTACGCCACCGGCCGCATCCTGCGCTCGATGGCCACCAAACGGGAGGCCCCCGCCTTCGCCGCCCAGCTCAGCTCCCGCCACGTGCCGATCGGCGGGATCGTGTTCACCGCCGCCATGTTCCTCGGGGGCGTGGCGCTGTTCTACTACCTGCCCGAGCGCGCCTTCAACATCGCCACGGCGGTCGCCTCGCTGGGGGTGATCACCACCTGGGGGGTGCTGGTCTACTGCCAGATCCGGCTGCGCGCCACGGGGCACCGGTCGTCGTTCCCGATGCCGGGCTCGCCGTACACCAACTGGCTGACGCTGGGCTTCCTGGTGCTGGTGATCCTGCTGATGCCGTTCGCCGACCGCGATCAGCAGGTGGCCTTCTTCCTGATCCCGGCCCTGGTCGCGGGCATCGCGCTCGGCTGGGTGGCCGTGAGCCGCCGCCGGCGGCTGCGGGAGGCCGCGCAGGAGGCGGGTTAGGCTCGTCCGGGCAGGAGTCGCCGCTCGGGGGAGGCCACACTGGACAAGCTGGACGACACACTGGATCCCGCACTCGACGAGACGGCGACGGCCGTCCCCGCCGTCCCCGCCATCGGGCCGCCGGACACCGCCGGGCCCGCCCCCTCCCCCGTGTCCGCCGTGCCCGCTGCCTCGGCCCCGGTCGGGGGCAGCGCGGAGCGGCGGCGACGGCAGGTCTGGCGGGTCGCGGCGGTGGCCGCGGCGGTGGGGGCCGTGCTCGCGCTGGCCGGAGTGCCGCTGGGCGTCTATCCGAAGCTCGCCTGCGCGGTGTTCTCCCCCGGCTGCCCGGAGGAGCCGCTCCAGGAGCCGCGCGGCAGGCTGCCGCGGCTGACCCGGCTGACGCCCGTCCAGGCGGCGCTGAGCGGCACCTACGTCGCGCTCGGCGACTCCTACTCCTCCGGTGAAGGCGTCTACGCGCAGGACGCGACACCGGTCAACGACGGCGCCGACCGCTGCCACCGCTCCCGGGGCTCCTACGTGCCGCTGGTGGCCGGGGCCCATCCCTTCAGCGGCGGCAGCGCCTTCTACGCCTGCAGCGGCGCCACCACCCGCCAGCTCCTGTCCGGCCAGCACGGCCAGCCGCCGCAGATCACCCGTGTCGGCCCGTCGGCCAGCCTGGTGACGCTCAGCATCGGCGGCAACGACGCCGGGTTCACCGACGTCCTGACGGGCTGCATCGTCAAGCTGCCCTGGTCGTCGGCCTGCGTCGACCAGGACGCCGCGGTCGCCCGGCGCATCGCCGAGCTGCGGCCCAGCCTGTCCAGGGTGCTCGGCGAGCTGCGCGCACGCGCGCCGGGGGCCCGGGTGATCGTCCTGGGCTACCCCAGGCCGTTCCCCGCCTCGCCGGTCCGCACGGTCGACAACCTGAGCGTGGCCGACCAGCGCTGGCTCAACACAGTCGCCCGCAGGCTCAACGACACCGTCGGCGCCGTCACCGCCGAGTACGACCGGGGCCTGGCCGGCCTCGGCGCCGCCGGCAGCGTGGAGTACGTCGACGCCTACGAGGCGTTCACGGGCCACGAGGCCGGCACGCCGCAGCCGTACCTCAACAGCCTGGCCGTGGACATGGACCCGCTGACCGTCAACGCCCGCAGCTACCACCCCACCGGCGACGGCTACCGCCGCTTCGCCGAGCTGATCAACCGGCAGATCACCACCGGCCCCGGCCGCCCGTTGCACAACTTCCGGCTCACCGACGGCTGAGCCCCCGGGCGGCCGGCCCGCCGGGGCTCAGCGGCGGGCGCGCTCCTCGGCCAGGTGGAGGCCCGCCTCGATGACCGCGTTCATGACGGCCGCCAGCCGCTCCTCACCCAGCTGCGGCGCCCGCGCCGCCATCCTGGCCACCAGCGCCCGCTCCCGCGCCAGATCCCGCCCGGCGAACCCGCCGACGGGCTTGAGCCGCTGCACGACGCCCGCCAGGGAGGCACGGCGCTCCAGGAGGGTGGCCAGCGCCGCGTCGACCCGGTCGATCGCCTCCCGGCACTCGGCCAGCGTGGCGGGCGACTCGGGCCGCAGCAGCGCACCGACCAGCGTCACGGCCTCCTCCGCGGCCCTCACGTCCGCCTCCGCGCCCCCCGGACCGCCGTCCTGGACGGACGCGCCGGAGCCGCCGGGCCCGGCCACCACGAGACCGTCGGCGCCCGCCGCCACGGCCGCCGCCGCCAGCCCCGGGTCGTGCGAGACGTCGGCCAGCACCGGACGCCCCGACGCGGCCCGCGCCGCCCGCAGCACCCCGAGGTCCAGCCGGCCTCCCTCGCACAGGACCACCTGCTCGTTGCCCTCGGCGGCGCAGTAGCCGGCCAGCCCCACCCATTCCTCCACCGACGCCGACGGCCGCCGCTCGACCACCACCGGCAGCCCGAGCCCGGCGGCGGCCCGCACCAGCGGGATGTCCCGCGTCCACGCGGACCCCACCACGACGGCGTCGGCCAACGCCGCGATCGCCGGCAGGTCCGCCGCCGAGTACGGCTCCACCAGCGTGGCCCCCTCCCGCAGCGCCTCACGCGCGTCGAGCTGCCCCCGATGCGGGCGCAGGCTCACCCGCCCGCCGATCACCACGGCCGGGCCGTCACCCACGCGCAGCCCGCCTATCGTCACCATGTGCCGCTCCAAGGTCGATGTCATCTCGACTCCCCACTCGGGCCGGCCCAGCGAAGCCGGCAGGAAAACCAAAAAGGCAGAGACGGGGCGTCTCTGCCTTGTGCCGACTCCAGGTGGTCGCTAGCTGACGACCGGCCCTCCCGGAGCCGGCTCGGTAAAGGTGTAGCGACAAGTCATGTCTGAAACCTTACACCCGCCTCCACCTGCTGGACGTTCCTTCTCATATGCCGGACTGACCTTCTGGCGAGTCGCCGATGATCCCTCGCTATGGGAGTATTTCTTGGCCGAGAGGGAGGGTTTGAGGCCGTTGATGTCGGATCGCAAGCAGGACGGACGCCGCATCGCCGGCCGGTACGAGCTGCTGGAGCCCATCGGCAAGGGCGGCATGGGCATCGTCTGGCGAGCCCACGACGAGCTCCTCGACCGCACTGTCGCGGTCAAGGAGGTCCGCTACGCCGCCGCCTTGGGCGACGAGGTGCAGTTGCTCAACCGGCGCACGATGCGCGAGGCGCGGGCCGCGGCCAGGTTCGAGCACCCCAATGTGATCGTCGTCCACGACGTGATCGAGGAGGACGGCCGGCCCTGGATCGTCATGCAGCTGGTCCAGTCGCGCTCCCTGGGGGCGGTGATCAAGCAGGAGGGGCCGCTGTCGCCCGAGCGGGTGGCCGGGATCGGCATCGCCGTGCTCGACGCGCTGCACCGGGCGCACGAGTCCGGCGTGCTCCACCGCGACGTCAAGCCCGAGAACGTGCTGCTGGCCGACGACGGCAGGGTCGTGCTCACCGACTTCGGCATCGCCACGCTGGAGACCGAGACGCAGCTCACCGTGACGGGCCTGGCGGGCACGCCCGCGTTCATCGCGCCCGAGCGGCTCAAGGGGCTGCCGGCGCGCCGCGAGTCCGACCTGTGGTCGCTGGGCGCGACGCTCTACACGGCCGTAGAGGGCCGCTCGCCGCACGAGCGCGGCATGGCGCTGGCCACGATGCACGCCGTCCTGACCGACGAGCCCGACCCCGCGACGCACGCGGGCCCGCTGGCCGCGGTGATCAGCGGGCTGCTGGTCAAGGAGCCGGTGCAGCGCCTGTCGTACGAGGAGGCCGCGCGGATGCTGCGCGAGGCCGCCACCGCGTCGAGCGCGCCGGAGACCAGGCGCTTCCCCAGCCGGAAGCTGCGCGTCCCCCCTCCTGCGCCCGCCCCCGTCGAGGACGAGGACGAGGACGACACCCCGACCGACCCCGACCTGCCCATCCCCGCCCCCCTGCCCACGCCCAGGAGCAGGGCCACCGGCACGCCGCCGCCTCCCGAGACCGGCCGGCGTCCCACGGTCTCGACCAGGGACGCCGCGCCCACGGGCGAGCCGACGATGAGCGCCCGCCAGGAGGGCCGCAGGTACGGGCCGATCGCGCTGGCGGCCGGGGCCGTCGTGCTGGTCGCCGGGATCGGCGGCTACCTCGGGCTGAGCTCGGCCCCCGAGAACCAGTCGTCCAGCTCGCCGCAGGCCAGGCAGTCCGCCAAGGTCCACCACTCGCCCTCCGCGTCCGCCTCGGCCACCGAGCCGAAGCCCACGGCCACCGCCACCGTCGCGCCCACCGTCACGCCGTCCTCCTCGCCCTCGTCCACGCCGGACAAGACGGAGGAGTCCGACCCGCTGCCCAGCGGCTGGAAGATGTACAAGGACAAGCAGCTCGGCTTCTCCATCGGGCTGCCCAAGGGCTGGGACGTCTGGACCCGCGGCGGCCGGCAGGTCAAGTTCAAGGGCCCGGGCGGCGCCCCGAACGCCTACCTCATGATCGAGGAGGCGGCCAAGCCCGGCAAGGACCCGTACAAGGACTGGAAGAGGCAGGAGCCGTCGCTCAAGAACAACTTCGGCGGCTACAAGAAGCTCGGCATCAAGAAGGTCGACTACATGAAGGCCGCCGCCGACTGGGACTTCACCTGGAACACCGACACGGGCAAGACACGGGTGCGCGACCGGGGCTTCGTCACCGACAACGGCAGGGCGTACGCCATCTACTGGCACACCCTCAACAGCCACTGGAAGAAGGACTACCACTTCTTCGAGGGCTTCGCCGCGACCTTCAAACCCGCGAAGTAGGCTTCCCTGCGTGGAAAGGCAGGTCAGCAACCGGTATCGCCTCATCGAGCCCCTCGGCGAGGGCGGCATGGGGGTGGTCTGGCGTGCCTACGACGAGCTGCTCGACCGTACGGTGGCGATCAAGGAGGTCCGCTACACGGGCGTCGGTGACGCCCAGCGGGCCGACCTCAACCGCAGGACCATCAGGGAGGCCAGGGCGGCGGGCCGCCTCGACCACCCGTCGGTGATCGTCATCCACGACGTCGTCGAGGAGGACGGCCGGCCGTGGATCGTCATGCAGCTCGTCCGGTCCCGTTCCCTGGCCGAGGTGATCGGCGAGCGCGGCCCGCTCCCGGCGGCGCTGGTGGCGATGGTCGGCGGCCGGGTGCTCGACGCGCTGCGGGCCGCCCACGCCACCGGGGTGCTCCACCGTGACGTCAAACCCGAGAACGTGCTGCTGGCCGACGACGGCAGGGTCGTGCTCACCGACTTCGGCATCGCCGCCCTGGAGGCCGAGTCCGGGCTGACGGCGACCGGCGGGCTGGTGGGCACCCCGGCGTACATGCCGCCGGAGCGGCTCAACGGCGAGCCCGCCCGCCCCGAGTCCGACCTGTGGGCGCTGGGCGCCACCCTGTACGCGGCGGTGGAGGGGCGGCCGCCGTTCAAGCGCGACTCGTGGGCCGCGACGGTGGCGGCGGTGCTGCGCGACGAGCCCGAGCCGCCCGTGCGTTCGGCGGCGTTGCGGCCGGTCATCATGGGGCTGCTGCAGCGTGACCCGGCGGCCAGGATGCCCGCGGGAGAGGCCGCACGCCTGCTCCACCAGGTGGCGACCGGGCAACCCCTGATGGCCGACCAGACCCCGATGTGGTCGACCCCCTTCGCGCCCCCGGCCCCCGCCCCGCACAACCCCCACACCACCCCGGACAACCCCCACGCCGCTCCGAGCGGCCCCCAGCCCATGCCGGGCGGCCCCTACCCCGCGCCGCAGGGCTCAAGGCCCGTCACCGATGACGGGCGCCCGCCGCACCGGACGGTCCCCGGAGCCCCGCGGCGGCGCGGCCGGGCGGCGTGGGTCGCGGTGCCGGCCGCGGTGGCCGTCCTGGCGCTCCTGGGCGGCGGCGGCGTGCTGCTCTACCAGCAGTTGTCGGGCCCCTCCACGCCCACCCCGACGATCGGCGCCCAGCCGCCCGCCACCGACGTCCCCACCCCCTCGACGCCGCCGTCGAAGGAACCGACGCCCACCCCCTCCGGTGACCCCACCGAGAAGCCGACGGACGAGCCCACCACCACAGCCCCGCACGTCCCCGCCGGCTGGCGCCCCCTCACCAGCGCCACCGGCCACTTCTCCATGGCCGTCCCCAGGACCTGGCAGGCCGCCAAGAACCCGACCAGGGACAGCATCCGCATCTCCGGCCCCGGCACCCCGGGCGTGCTGATCGTCGAGTGGACCGTCCCCGACATCCCCTGGAAGGACCCGGAGCAGCACTGGATCGGCCTGGAGAAGGAGATCAAGGCCAAGGGCGAGTTCGACCGCTACACCCGGATCGGCATCACCCCCACCGACTACCTCGGCCTGCGCGCCGCCGACTGGGAGTTCACCCGCATGCGCGAGGGCGAGCTCATCCACGTGATCAACCGCGGCTTCCACACCGCCGCCGGCCGCCCGTACGCCCTGTACTGGGAGACCCTCGACTCCCGCTGGGCCACCGACCGGCGCTGGTTCGACACCTTCGCCAAGACCTTCCGCCCGGAATGACGCCGGAGCACGACGGCGCGCGCGAACGGGCCCGGTTCTGGCGGCATCCGGCGGTCCCCGGGACCGACCTGCTCAAGGCCCGCTACGTCACCCATCGTTTCTCCCGGCACGTCCACGACGGGTACGCCATCGGGCTGATCGTGGCGGGCGTGGAGGAGTTCGACTACCGCGGCACGCTGCACCGGGCGGGCGCGGGCGAGCTGGTGCTGGTCAACCCGGACTCGGTGCACACCGGTCAGGCGGGCACGCCGGGCGGGTGGGCGTACCGGATGCTCTATCCGTCGGTGGAGGCGGTGGCCGGGATCGCGGCCGAGCTCGACGCGCCGCTCGCCACCCCGTACTTCCCCGAGCAGGTGGTGCGCGACCCGGAGATGGCGGCGCTGCTCGAACGGGCGCACCAGGCGGCCGAGCGCGGCGACGCGCTGGCCGCCTCCACGCTGTCGCGCACGCTGTTCGCCCGGCTGCTGACCAGGCACGCCGCCCCCAGGCCGGACGCGGCACCGCCGGGCGCCGGCCGGCAGGCGGTGCGCGAGGCCATGGCGCTGCTGCACGAGAGCCTGCTCGACCCGCCGACGCTGGAGGCGCTGGCGGAGGCGGTGGGGGTGCGGCCGTTCCCGCTGCTGCGCGCGTTCAAGGCCGTGACGGGCCTGCCGCCGCACGCCTACCTCACCTCGCTGCGCATCCGGCAGGCGCGCCGGCTGCTCCTGGCGGGGATACGCCCGGCGCAGGTGGCCGCGGACGTCGGCTTCACCGACCAGGCCCACCTGAACCGGCATTTCAAACGCGTCGTGGGCGTGCCGCCCGCCGCCTACCAACGGGCCGCAGGAACGTACAAGACCGGACATTTGCCCAGTTCATAAACTTTTCTTCATGGAACAGACAACTCGCCGGTCCGCCGCGGTGCGGGACGGCCTGGGTGTGGGGCTGGCCGTGGGGCTGTCCGGCCTCGCGTTCGGCGCGGCGGCGGTCACCGCCGGGCTCAGCGTGCCCCAGGCGTGCGTGCTGAGCCTGCTGGCCTTCACCGGGGCCTCCCAGTTCGCGCTGGCCGGGGCCATCGGCGCGGGCGGGGACCTGGTGGCGGCGTCGGCGGGCGCGCTGCTGCTCGGCGGCCGCAACACCCTCTACGGCCTGCGCCTGGCCGACCTGCTGAACGTCCGCGGCCCGCGCCGCCTGCTGGCCGCCCACGGCGTGATCGACGAGACCACGGCCGTCACGCTCGCCCAGCCGGACGAGCCGTCGGCGCGCACCGGATTCCTCACCACCTTCGCCAGCCTGTACGTCGCCTGGAATCTCACCACCCTCGCCGGCGCGGTCGGCACGTCCTTCCTGGGCGACCCGCGCGTCCTCGGGCTCGACGCCGTGGGCCCGGCCACGTTCCTGGCCATCCTGTGGCCGCGGCTGGCCGCCAGCGGGCGGCTGCGGGTGCTGGCCGTGGCCGGGGCCGCGGTCGCGCTGGCGGCCAGCCCGTTCTTCCCGCCCGGCGTGCCGGTGCTGCTGTCGGCGGTGGCCGTGCTGGTGGTGATGGTGCGATGACGGTGTGGTGGGCGGTCGTCGCGGTCGGCCTCGGCTGCTACGCGCTCAAGCTGGCCGGGCTGGCCGCGCCGCGCCGGGTGCTGGACCATCCGGCGGTGCGCAGGTTCGCCGAACTCGTGCCGGTGGCGCTGCTGGCGGCCCTGATCGCGGTGCAGATGTTCACCGAGGACGGCAGGCCCGCCTTCGACCCGGCGCGCACGGCCGGGCTGGCGGCGGCCGTGGTCGCCCTGCTGCTGCGGGCGCCGTTCCTCGTCATCCTGGCGGCGGCGGCCGTCGTCACCGCGCTTGCCCGGATGTTTCTCGGGTAGTCGGCGTGCATGTCCGATTCTGCGGGGATGGTCGGGGGCCGCTACCGGCTGCTCAGGACGATCGGCCAGGGCGGTATGGGAACCGTGTGGCAGGCCCACGACGAGGTGCTCGGCCGTGACGTGGCCGTCAAAGAGGTGCTCCCGCCTCCCGACCTGAGCGGCCCCGAACGCGAGGTGTTCGCCGTACGCACGTTCCGCGAGGCGCGGGCGGCCGGCCGGGTGGCGCACCCGGGGGTGGCGGCCGTCTACGACGTGCTGGAGGAAGGCGGGCACCCGTGGATCGTCATGCAGCTCGTGCACTCCCGCACCCTGGGCGAGATCATCCGTACCGACGGCCCGCTGCCGCCGGGCAAGGTCGCCGCCATCGGGATGCAACTGCTGGAGGCGCTGCGCGCCGCGCACGCGGCGGGCGTGCTGCACCGTGACGTCAAGCCCGACAACGTGCTGCTGACCGAGGACGGACGGGCGGTGCTCACCGACTTCGGCATCGCCACCACCGAGGACGAGGCCCCCGTCACCAGGACCGGCATCCTCATCGGCACCCCCGCCTTCATGGCCCCCGAACGGGCGGCCGGCGGCCAGGCCAGGCCCGCCTCGGACCTGTGGTCGCTGGGCGTGACGCTGTACATGGCGGTCGAGGGCCATTCCCCCTTCCACCGGGACAACGCGCTGGCCACGCTCGGCGCGGTCATGCACGCCGAGCCCGAACCGCTGGCCCGCGCGGGCGTGCTGGCCCCCGTGCTCCTCGGGCTGCTGCGCAAGAACCCCTCGCAACGCATGTCGCTGGAGGAGGCCGAGCAACGGCTGAGGCTGATCCTGACCGGCGGGCCGCTGGAGCAGACCGGCCCGGTCCCGGTGCCCCCGATGGCCGTGCGCCGCCCCCGCAGGACGCCGATCCTGGCCGTCGCGGCGGGCGCGCTGCTGGTGGGCCTGGTCACCGGCGGCGCGGCCTGGTGGACGAAGCAGTCGGACCGGCCGGTGCAGGGCCGCGCCCCGACGATCCCGGCGCTCGTCACCCCACCCGTCAGCGACGCGCCCAAGGACACGCCGAAGACCACGCCGAAGGACACGGTCACCGGCTCGCAGCCGCCCCCCGCCACCTCGCATCCCGCGCGGTCGGCCGACCCCTCGCCGCGCGGCGAACGGACCAGCGCCCCCGCGAAGAGGCCGACGCCCACCAGGTCCGCGACCGAGAAGGACGAGCAGCGGCAGAAGCAGGACGACGCCCCCTCCAGGTCCCCGGGCCAGATCGACCCGTCACAGGACGGCGAGGAGTAGCGCGGGTCCGCTCAGGAGTCGGCGGCGACGGCGTCGAGCGCCTTCTGCAGGTCCTCGGGGTAGTCGGTGCTGAAGGACATCCAGTCGCCGGTGGCCGGGTGCTCGAAGCCGAGCGCGACCGCGTGCAGCCACTGCCGGGTGACGCCCAGCCGGGCCGCGAGCGTGGGGTCGGCGCCGTAGAGCATGTCGCCGACGCAGGGGTGGCGCAGGGCCGACATGTGCACGCGGATCTGGTGCGTACGGCCGGTCTCCAGCTTGATGTCGAGCAGCGAGGCCGCCCGGAACGCCTCGATCGTGTCGTAGTGGGTGACCGACGGCTTGCCGCCCGCGACGACGGCGAACTTGCCCTCGCCCGAGGGATGGCGGTCGATGGGCGCGTCGACGGTGCCCCTGAACGGGTCGGGGTGGCCCTGGACCAGCGCGTGGTAGCGCTTGTCGACCGTGCGCTCCTTGAAGGCCCGCTTCAGCGCCGAGTACGCGTGCTCGCTCTTGGCCACGACCATCGCGCCCGTGGTGTTGGCGTCGAGCCGGTGGACGATGCCCTGCCGCTCGGCCGCGCCGCTGGTGGCGATCGTGTGCCCGGCGCCGAGCAGGCCGCCGATCACGGTCGGGCCGGTCCAGCCGACGGTCGGGTGGGCGGCCACCCCGATCGGCTTGTTGACCACGATGATGTCGTCGTCCTCGTAGACGATCGTCATGCCCGGCACCGGCTCTGCCACCGGCATCGGCGTGGTGACCGGCGGCGGCAGCGTCACCTCCAGCCAGGCGCCGGCGTGCACGCGGTCGGACTTGGCCGGCTGCCCGCCGTCGACCTGCACCTCGCCGGCGGCGATCAGCTCGGCCGCGCGGGTGCGGGAGAAGCCGAACAGCCGCGAGATGGCCGCGTCGACCCGCTCGCCCTCCAGCCCGTCGGGAACGGGCAGGCTGCGCCGCTCAGTCATCCTGGGCCTCCTTCCCGGTCGTGGTCTCCCTGGTGCCGTCGATCTGCACGTTGCGCCAGGCCAGCAGCACCGCCAGGATGCCGCCGCAGACGATCGCCGAGTCGGCGACGTTGAACACCGGGAAGTAGTCGATCACCGGGAAGTGGCCGGGCAGCACCTCGATGAAGTCGACGACGTGCCCCTGCAGCTGCGACGACCGGCCGAACCCCGACGGGTAGCGCAGCAGCCTGTCGGTCAGGTTGCCGAGCGCCCCGCCGAGGAGCAGCCCGAGGGTGATCGCCCACGGCAGGCTGCGGAGCTTGCGCGCGGTGCGCACGATCGCCACCACCACGCCCGCCGCGATGAACGTGAACACGAACGTCATCCCCGTGCCGATGCTGAACGCGGCGCCCGAGTTGAAGATCACCCGGAACTGCAGGACGTCCTGGAGGACGACGAGGGGTGCCTTGCCTTCGAGCGTGCGCAACACGATCGTCTTGCTGATCAGGTCGGCCGCGTACACGACGACCGCCAGCGCGGTGAGGATCGCGAGGAGACGTCCGCGCGGTCTGCCTACCGGCGTTCCTCCTTCTGCTTGCAGGCCACGCACAGCGTCGCCCTCGGGAACGCCTGAAGGCGTTCCTTGCCGATCGGCTTGTGGCACGATTCGCACACTCCATAGGTCCCCGCGTCGATCCTGGCGATCGCACGTTCGTTCTGCGCGACCAGATCGCGCGCATTCAGGGTAAGGGCGATCTCGCGTTCGCGCTCGTACGTCTTGGCGCCGGCGTCCGCCTGGTCGTCGCCCGCGCCCTGGGTGACATCACCCGAGGCTATCTCCGACTCGTGGCGGAGGATGTCGGCCTCCAGCTCGTCGATCTCGGTCCGCAGCCTGCCGCGTACCTCGGCCAGCTCCTCTTCCGACCACATCGACGGTGTAGCGGTCTGCGTGACTGCCGCCATGGCTGCCTCCATGCTGATCAAGGCCGTGAATGGTGCGGGCAGCTTAGGATCCTCATAACGGAACGGCAAACGACCCGCCGGATGGTTTACCTCACCCGTACTATCCCGCCTCGCCCGTTCAACTCCTGCCCAGGCACGTCCATTCCCACAAATTTCCTCGCTGCGTACCAACGCGACGGGCGCTTCAGGGGCTCTGGAAGCCTTCGGCCCCACTCTGCGTTATGGTTTGAGACTGCAAGGCGTTGATGGGGCCCGCTGTGAGGGATATCACCCCGGAGCCGCCGGAAGAACGGCTCGGCAGAGCTCACTAGACCCGGCAGCAGGCGAATGAAGAGGGCCTCTCCCGAGGCCAAGAAGGGTGGTACCGCGGAGCCGCGAGGCTTCGTCCCTTCACGCAAGCCACAACCGGCCGCTGACGCGTGGAGGTCCTGCCCGACATGTCTTCCCCATCTTTCCGCTCTCTTCCCGCGCAGGTCGACCTGCCCGCGCTCGAGCGCGAGGTCCTCGACCGCTGGCGGGACGGGAAGATCTTCGAGCGGTCCGTCGAGCAGAACGCCGGCAACCCCTCCTGGGTCTTCTACGAGGGCCCGCCCACCGCCAACGGCCTGCCCGGCGTGCACCACGTCGAGGCCCGGGTGTTCAAGGACCTGTTCCCGCGCTACAAGTCGATGCGCGGCTTCAGCGTCCCGCGCAAGGCCGGCTGGGACTGCCACGGCCTGCCCGTCGAGGTCGGCATCGAGCGTGAGCTGGGCCTGACCGGCAAGAAGGACATCGAGGAATACGGCATCGCCGAGTTCAACGCCAAGTGCCGCGAGTCGGTGCTGCGGCACGTCGACGCGTTCGAGCAGATGACCGAGCGCATGGGCTACTGGATCGACCTGTCACAGGCGTACCGGACGATGGACCCGTCCTACATCGAGTCGGTCTGGTGGTCGCTGAAGGTCGTCTTCGACAAGGGGCTGCTGTTCCGCGACTTCCGCATCACGCCGTACTGCCCGCGCTGCGGCACCGGCCTGTCCGACCACGAGCTGGGCCAGCCCGGCGGCTACGAGAACGTCTCCAGCCCGTCGGTCTACGTGCGCATGCCCGTCACGTCCGGGCCGCTGGCCGAGCTGGGCGCCGCGCTGCTCATCTGGACGACCACGCCCTGGACGCTGGTGTCCAACACGGCCGTCGCCGTGCACCCCGACGTCACCTACGTCGCGGCCAGGACCGCCGACGGCGAGGTACTGGTGGTGGCCGAGCCGCTGCTGTCCGTCCTCGGCGAGGACGTCACCGAGGTGGCCCGCTGCACCGGCCGCGAGCTGGAGCGCACCCGCTACAGCCGCCCCTTCGACCTGGTCGACATCCCCGGCGCCCACTACGTCGTGCTCGGCGACTACGTCACCGTCGAGGACGGCACCGGCCTGGTCCACCAGGCCCCCGCCTTCGGCGCCGACGACATGGCCGTCATCAAGCGGTACGACATGCCCATCGTCAACCCGATCGGCCCCGACGGCCGCTTCCTCGACGACGTGCCCATGGTCGGCGGCCGCTTCTTCAAGGACGCCGACGAGGAGCTCACCGAGGACCTGCGCCGGCGCGGCCTGCTGTTCCGCGGCAGCCACTTCGAGCACTCCTACCCCCACTGCTGGCGCTGCCACACCGCGCTGCTGTACTACGCGCTGCCGTCCTGGTACATCCGCACCACCGCGGTCAAGGACCAGATGTTGTCGGAGAACGCCGGCACCAACTGGTTCCCCGAGACCATCAAGTGGGGCCGGTTCGGCGAGTGGCTGCGCAACAACGTCGACTGGTCGCTGTCGCGCTCGCGCTACTGGGGCACGCCGCTGCCGCTGTGGGTGTGCTCGGAGGACGAGAGCCACGTCACGTGCGTCGGCTCGCTCGAAGAGCTGGGCACCCTGGCCGGCCAGGACGTCTCCGCGCTCGACCCCCACCGCCCGTACGTCGACGACGTGACCTTCGACTGCCCCTCCTGCGGCGCGCCGGCGACCCGCGTGCCCGACGTCATCGACGCCTGGTACGACTCGGGCTCGATGCCGTTCGCGCAGTGGGGCGCGCGCGGCAAGCCCGAGGGCGTCTACCCCGCGCAGTTCATCTGCGAGGCCACCGACCAGACCCGCGGCTGGTTCTACTCGCTGATGGCGGTCGGCACGCTGGTCTTCGGCCAGTCCTCCTACGAGAACGTGCTCTGCCTCGGCCTCATCCTGGCCGAGGACGGCCGCAAGATGAGCAAGCACCTGGGCAACATCCTGGAGCCGATCCCGCTGATGGACCAGCACGGCGCCGACGCCCTGCGCTGGTTCATGGCCTGCTCCGGATCACCGTGGTCGGCCCGCCGGGTGGGGCACAACACCCTGGAGGAGATCGTCCGCAAGGTCCTGCTGACCCTGTGGAACACCTCCTCCTTCTTCACCCTGTACGCCAACGCCGAGTCCTGGACGCCGGCCGAGCCCGCTCCCCCGGCCGCCGAGCGTCCGCTGCTGGACCGCTGGGTGCTGGCCGAGCTGCACCGGACGGTCGCCGAGGTCACCGCGTCCCTGGACGAGTACGACACCCAGCGCGCCGGCCGCCGCCTGGCCGACTTCCTCGACGACCTGTCCAACTGGTACGTCCGCCGCTCCCGCCGCCGCTTCTGGCAGGGCTCGCGCGACGCGTTCGCCACCCTGTACGAGTGCCTGGAGACGGTCACCCGGCTGATGGCGCCGATCACGCCGTTCGTCACCGACTACCTCTGGGACGTGCTGCGCGCGCCCGGCGCGCCCTCCTCCGTCCACCTGGCCTCCTGGCCGCAGGTGCGCGAGGACCTGCTCAACCCGGCGCTGTCGGACCAGATGGCGCTGGTCCGCCGCCTGGTCGAGCTGGGCCGCTCGGCCCGTGCCTCCTCCAGTGTGAAGACGCGGCAGCCGCTGCGCCGGGCGCTGGTGGGCGCGCACGGGTGGCCGTCGCTGCCCGCCGAGCTGCGCGGGCTGGTGGCGGACGAGCTGAACGTCCAGGCTCTTGAGGACATGTCCGGATTCGACTCCGATCTCGTGTCGTACACGGTGAAGCCGAACTTCCGGGCGCTCGGCAAGCGGTTCGGGTCGCGTACCAAGCTGGTGGCCGCCGCGGTGACCGCCGCCGACGCCACCCGCGTGGCCCGTACGCTGCGTGGCGGCACCCCCGTCATGATCGAGGCGGACGAGCTCGGCGAGATCATGCTCGGCCCCGACGAGGTGATCGTCACCGAGCAGCCGCGCGCGGGCTGGGCCGTGGAGAGCGGCGCCATCGGCACCGGCACCGGCGAGACCGTCGCCCTCGACCTGGAGCTGTCCGACGAGCTGCGCCGCGCGGGCCTGCTGCGCGAGGTGATCCGCCTGGTCCAGGAGGCCCGCAAGTCCTCCGGCCTGTCGATCACCGACCGCATCGACCTGTGGTGGACCGCCTCCTCCCCCGACCTGGCCGCCGCCCTGCGCGCCGACGGCGGAACGGTCGCCGACGAGGTGCTGGCCACGTCCCTCACCGAGGGGCCCGGGGAAGACCTCCCGGCCCACCACGACGAGGACCTGGGCCTGACCTTCCACCTCCGCCGCGCCTGACACCGCGCCGCCCTGGCCCCCGCTCCGACGCGGGGGCCCTCCGGGCCTCCCCCTGAAACGGCGACAATCGGTCGTATGACGAGGATCGAGACCCCGTGGGGCCCGTGGGAGGCCCTGCCCCTGGACGAGGTCGTCGCGCTGATGCGCGGACTGGCCGCGCCCTGGTGGGTGGCCGGCGGCCACGCGCTGGAACTGACCGCCGGACGCGCCTACCGCGAGCACGCGGACGTCGACATCGCCCTCCTGCGCCGCGACCAGCTCGCCGCCCGGCGCCTCCTGACCGGCTGGGACGTCCACGCCGCGATCACCCCCGGCACCCTCAGCCCCTGGCCCGTGGACGAACCGCTCCCCGGCTCCGCCCACGACATCTGGGTACGCGAACACCCCGGCGGCCCCTGGCGTTTCCAGCTCATGCTCGACGAGTCCGCGGAAGACGAATGGATCTACCGGCGCGACCCGCGCATCCACCGTCCCTTGACAGACCTGACCATCGGGCGGGACGGCTTCCGGTACGTCGTCCCGGAAGTGCAACTGCTCTACAAGTCCAAGGATCGCCGCCCGAAGGACGAGATCGACTTCGCCACCGTCCTGCCCCTAATGAACGACACCCAACGTCACTGGCTGGCCACAGCCCTCCGAACCGACCACACCCTCCACCCCTGGCTCCCCCACCTACTCCCCCTGACCTCCGGGCGCCCTGACCAGGAGCCCCTCACCAGAGCCCCTGCCCCCTGGACCCCTGACCTCCGGGGCTCCTAGCCGCCGGCTCCCCTGGCCTCTGGGGCCCCTGACCTCGCGGACGGCCCCTTCGCCAGTCACCCCCGACCCCGGTCTCCTGGAGAGCCTTCCGGGCCGGGAGCGGGGCCGGGGCCGGGGCCGGGAGCGGCGGAGTTCTTTAGTCGGTCGTTTCGCGATCGGTCCGGCACACCGAGCAGCTGGTGAGACCGGCGGCCTCGGCCTCGGCGACCGTCATGGTCTCCACGCCCGTGTCCCCCGCGCCTCTGATCAGCGGGCAGGCGGTGCCGTGGTAGCGGCGCGTGCCGACGATGACCTTGACCGTCGCGGAACGCTCACCCGCTCGCGCGGGCCCGTCTCCGGAGCCGCCCTCCGGCGCCTCGCCCTTCTTGCCGGCGTCGGCCGAGCCGCCCTTCGCAGGGGCGGTGGGCGGCTTGGCGCCCTCCGCCTTCGGGGCCGCAGGGCCACCAGAAGAGGCCGGCGCAGCCCCAGAAGGCCGCTCGGACGCCCCAGCAGCCCCACCCGAGGGTTCCGCCTGAACGGGCAGCCCGGAGGCCGTCACCCGAGGCTGCGGAGCCGTGTCGGGATCCGAGGAATCGTCCTCATCGGCAGGCCGCGCGGCCGGTTCGGCAGGCTTTGCGGGCCGTACGGGCGAATCGGCAGGCCGTGCAGGCCCGTCGGCGGGCCGTGCGGGTGAACCGGCGGGCCGTGCGGGTGAATCGGCGGGTCGTGCGGGCTGGTCGGTGGGCGACGACCGGGCCGCGGTAGACGGCTTGCCCGGCGCGCTCTCGACCGACTTGCCCGAAGTCGCCGCATCGGCGCCCGTCCCGCCCGAGGAAGCCGCACCGGCTCCCGGCTTGCCCGCCGACGCGGGCCGCTCGACGGACGCCGCAGCCGCGCCCTTGGACGCCGGCCCTGCACCCTTCGATGCCGGCGCCGCGCCCTTGGACGCCGAGACCGCGCCTTCGCCCTCGGCCGAAGCCGAACCCGAGGATCCCTTGGCGGGCCCAGACACCTCCTTGGCCGGAGCCGAAGGGCTCTTGGCCGGAGCCGAAGGGCTCTTCGACGAGGCGGAAGCGCTCTGAGCGGCGGCCGACGCCCCCTTGGCGTCGTCCTCGGAGGAGGGACGCGCGGGCCGCTCGCGCTCCGACGGCGGCCGGAAGTACGAAGTCTGGATGTCCCCCTGCTCGTCATCGGCGTCAGGCGCGACAGCGGAGGAGGAAGAAGAGGGGTTGGCCTGGTCGCCCGCCTGCGCGGCGGCGGCCGGACGGCCGAACCACCCGGTGGTGCCCTCCTCGCGGGAGGCGGCGGGCTCCGGGGTGGGGGTGGAAGCCTTCGCGTCGGGCTTCGGCGGTGCGACCGGCGGGCGCAGGTCCCGGGTCTCCGCGGAGGCCTCGGCCCGGTTGTCCGCCACTTTGGAGGGGGTGGCGCCGGGGCCGGGCGTGACGACGGGCTCGGGGTCGGCGGCAGGCGGCAACTGCCGTCCGCCGAGCGCTGCGTCTGGAAGGCACGTCGTGCAGGGCGTGAAGCCCTCCTCGCGTGCCTCCTCGTGGGTGAGCTCCTCGTGATCCCGTCCGGCCAGCTGGCGGCAGCCTGGCACGTGGTATCTCCTGCGGCCCGGGATCACCAGCACGATCGCGTCCGGCGAGATGCCGCTCGCCGCGGGGCGGCGAGGCGCGGAGGCCGGAACGGCGGTCCGCTGAGGCGTCTGCGGGTGCGGGTGGGGCTGTGGCCGCGGCTGGGGCCCGGCAGGACCGGTCTGGTTGTACGGCAGGCCAGGCGGCGGGAGCGGGGCCGGAGGGGTGGCCGGCGCAGCGGCCCGCCCACCACCGGGAAACAGCTCGTGACGCCGCAGCAGCGCCCCGATCACCAGGAACAGCGCGGACAGCACGCTGACCACGATGGACCACATGATCAGGAACGGCTTAGCCAGTACGAAGCCCGCGATCAGCAGCACGACCGCCGCGAGCACCAAACCAGCACTGATAAGGATCACAGGGGGCTCTTTCGAGTGACAGGTCCTAGTGACCCGTTACTTTACCGGCGGTCGTTGTGCGGGCCGTCGCTGCCGGGGAAGGCGCCCTGCGGAGCCTCGCCGCCGAACGGGTTGGGACCACCGGGAAGAGGCTGCTGGCCACCCTGGGGAACCGCGTGCGACATGGCGGGAGCCTGCCCCTGCGGACCGGACATGACCGGGAACCCACCGCTGCCCTCGGCGGAGACGTTGAGCTCGGCGAGCTGGTTCTCCAGGTAGAGCTTGAGGCGGCTGCGGTACTCGCGCTCGAAGCTGCGCAGTTCCTCGACCTTGCGCTCGAGCTCGTCGCGGGTCTGCACCAGCGAGCCCATCGCCTGGCGGTGGCGCTCCTGCGCGTCGCGCTCAAGCGTCTCGGCGCGGGCACGGGCGTCGCCGATGACCTGCTCGGCCTGGCGGCGGGCCTTGGTGAGGATCTCGTCGGCCTCACGGCGGGCGCGGGTCACCGTCTCGTCCGCCTCCCGGCGGGCGTCGGAGATCGCCTGGTCGGCGGTCTGCTGGGCGAGGGCCAGCACGCGGGCCGCGGTGTCCATGTTGTCCTCGGCGGGAGGCATGCTCATGGCCACGGGCTGCGGCTCGGGGGCTCGCATCGGCTGCGGCTCGGGGGCCCGCATGGGCTCCGGCTGCGGCGGCGCCATCATCTCCGGCTTGGGCTGCTCCTGGACGGGGGCGGAGGCCATGGGCATGCCCATGCCGCCCGGCACCTTCCCACGCAGGCACTCGGCCAGTTTGGCGCGTAGCTCCTCGTTCTCTTGGATCAGGCGGTCGAGCTCAGCCTCCACCTCGTCGAGGAAGGCATCGACCTCCTCCTCGTCGTAGCCCGGCCGCAGCCGGGTGGTACTGAACTGCTTGTTCCGCACATCAGCGGGCGTCAGCGGCATTTTTTGGTCTCCTTGGCGCGCTTGGAGTCTGTCCGGAGGGACGGTGAACCCGAATCACTTCAGCGCGGACACGAGTTGGATCACGACCGGCACCCCACCAGCCCGCCTCACCGGCCGCCCAGTGACCCAGCGATCTGGATCAAGATCAGGACGACGATGAACAGGACAGTGAAGCTTAGGTCAAAGGCCACCGTACCCAACCGGAGCGGGGGAATGAAACGGCGGAGGAACTTGAGAGGCGGGTCGGTCGCGGTGTATGTCGCCTCCGCCAGCACCAGCACGACCCCGGAAGGCCGCCACTGCCGGGCGAACGCCTGTACCGTCTCAAAGATCATCCTGCCGATGAGCAGAACCAAATACAGAGACAGGACTACGACCAAGATCCCACTCACGATCTCCACGGCCCGGCCGCGCCTCCACTTCTGGTGTGCCCTCCCGGCCGCGCGTGGACCCGGTTGGGTGCGATGGACATACAGAGACTCTAACTCTGATTGAAGAACCCGCGTTCCGCGATTCGGGCCTTGTCCTCGGCGGTCACCTCGACATTGGCAGGGGACAACAGGAACACCTTGTTGGTAACACGTTCAATGCTTCCATGTAGCCCGAAGACCAGACCTGCCGCGAAATCCACGAGCCGCTTCGCGTCGCTGTCAACCATTTCGGTCAGATTCATGATGACCGGGGTGCCGTCGCGGAAGTGCTCTCCGATGGTTCGGGCCTCGTTGTAGGTCCGGGGATGGAGGGTCGTGATGCGCGCCAGGTCGGTCGTACGGCGCTCCAGGATCGTCGTGGCGGGCCTGGGCGCGGGGACCCCGGATTCGGCCTCCTCGTCGCGGTCCTGGACCGCCACGGGCCGTTCCTCGCCGGTCCGCTGGACATCGTCGTCGTAGGCGTACTCGTCGGTGTAGGTCTCGTACCTCTCGTAGCGGTCGTCCTCCACGAGACCGAGGTAGACCGCCATCTTGCGCATCGCGCCGGCCATCGCTAAGTCGTCCTCCTGCTCATGGTCGCACTCGCTCGGACCCGTCGCCGGGGCCGAGGCGGCAGCCGTACCCCCTTGGAGCTCACCGCGGATCGACCTCTACTTGATCATGGGCCTGAAGACCCACTTGAGGGGACATTACCTGACGAAGGGCCTGCGACGACCGAGCAACGCCGTACCGATCCGCACGTGTGTCGCACCGTACGCGACCGCTTCGTCGAGGTCCTGGCTCATGCCCGCGGAGACCATCGTGGCCCGCGGATGCTGCTCCTGGACGCGGGTGGCGACATCGCGCAGGACGGCGAAGGCCCGGGCGGGCTCCTCCCCCAGCGGGGCGACCGCCATGACGCCGCCCAGCCACACGCCCTCGGCCAGCGCCACCTCGTCGGCCAGCGCGAGCACGTCGGCGGGCCGGGCGCCGCCCCTGCTGGGGTCGTCGTCGAGCGCCACCTGGATCAGGCAGCCGACGTTGCGGCCCTGCCGCACGGCCTCCTTGCTGATCGCCTCCAGCAGCCGGAGGCGGTCGAGCGAGTGGATCACGTCGGCGTACCCGACGACGGACCGCACCTTGTTGGTCTGCAGCTGGCCCACGAAGTGCCAGGTGAGCGGCAGGCCGGCCAGCTCGTGCGCCTTGGACGCGGCCTCCTGGTCACGGTTCTCGCCGACGTCGCGCACGCCCAGCTCGCACAGGATGCGCACGTCGTCGGCCGGTCTGGTCTTGGTGACCGCGATCATGGTGACCTCGCCGCGGTCGCGGCCCACCGCGTGGCAGGCCTCGCCGATGCGGGTCTCGACCTCGGCGAGGCCGGCCGCGATCTCGTCCCTTCGCACGCCTGTCTCCCTCTCCCTGCCTCCATCGTCCCGCAGTTCGGCCTGTACGCCGTACGCCACGATGGCCCCCTTTCCGTGCCGCGGGTCGGTTCCCGGCACACACGACGGCGCCGCTCCCGTATGCCTGCGGGGAGCGGCGGTGGGTGGTGAGCTACTTGAGGAAGTCGGGGACGTCGAGCTCCTCCTCCTGCTCCTCGAAGATCACCCGAGGACGTTTGGGAGGCTCCGACATGCGGGAGGTGATGGGCGTGGGCGGATTGGCCGGTTCGGGCGTGGGCCTCGGGATCGAGACGGGGGCCTGCGGCTCGTCGTCGCCGAGTGCGGCGGCGACGGGCTCGGCGGGCTGGACCGGCTCCACCGGGCGCACGGGCTCCGGACGCGCCTCAAGGCGAGGCTCAGGACGCGGCTCCGGCCTGAACTCGCGCGGCTCGGGCCGCGCCTCCGGCCGGAACTCCTGCCGGGGCTCCGGCCTGAACTCCTGGCGCGGCTCGGGACGCGCCTCCGGCCTGGGCTCGGCGCGGAACTCCTGGCGGGGCTCCGACCGAAGCTCGGCACGCGGCTCGGGACGCGGCTCAGGACGCGGCGCGGGCGGCTCCGACTTCACGCTGGGCGAGGCCGGGACGCCGGGCCGCAGGGCCGAGGAGGACACCGGCGCCGCGGGCTGCGCGGCCGGACGGGCCGCGGGCCTGGGCAGCGGCTTCTCCACCGGCGGCGGCACGTCGTCGAAGCCCGCCGCGATCACCGTGACCCGCACCTCGTCGCCGAGGGCGTCGTCGATGACCGTGCCGAAGATGATGTTGGCGTCGGGCGCGGCGGCCATCGACACGAGCTGGGCCGCCTCGTTGATCTCGAACAGGCCGAGGTCGGAGCCGCCCGCGATCGACAGCAGCACGCCGTGGGCGCCGTCGATGCTCGCCTCCAGCAGCGGGCTTGAGACCGCCATCTCGGCGGCGGCGACCGACCGGTCGTCGCCGCGCGCGTGGCCGATGCCCATGAGCGCCGAGCCCGCGCCCGACATGACCGACTTGACGTCGGCGAAGTCGAGGTTGATCAGGCCGGGCGTGGTGATCAGGTCGGTGATGCCCTGGACACCGGACAGCAGCACCTGGTCGGCCGCCTTGAACGCGTCGAGCACGCTCACCTGCCGGTCGGAGATCGACAGCAGACGGTCGTTGGGGATCACGATGAGGGTGTCGACCTCGTCGCGCAGTGTCTCTATGCCGGCCTCTGCCTGCGAGGCGCGACGCCGCCCCTCGAAGCTGAAGGGCCGGGTCACCACGCCGATCGTCAGCGCGCCGAGCGACCGGGCGATGTTGGCCACGACCGGCGCGCCGCCGGTGCCCGTGCCACCGCCCTCGCCGGCCGTGACGAAGACCATGTCGGCCCCCTTGAGGACCTCCTCGATCTCCTCACGGTGGTCTTCGGCCGCCTTGCGCCCCACGTCGGGGTTGGCTCCGGCGCCCAGTCCGCGCGTGAGCTCGCGGCCCACGTCGAGTTTCACATCGGCGTCACTCATCAGCAGCGCCTGGGCGTCGGTGTTTATGGCGATGAACTCGACGCCCTTGAGTCCCTCTTCGATCATCCGGTTGACGGCGTTCACTCCGCCGCCGCCGATGCCGACGACCTTGATGACCGCGAGGTAGTTCTGCGGTGCTGCCACGACGAGGGGCCTTTCCGCTCGTTGACTTGCCATTTCGGTGCGGATCGTCTCCGCTTTTTCTCAGTTTTCGTAACTCTCAACCTCAGGTTGAGATTTAGATTTATGTCAACCTGAGGATTGATACGGACAGTAGGAGTCCCCTACCAGGCGGGTCAACTAACCGCGCCGCAAGCGCGTCCGGCGTGTCGCGGGCTGTCCGATTCGCTCCGAAGTCGCGCCTGGTCGGGGCCTTCCTCTTCCGAAGGTCCGATCTACAGGCTCTCACGCCGCGACCCCCACCTCGCACAGGCACGCGATGCCCTTGCCACGGAGTTGCCAGACCCTGACACTCGTGATCACTTCAAGGTGACGACGTCGGGAGAGCTGACGTCGTACAGGGTGGCCTTGCGGCCCAGGAGCGAGACCAGGATGCGGCCTTTCTCCTCCGGCCTGTCGGCGCCGCCCCACAGGACGGTCCGGCCGTCGGACAGCTCCAGCGTCACGCCCTCGGCCGAGGCGGCGCGCACCTGCCGGACCTTGCCCGCCACCACCGGCGGCAGCGCCTGGACGACCTGGAGCGCCGCCATGGTGGCCGGATCGCCCGCCGCCGGCCGGTCGACCTTGAGCAACGGCAGCATGAACGGCAACGTGTCCTTGACCTCGATCACCACGCCCTGCTTGTCGACGACCGCGAACCGGCCGCCCGCGGGGATCGCGGCGACGGGCTCGCGCTCGACCACCTCGATCTTGAGCGTGCCGGGCCACACCCGGTCGACCTTCGCCGTGGCGAGCTGCCGGATGCCGAGCACCCGCGTCTGGACGTCGGCCAGGTCGACCGTGGCCAGCGGGTGCAGGTCGGGCACGGCCGCCTGCTGCTTGATGTGCTCGCTGGTGACTGTGAGATTTCCCACGATCTCGATCGACCGCACGCCCAGCACCGGCGAGAAGAACACCAGCCAGGCGGCCGAGCCGACCACCCCGGCCGTCAACAGCACCAGGAACGCGTTACGCGCCTTCATCGCCCTCCTCGCACGCCGGCTACGAACGTACGCCACGGGCCGCCCGGCACCCGCCCGCCACGCCCGTACGGCTCAGGACAGGCGCGCCACGAGCTGCGGCCCGAGCTCGGTCACGTCGCCCGCGCCCATCGTGAGCACGATGTCGCCGGGACGCGCCCGCCCGGCCACCAGGTCGGGCACCGCCGCCCGGTCGGGGGCGTAGGCCACCCGCTCGGCCGGCAGCGGCACGCGCCCGGCCACCATCGCGCCGGACACGCCGGGCTCGGGATCCTCCCGCGCGCCGTAGACGTCGAGCACGATGACCTCGTCGGCCAGCGCGAGCGCGGCGCCGAAGTCGTCGGCGAAGAAGCGGGTGCGCGAGTAGAGGTGGGGCTGGAAGATCGCGATGACCCGGCCCGTGCCCGAGTAGGAGGCCACGACGTCGCGCGCGGCCCGCAGGTCGGCGGCCAGCTCGGTCGGGTGGTGGGCGTAGCTGTCGAACACCGCGACGCCGCCCGCCTCGCCCTTGGCCTCGAAGCGCCGCTTGGCCCCCGTGAAGGCCGCCAGGCCGTCTCTGATGTCCTCGAAGGCCAGCCCCAGCTCGTCGGCCACGGCGATGGCGGCGGTGGCGTTGAGGGCGTTGTGCGCCCCGGGGACGGCCAGCCGCACGTCTCCCCTGCCCTCGATGGAGAAGACCGTGCCGAAGCCGTCGGGCCGCACGCCGGTCACCCGGTAGTCGTCGCCGCTCTCGCCGTAGGTCCTGACCCGCAGCCCGCGCTCGCGCGCCCGCCCGGCCAGCTCGGCGGCCCCCGGGTCGTCGGCGCACAGGATGAGCAGCGAGCCCACCCGGTCGGCGAAGCGGGCGAAGCTGTCGTGCACCGCGCGCGGGTCGCCGTAGTTGTCGAGGTGGTCGGCCTCGACGTTGGTCACCACGGCGATGTCGGGGGCCAGCATGAGGAAGGAGCCGTCGCTCTCGTCGGCCTCGGCCACGAACACCCCGCCCGTGCCCTCGTCGGCGCCGAGCCCGGTGGTGACGAGCTGGCCGCCCACGCAGTAGGACGGCTCGGCGCCGCACTTCTGCAGCGCCACGGTCAGCATGGAGGTGGTGGTGGTCTTGCCGTGGGTGCCGGCGATGGCCACGCCGGTGCGGCCGGCCATCACCGAGGCCAGCGCGGCGGCCCGCGGGATGATCCGCAGGCCCTGCTTGAGCGCCTCGCCCAGCTCGGGGTTGGAGTCGCGGATGGCGGTGGAGACGACCACGGTGTCGACGTCGCGGATGTGGGAGGCGGCGTGCCCGATGTGCACGGTCGCGCCCAGCTCGCGCAGCTCGGTCACCAGCTCGGAGCTGCGCGCGTCGCTTCCGGTGACGCGGACGCCGCGCTTGAGCAGGATGCGGGCGATGCCCGACATGCCCGCACCGCCGATGCCGATGAAGTGCACGCGGCCGAGCTCTTCGACGGCTACGGGATCGACCAGCTTGACGAGACTCATCGGGCTATCTCCAACACTTTCCTGGCAAGCATGATATCGGCGTCCTTGCGCCCCAGTCGGGAGGCGGCCTCCGACATGACGACGACCCGCTCGGGGTCGCGGAGGATGGGCAGCACGTTCTGGATGATCCAATCGGGTGACAGGTCGGAGTCGTCGACCATCAGGCCGCCGCCGCCCCGCACGACGCGCTCGGCGTTGACGGTCTGCTCGCCGTTGCCGTGGGGCAGCGGCACGTACGCGGCCGGCAGCCCCACGGCCGTCAGCTCGGCGCAGGTGAGCGCCCCGCTGCGGCACAGCGCGACGTCGGCGGCGGCGTAGGCGAGGTCCATGCGGTCGACGTAGGGCAGCAGCACGTATTGAGGGTCGCCGGGCGGCGGCTCGTGCTCGACGGTGTTCTTCAGTCCGAGCACGTGGAGCACCTGGATGCCGGCCCCGCGCAGCACCGGCGCGGCGGCCAGCGCGGCCTCGTTGAGCGACCTGGCGCCCTGGGAGCCGCCGAACACCAGCAGCGTGGGCCGGTCGTTCTCCAGCCCGAACCAGGAGCGCGCCTTGTCGCCGGTGGACAGCCGGTCGAGCGTGACGATCTCGCGGCGCAGCGGGGTGCCGATGAACTCGGCCTTGGGCAGGGAGGCGTCGGGGAAGCCGGTGAAGACGTGGTCGGTCAGCCGGGCGCCCAGCCGGTTGGCCAGGCCGGGACGGGGGTTGGCCTCGTGGACGACGATCGGCAGGCCCTTGCGCTTGGCCGCCAGGTAGGCCGGCGTGGCGACGTAGCCGCCGAAGCCGACCAGGATGTCGGCGCCGACCCGGTCGAGCACGCCGGAGACGGCGTTGATCGCCCCGGCCAGCCGGCCCGGCACGGTCAGCAGGCTGGGAGTGATCGCCCTGGGCAGCGGCACGGCCGGCACCAGTTCGAGATCGTAGCCCCTGGCGGGCACGAGCCGCGTCTCCAGGCCGCGCTCGGTGCCCACGCAGGTGATGCCGACGCTCCGGTCAAGATGGCGCAGCGCGTCCGCAAGGGCGAGCGCGGGCTCGATGTGCCCGGCCGTCCCCCCACCGGCGAGGACCACCCTCATCTCGGTCACTCCCTAACGTCTCACTCGGCCTCTGGACGTACCCCCCAGGCCAAGCCAGCTTAGGCCCCGTGCGGCGGGTCCGGGGCCACGCGCGGCCAAGGCTTCGCGCGCGCCGGGCTCGCGTTTGGCGAACGACAGCAGGATGCCCAGCGCCGCGAGCGTGGGGAGCAGGGACGATCCGCCGTAGGAGACCAGCGGCAGCGGGATTCCGGTGATGGGCAGGACGCCGAGCACCGCGCCCATGTTGACGGTCGCCTGCCCGACGATCCAGGCCACCATGGCGGCCGCGGCCAGGCGTACGAAGCCGTCGTTGACCCGGACCGCCACCCGCAGCCCCGCGTAGCCGAGCAGGCCGAACAGCGCCACCACGATCAGCGTGCCCATCAGCCCCAGCTCCTCGCCGAGGATGGCGAAGATGAAGTCGCTCTCGCCGTGGGGCAGCCAGCTCCACTTCTGGCGGCTGCTGCCGAGCCCGAGCCCGAACCAGCCGCCCGAGCCCATCGCGATCTGCCCCTGGACGGCCTGGTAGCCGGCGCCCTGGGCGTCGGCCCACGGGTCGAGGAAGGCCCCGATGCGCTTCATCCGGTAGGGCTCGACCTTGATCATGATGACCGCGGCCAGCACCGCCAGCGCGAGGATGCCGCCGAACAGCTTGACCGGCGCCCCCACCACCCACAGCAGCGCCAGGAAGATCATGAAGAGCACGAGGGTGGTGCCGAGGTCGCGGCCGAGCAGGACCATGACGACCAGGATCGCGGTGCCGGGCATGAGCGGGATCAGCATCTGCCGCCACTCGATCCGGCCCTGCCTGGCCCGTCTGGCCAGCAGGTCGGCCCCCCACAGCACGAGCGCCAGCTTGGCCGGCTCGGACGGCTGGAGGGTGAACGGGCCGAGGTAGATCCACCGCTGCGCGCCCAGCTCGGACTCGCCGATGAACAGCACCATGACCAGTGCCAGCACCGCCAGCGCCATGAGCGGGTAGCCCGCCCAGCGGAAGAACTTCGGCGGCAGGCGCGAGCAGGCGTACATCACCGGCACGCCGACGCCGGCCGACAGCGACTGCTTGATGAACCACGAGAACGGGTTGCCGGTCTTCTGCTGCGCCTCGATCGCGGAGGCCGACAGCACCATCATCAGCCCGAGCGCGAGCAGCAGCGCGCTGCACATGATGATCAGGTAGTAGGTCGTCAGGGGCTTGTCGAGCAGTTCCTTCAGCACGGCGCGCTGCTCGCGGAACCAGCTCGCCGGGCTCTCCTGCGCCTTGCCCTGACCCGCGGCCGGACGGGTGCCGGCGGTCCCGGTGCTACTGCTCACGCCGCCGCCTCAGCTCGTGGACGGCACGGGCGAAGGCCTCCCCTCGCGCCGGGTAGCCGGGGAACATGTCGAGTGAGGCGCCCGCGGGGGAGAGCAGCACGGTGTCCCCCGGCGAGGCCAGGCGCGCGGCTTCGGTGACGACGGTGTCCATCACACCAGTGTCTTGGCCCGGGATGTCCACGACGGGGACATTCGGCGCGTGTCGCGCGAGTGCTTCGGCGATCGCCGCGCGGTCGGCGCCCAGCAGCACCGCGCCGCGCAACCGGGGCGCGGCCCGCCGGACCAGGTCGTCGACGTCGGCGCCCTTGAGCTGACCGCCGGCCACCCACACGATCGACGGGTAGGCGCTCAGCGCGGCGGCGGCGGCGTGCGGGTTGGTGGCCTTGGAGTCGTCGACGTAGTCGACGTCGCCGACCCGGTCGACGTGGGACAGGCGGTGGGGGTCGGGCTTGAAGGCGCGCAGCCCCAGGCGTACGGCCTCCGACGGGACGCCGAGCGAGCGGGCCAGGGCGGCGGCGGCCAGGGCGTCGGCCACGTTGTGGGGGGCCAGGGGCCGGATGTCGGCCAGCGTGGCCAGCTCTTCGGCCGCCTCCACCGGGTCGTCCACGAACGCCCGGTCGACCAGCAGGTCCTCGACCACGCCGATCTGGCCGCTGCGCGGCACCCGCAGCGTGAAGCCGACGGCGCCCTCGTAGGGCTCGGCCAGGCGGGCGCACTCGGGGTCGTCGGCGTTGTAGATCACGGTGCCGGCGCGTTCGTAGATGCGGCCCTTGGCGGCGGCGTACTCGGCCATCGAGCCGTGCCAGTCGAGGTGGTCGGGGGCGATGTTGAGGATCGCCGCCGCGTGCGGGGCCAGGGTGCTGGACCAGTGGAGCTGGAAGCTGGACAGCTCGACGGCCAGGGCGTCGTACGGCTCGGCGACGGCGCGTACGACCGGGACGCCCACGTTCCCCACGGCCAGGGCGTTGCGCCCGGCGGCCACCAGGATCGAGGTGAGCATGCGTACGGCGGTGGTCTTGCCGTTGGTGCCGGTCAGCGCGAGCCAGGGGGCCGCGTGCGGCGGGCGCAGCCGCCAGGCCAGCTCCACCTCCCCCACGACCTCGACGCCGGCGGCCAGCGCGGCGGCGATCAGCGGGTGGTGCGGCGCCCAGCCCGTGGTGACGAGCCTGGTCACGCCCTCGGGCAGGGCCATCTCGCCGAACCTGGTCTCGACCCCGGCCCTGGCCAGGGCGGCCGCGGCGGCGAGCTGCCGCTCGCCCTCCACGGCCTCCACGACCACGACCCGCTCGCCGCGCTCGGCCAGCACCTCGGCCACCGCGGTGCCGGAGACGCCGAGCCCGGCCACGCACGTGACCGTCATGACTTGGGCATCCACTCGACGTAGAACAGCCCGAGCCCGAGCGCCGCGCAGAGCCCGGCGATCAGCCAGAACCGCACCACGATCGTGGTCTCGGCCCAGCCCTTCAGCTCGAAGTGGTGTTGCAGCGGCGCCATCCTGAACACCCGTTTACCGGTCATCTTGAAGAACCCGACCTGGATGATGACGGACGCCGTGATGATCACGCACAGCCCGGCCAGGATGATCAGCAGGAGCTGCGTGCGGGTGGCGATGGCCAGCCCGGCCAGCACGCCGCCCAGGGCCAGCGAGCCGGTGTCGCCCATGAAGATCTTCGCCGGCGGCGCGTTCCACCACAGGAACCCGACCAGCGCCCCCAGCACGGCGGCGGCCACCACCGACAGGTCGAGTGGATCTCGCACCCAGTAGCAGTTGGGGCCGAGCTGGTCGATGCAGTTGTTGCGCAGCTGCCAGTTGCCGATCAGCACGTACGCGCCGAGCACGACGCCGGTCGCGCCGCTGGCCAGGCCGTCGAGGCCGTCGGTGAGGTTCACGGCGTTGGAGAATCCGACGATCATGAACAGCACCCAGATGGTGAAGCCGACGATGCCGATCGAGGGGCCGATGTCGCGCAGGAACGACAGCCGGGTCTCGGCGGGGGTGATGCCGTAGACGTTGGGCTGGCGGGTGATCAGCACGGCGAACACGGCGCCGACGACGAGCTGGCCGAGGGCCTTGGCGCCGCTGCGCAGGCCCAGGCTGCGCTGCTTGTAGATCTTGATGAAGTCGTCGAGGAACCCGACCGCGCCGAGGCCGGTCATCAGGAACAGCACGAGCATGCCCGACACCGTCGGCGGCGTGAGCGTGGCCAGATGGGAACCGCCGTAGGCCAGCAGCGCGGCCAGCACGAAGACGATGCCGCCCATGGTGGGGGTGCCCCGCTTGCCGAGGTGGGCCTGCACGCCCTCCTCGCGGATCTCCTGGCCGTAGCCGCGCCGGGAGAACAGCCTGATCGCCAAGGGGGTCCCCAGCATCGACAGGACCAGGCCCACCGCGCCGGCGATGACGATGTTGATCACTGAGCGGCACCTCCGAGAAGGAGCTCCGCCGTGCGTTCCAGGCCCATCGCGCGGGGGCCCTTGACGAGCACCGCGTCGCCGGGGCGCAGCAGGCCGGCCAGTGCGGCCGCCGCTGCCTCGGCGTCAGGGACGTGTACGATCCGGGTCATCTGGGGAGCATATGGCCCTCCGCCACCCGGCGGTCCCGCGGCGGCCGACACCGCCTCGTTCGCGCCCTCCAGCACCGGGCCCGCGTCCGGCCCGACGACGACCAGGCCCGTCAGGCCCGAACCGCCCGCCAGCCGCCCCAGCTCGGCGTTGAGCGCCGCGCTCTCGTCGCCCAGCTCGCGCAGGGCCGCGATGACCGCGTACCGCCGCCGCTCGCGTCCCATCACGCCGAACATGTCGAACGCGGCCCGCATCGAGTCGGGGTTGGCGTTGTAGGCGTCGTTGACCACCGTGACGCCGTCGGGGCGGTCGGTGACCTCCATCCGCCAGCGGCTGCGCGGCGTGGCCTCCGACAGCTCCTCGGCGATCGTGGCGACCGGCAGGCCCAGCTCGTAGGCCGCGGCGGCGGCGGCCAGGGCGTTCTCCACGGCGTGCGCGCCGTAGAGCTGGAGCGTGACCGGCGCGGCCCCGGACGGCGTGCGCAACAGGAACGAGGCCCGCCCGCGCGCGTCGACCGTCTCCTCCTCGGCCCGGATGGCCGCGCCCTCGCCGCGCCCGAAGTACGTCACCCGCGCCTCGGTGCGCGAGGCCATCTCCGCCACCAGCGGGTCGTCGGCGTTGAGCACCGCCACGCCGGTGCGCGGCAGCGCCTCCACCAGCTCGCCCTTGGCCTTGGCGATGGCCTCCTTGCCGCCGAACACGCCGAGGTGCGCGGTGCCGACGTTGAGCACCACGCCGATCCTGGGCGGCGCGATGCGGGTGAGGTCCTTGATGTGGCCGATGTTGCGGGCGGCCAGTTCGAGCACCATGAACCGGGTGTCGACGTCGGCGCGCAGCACGGTCAGCGGATGGCCGAGCTCGTTGTTGAAGCTGCCCACCGGCGCGATGGTCGGCCCCATCCGGCCGGCCAGCCTGGCCAGCAGGTCCTTGGTGCTGGTCTTGCCGGCCGAGCCGGTCACGCCGATCACGGTGGCCTGGGGCAGCGCCGCGGTCTGCGCGGCGGCCAGCTCGGCCAGCGCGGCCGCGGCGTCGGGGACGATCACCGCCGGCGCGTCGACCGGCCTGGAGGCCAGGACGGCCACCGCTCCGGCCCGGATCGCCTGCGCGGCGTAGTCATGGCCGTCGACCCGCTCCCCGGCGAGGGCGACGAACAGCGATCCCGGTTCCACCGCGCGTGAGTCGATCACTACGGGCCCGCGCACCACGGCGCGGGGGTCTGCCATGCCCGACAGGGCGCCCGAGGTTATCTCGGCGATCCTGGCCAGAGGCAACGGGATCATCGGTGCTTCCTGCTTTCCTTGCGTGCGTCGATCGCTTCGGCGACCACTTCGCGGTCGTCGAACGGGATCACTTCGCCTGAGACGTACTGGCCCTGCTCGTGACCCTTGCCCGCCACGACGATCACGTCGCCGCGGCCGGCCCGGCCGACGGCCAGGTCGATCGCGGCCGCGCGGTCGGGCTCAATGATCACATGAGCGCGGTCGCGGGGCGGAACGCCGAGCGCTCCCTCCATCATCGCGGCCAGGATGGCGAGCGGATCCTCCGAGCGCGGGTTGTCGTTGGTGAAAATGGCCACATCGGCCAGCCGGGCGGCGATCTCGCCCATGAGCGGGCGTTTG
This sequence comes from Nonomuraea sp. NPDC047529, assembly GCF_040642995.1. NCBI lineage: Bacteria > Bacillati > Actinomycetota > Actinomycetes > Streptosporangiales > Streptosporangiaceae > Nonomuraea > Nonomuraea sp. NPDC047529. Next base: position 109,783 of record NZ_JBEYTJ010000027.1, on the reverse strand, counting down.
CCGGTGTCGCGGTCGCCGCCGCAGCCGAGGACGATCGTCAGCGTGCCCGCGGTCACCTCCCGCAGCGAGCGCAGCACCGACTCCACGGCGCCCGGCTTGTGGGAGTAGTCGACGAGCGCCTGGAACTCCTCCTCGGCGGAGGTGATGCGCTGCATGCGCCCGGGCACCCCCGTGAGGGTCCCCACGCCGTGCACGGCGGTCTGGAGCGGCACCCCCGACTCCACCAGGCAGACGATCGCGCCGAGCGCGTTGGCGACGTTGAAGGGCCCCGGCAGCGAGATCTGCGCGTCGGCCTCGACCCCGCCGGGGCCGGCCACCCGGAAGGCGCTGCCGTCGGCGCCTAGCCTGACCTCCAGCGCCCGCCACTCCGCCTCCGGGTCGCCGAGCGCCGAGAACGTGGTCATCGGCACCTTGGCCCGGTGCAGCAGCTCCCGGCCGTGCGGGTCGTCGATGTTGGTCACGCCGACGCGGCTCAGCTCGGGCTGGAACAGCCTGACCTTGGTGGCGAAGTAGTCCTCGAAGTCCTTGTGGAAGTCGAGGTGGTCCTGGGAGAGGTTGGTGAACAGCGCGACGTCGTAGAAGACGCCGTCGACCCGGCCGAGCGCCAGCGCGTGGCTGGAGACCTCCATGGTGGCCGCGGTGACTCCCTGCTCGCGCATCAGCGCGAACAGCGCGTGCAGCTGCGGGGCCTCGGGCGTGGTCAGGGTGGGCTCGAAGCCGATGTCTCCGGCGTGGATCTCGACGCCGCCGACCAGGCCCGTCGTGTGGCCCGCCGCCTTCAGCCCGGCCTCCAGCATGAACGTGGTGGTGGACTTGCCGCTGGTGCCGGTCACCCCGATCACCTGGATGTCGTGGGCCGGCTGGCCGTAGACCCAGGAGGAGACCTGCCCGAGCAGCGCGCGCGGATCGGGCACGATCAGCACCGGCAGGCCGGTGGCCACGGACGCCTCCCGCCCGGCCGGATCGGTGAGGACGGCCACGGCTCCGCGCGCCATCGCCTCGGCGGCGAAGGTCGCGCCGTGCACGCGGTTGCCCGGCAGCGCCACGTAGAGATCGCCGCGCTGCACGGCACGGGAATCGATGGTGACGCCGGTCAGGGCGGCGTGAGGTGACCTCGACGTGCCGGAATCGGCGTCGAGCATGGTCGCGAGCCCGGTCAGCGGACGGGGCGGGCTGGTCTTGGGACGCATAGACGACGGGGGACGCACGGCGAGAGCGTACCTTCCCTGCTCACTGTCCCGCGCGCGTACGCACCGGGGGCACGTCCGAGCCTGTGGGAGGAATCTTCCTGCTCTTGATGGCGAACGTCATCACATCCTTGAACACGGGGGCCGCGAGCTGGCCGCCGAAATGGCCGTTCTTGGGGTTCTGGAGCACCGAGAGCACCACCAGCCGGGGCGCGTCCGCGGGCGCGAACCCGACGAAGGAGGCCGTGTAGCCGTCGTAGCGGCCCAGCTCGGCGTCGTAGCGGTCGGCCGTGCCGGTCTTGCCCGCCACCCGGTAACCGGGGATGGCGGCCAGCGCGCCGGTGCCCTCGGCGCTCACCGCGGTCTCCAGCATGGTCGTGATCTCCTTGGCGGTCGTCTCGCTCACCACTCTGGTCTGCCTGCCCGCGGGAGCCGGGACGAACCTGCCGGTCGCGTCGGTGGTGCCCGCCACGATCTGCGGATCGACGCGTACGCCGCCGTTGGCGATGGTCTGGTAGACGCTGGCCGTCTGCAGGGCGGTCACCGACACGCCCTGGCCGTAGGCGACCGTGCAGCTCTGGCTGCCCGACCAGTTCTTGTAGTTGGGCAGCAGGCCCGCCTCGGCGTTCGGCACGCCGCCCGCCGGGGTCGTGCCGAACCCGAACGCCCTGAGCATCGTGTACAGGCGCTCGCTGCCGACCCTGCGGGCGGCCATGATCGTGGCCACGTTGCTGGACTGGGCCATGGCCTGCCGGAACGTCATCGCCTCGGGCTTGTGGGGGTGGGCGTCACGCAGCACCCGGTCGGCGCACTTGATGTTGTCGGGCACCTGGAACACCGTGTCGGGGGTGACCTCCTTGGCCTCCAGCGCGGCGGCGGCGGTGATCACCTTGTTGGTGCTGCCGGGCTCGAACACGTCGGCGGCGGCCTTGTTGACGTAGGAGGACGCGGGGGCCCTGCGCCAGTTGCCCAGGTCGAGCTCGGGCGCGTTGGCCATGGCGACGATCTGGGCGGTGCGCACGTCCATGACGATGACCGCGCCGCTGCTGGCGCCCGACTCGCGCACCTGGTCGGCGACCGACTTCTGGGCGGCCCACTGGATGTCGCGGTCGATGGTCAGCCGTACGTCCTGGCCGTTGACGGGCGCGGTGCGCTCGCTGCTGGTCATGGGGATGCGCAGGCCGTCGCGGCCCGTCTCGACGCGCTGCTTGCCGTCGCGGCCGGCCAGGATGCGGTTCTTGGCCTGTTCCATGCCGCCCAGGCCGTTGCCCTCGTCGCCGACGAAGCCGATGAGGCTGCCGGCGAGGTCGCCGGCCGGGTAGTCGCGGCGGTAGGTCTTCTTCGTGCTGAGGGCGGGCACGCGGGCCTGGAGCAGGCGCGTGGCCACGACCGGGTCGACGTCTCTGGCCAGGAGCTGGTAGCGGCTCTCGGTCCTGGACAGCTTGGCGGTCATCTCCTCCACGGTCTTGCCGAGCTGCCTGGCCAGGATCGTGGCCACGTTGGCGCGGACGTCCGCCGGGACCTTGGAGGGGTCGATGGACACCTCGCGGGCCTCCGACGTACGGGCCAGCGCGTTGCCGTTGACGTCGGTGATCGCGCCGCGCTTGGCGGGGATCTCCTCGACGTGCTGGCGCTGGCCGACCGCGGCGGCCTCGTAGACCTTGGAGTCGAGGCCCTGCATCTGGATCAGCCGCCCGGCGAAGATCGACAGGACGAACGTCATGCCGATGAGGCCGATGTTGATGCGCCTGCGCGGGCTGCCCAGGCGCAGGATCAGCGGGGGCCTCGGCGGGCGCGGCGGGGTGGGCGGGCGGCGCGGGCCCCTGGGGGGCGGCACGTCCGCGCCCCGGCGCAGCACGCCGTGCTCACGCCCCCGCGCCTGGTCCAGCCCGGACGTGCGGGACCGGCCGGAGGCGGAACCGCGCGTCCGGCCGGGGCCGCCCCCCCCCCCCCCGGCCCCCCCCCCCGCGCCCCCCCCCCCCGCCCCGCCCCCCCCCGGGCCGGCGGCCCCCCCCCGGGCCGGCCCCCCCGCGCCCGCCCGGGCCCGGAGCCGCGCGACTGCTCCGGCCGGGAGCCGCCTGACTGATCGGACCGGGAGCCGCGTGGCTGGTCCGCTCTGGAGCCGCGGGCCTGGTCGGGGCCGGGGCCGTCGCCACGCCTGCGCGGCCGTTCCTGCGGCGTCCTGCCCCTGGCGCCCTCGTCCCGTTCCTGGGACGCGCGTCCGCGCGCCCGGTCGTTCTCCTCGCGCCCCTGGGGAGCGCGGCCACGCCGGCGGTCGTCGTCGCGGCTCTGGGGGGTGCGCCCGCGCGGGCGGTCGTCGTCGTCGCGCCCCTGGGAGGCGGCGCGGCCACGGGAGCCGCCGGAGTCGTCGCGGGGTCGGCGGCGGGGGCCGTCGCCCGGGTCGCGGCGCGAGCGTGTGCCCTCGTCGTCGTCGCGGGGCCGCGCGCGGTCGCCGTCGTCGCGGCGCTGCCGGCCGCGGGAGCCGCCCGCGGAGTCGCGGCGGGCGCTGTCTCGCGCGTCGTCGCCGGGGTCCTGGGGCCGGCGCCCCCTCAGGTCGTCGTCGAACGGCAGGTCGAACGGGTCCGGAGGTCGCTTGCGCGGCGGGTCGTCCGGCGACGCCGGGCGGCCCGCCCCCTCGGAACGGGCAGAGCCTCCTCGCCCTGCCCGCCCCGGACCGCCCGGCGTACGACGAGCGGCGCCGGGCCCTCCAGGAGAGCCGGCGCCGCCTGCGCCGCGGCCGGGACCCTGTCCCCTGCCGCCTGAATCCCTCACCGCTCCGGGACCGCCGGGACACTCGGCTCGCCCTTGTCCCAGGGCCGCAGGTTCTTGTCCAGGTGGTAGCCCTGCGCCTCGGCGCGGTCCGCGAGGTTCTGGGGCTGCATCTTGCGCTCGTACTCCAGCCGGAGCGCTTCCTTCTCCTGCTGGGCGGCCGCGATCTCCTCGCGCAGCTTGGCGTCGGTGATGGCGTCGCGGTTGAGCATGATGTTGAGCAGCAGCAGGCTCACCAGCCCACCGCACATCAATCCGACGACGAGCAGCACGAACGGCGCCCGCTGCCGCTTGGTCGAGGGTCGCCGCGCGGCGGGACGGCGCGCGGACGCGGCGGGCTCGCCGGGGCGCGCGGCGGCCGGCCGCCGGACGTCGGTGTCAGGACGCGGCCGCGGCTTGGTCTGGTGCGAGGCGCCCGGCCTGCGCGTGCCCGGCTTGGGCACGGCACGGCGGACGGGCGTGACCCGGCCGGTCTCCTGCTCAATCGTCAACGCGGATCCTCTCTGCCGCCCGTAGCCGGGCCGAGGCCGCCCGCGGATTGCGGGCGAGCTCTTCATCGCTGGGGAGCTCGGCTCCCCTCGTCAGCAGGCGGAACCTCGGCTGGTGTGCCGGTAGCGGGACAGGCAGCCCCGGCGGGCTGGTGTCCTTGGTTCGCGCCGTGAGGGCCTGCTTGGTGAGCCGGTCCTCAAGGGAGTGGTAGGAGAGCACGACGACCCGCCCACCCAGCACCAGCGCGTCGAGTGCCGCGGGCAGCGCCGCCTCCAGGGCGGACAGCTCCGCGTTGACCTCGATGCGCAGCGCCTGGAAAGTCCTCTTGGCGGGGTTGCCGCCGGTGCGCCTGGTCGCCGCGGGGATCGCGTCGCGCACGATGTCGGCAAGTCTTTTGGTGGAGGTGATGGGCTCCTTGGCGCGTTCCTTGACGATAAGCCCCGCGACCCTTGGCGCGAAACGTTCCTCGCCGTAGTCGCGCAGGATTCGTACCAGGTCAGCGCCCGGATAGGTGTTGACCACGCGCTCGGCCGTCAGCTCCTGCTCGGTGTCCATGCGCATGTCGAGCGGGGCGTCGTAGGAGTAGGCGAAGCCGCGCTCGGCCTCGTCGAGCTGCGGCGAGGAGACCCCGAGGTCGAACAGCACGCCGTCGAGGGCGGGACGCCCGGCGTCGGCGACGATCTGCGCCAGGTCGCCGGAGGAGGCGTGGACCAGCGTGGTGCGCCCGGCGTAGGGGGCGAGCCTGCGGGTGGAGAAGTCGATCGCGAACGGGTCGCGGTCGATCCCGATGAGGTGCAGCTTGGGGAAGGTGGCGAGCAGGGCCTCGGAGTGGCCGCCCAGCCCGAGGTTGGCGTCGACGACGACCGGCTCCGGCCCCGCCAGCGCCGGGCCCAGCAGTTCCAGCACGCGGTCGAGCATCACCGGAACGTGACCGCTCGTGCCTACGTTGTCGTCCATCTCCAACCCCCCTCTCGCGTCCTGCTCGCGGATGACGCGTATTCGGTCAATCGTCAGTCATTCCTGGGTCCCCACCCGGCGCCGTCCGGCCAGGTCCCCATCCGCACCCTCTTCGTGGAGTCCGTCCTCTGACACCGGGGAAGGTGCATCAGTTGACGGACAGTGGTTGCGGGTGGAGACCTCGCCGAACGACCTCACCGACGGATCGACCGTGGTCACTACAAGATCCCTGGCAGCACCTCCTCCGACAGATCGGCGAACGCCTGCTCCTGCGCGTTGAGATAGGTGTCCCAAGCCTGCGAGTCCCAGATCTCCAGGCGGGTGTTGGCCCCGATGACGACGCAGTCACGGTCGAGGCCGGCGTATTGACGCAGGCTCTGCGGGATCGTGATGCGTCCCTGCTTGTCTGGTTTCTCGTCGGACGCGCTGGCGAAGAAGACGCGGCTGTAGTCACGCACCGCCTTGGCGGTGACCGGGGCGGTGCTGAGAGCCTCGGTAATGCGCTGGAACTCCTCTACTGGAAAGACGTAGAGGCATCGCTCCTGGCCTTTGGTGATCACAAGACCCTCCGCCAGCTCCTCACGGTACTTAGCCGGCAGGAACAGCCGTCCCTTGTCGTCAAGACGCGGTTGGTGGGTGCCGAGGAACATCGGCGCCACCTCCCGTGCCTCAGCGAAGCGCTCAGCGCTGGCGCACCGGGCCCTCCACTGCGCACCACCATACTCCACTTCTCCCCACCGTCAACTGATCTGAACCGTCTTCGCCATTCGTTTCCGTTGCGTTACCGCAGGTCAGAGCGGTGGAGCGGGGTGGGGGGCGCCAGGGGGGCGGCGCAACCCTCATGGGCGTGTCGAGGGTTGCGAAGTCCGGCGGTATAGGGGCTCGCGAGCGGACGCGAAGGCCGGGTGGAGGAAAGTGGGGCGGCCGAGGGGGACAGTGTCACGGGATTCGCACTGCTATGCGACAAGAACAGGAACATCAGCGAGGTCTCCTGGAATATCCACAAATGTCGCTGAAGAACCCACAGCGTCGTAGGGTCGTACAGACAATGGAAAAGGAATGGCATGGCTCCCGTAATGGCACAGTGCGGGACAGCCGTCGCACTATGGAGGCCTGGTGGCACTAACCCATGACGTCCCTCCCCAGCTCGACGAGCTGGTCTCCACCGCCCACCGCATCCGGCAGGCCATCGAGTCGGTGATCGAGGGAAAGAGCGACGCCGTCCGCCTCACGCTGACCGTCCTGCTCGCCGAAGGCCACCTTTTGATCGAGGACGTGCCGGGCGTCGGCAAGACGATGCTCGCCAAGGCGCTGGCGCGGTCCATCGACTGCCCGGTGCGCCGCGTGCAGTTCACGCCCGACCTGTTGCCCAGTGACATCACCGGCGTCAGCGCCTACAACCAGCAGACGCGTGAGTTCGAGTTCAAGCCCGGCCCGGTGTTCGCCAACATCGTCGTGGGCGACGAGATCAACCGCGCCTCGCCCAAGACCCAGTCGGCGTTGCTGGAGTGCATGGAGGAGCACCAGGTCACGGTGGACGGCGTGACGTACCCCCTTGACGCCCCCTTCATGGTGATCGCCACCCAGAACCCCATCGAGATGGAGGGCACCTATCCCCTCCCCGAGGCCCAGCGCGACCGGTTCACCGCCAGGGTCGCCATGGGCTACCCGGAGCCGACGGCCGAGCTGGAGATGCTCGATGTGCACGGCAGCACCTCGCCGCTGGACAAGCTGGAGCCGGTCGCCACGACCGCCGAGGTGCGCGCCCTGATCGAGGCCGTGCGCGGCGTGTACGTCTCGCAGCCGGTCAAGAAGTACGCCATCGACCTCGTCGTGGCCACCCGCCACTCCCCCGACCTGCGGCTGGGCGCCTCGCCCCGGTCCACGCTGCAGCTCGTCCGCGCGGCCAGGGCGCACGCGGCGCTGGCCGGGCGCGACTACGTCATCCCCGACGACCTCCAGGACCTGGCGGTGCCCGTGCTCGCGCACCGGCTGCTGCCCAGCGTCGAGGCCCAGGGCCAGCGCCGCCTGCCCGAGCAGGTGGTGACCGACCTCGTCAGGCGTGTGCCGGTGCCGGAGACGCGAGCGTCGTGAGGGCCGGACTGCGGGCGCTGACCTCCCGCGGCAGGTCGTTCCTGGCCTCGGGGATCGCGGCGCTGCTGATGGCCCTGCTCCTGGGCGAGAACGACCTGTTCAGGATCGGCGTGCTGGTCACCGCGCTGCCGCTGCTGGCTGCGCTGGTGGTGGCACGTACCAGGTACCGGCTGAGCTGCGCGCGGAGGCTGGACCCGCCCCGGGCGGAGGTGGGCGGGGAGGCCACGGTGACGTTGCGCCTGGAGAACGTGACCAGGCTGCCGACCGGGCTGCTGCTGATCGAGGACACCGTGCCGTACGCGCTGGGCGTGCGGCCGCGGTTCGTGCTCGACCGGGTCGAGTCCAAGGGCGTGCGCGAGATCGACTACCGGGTCCGGTCCGACCTGCGCGGCAGGTACACGATCGGGCCGCTGTCGGTGCGCATCGCCGACCCGTTCGGGCTGGTGGAGCTGACCCGGGCGTTCACGATCAGCGACACGCTCGTGGTGACGCCGCAGGTCGTGGCGTTGCCGCACGTACGGCTGTCGGGCGAGTGGACGGGCGGTGGCGACAGCCGTACCAGGAGCGTGGCCGCCGCGGGCGACGACGACGTGGCGCCGCGCGAGTACCGGCAGGGCGACGACCTGCGCCGGGTGCACTGGCGCTCGACCGCCCGGTACGGCGAGCTGATGGTGCGCCGCGAGGAGCAGCAGTGGCAGAGCCGCGGCGCGCTCCTGCTCGACACCCGCAGGCACGCCCACCGCGGCGAGGGCCCGCGTTCCTCCTTCGAGGTGGCGGTCTCGGCCGCGGCCTCGATCGGCGTGCACCTCGCCCACGAGGGGCTGGGCCTGCGGCTGGTCACCGACCAGGGCGCCGAGCACCTGACGGACCAGGGGCTCAGCCACTCGCTGCTCGACACGCTCGCCGTGGTGCGGCACAGCTCGGCCCGCTCGCTGGAGATGGGCGTCTCGGCCCTGCGCCAGGGCGGCGGCGACGGCCTGATCGTGGCCGTGCTCGGCGCGCTCGACCCCGAGGAGGCCAGGGAATTGGCCCGGTTACGGCACAGCGGCGTCACCGGCGTCGCGGTCCTGCTGGACGCCGGCACCTGGGAGGGCGCCGGCCGGGGCTCGCACGAGAACTTCGACGCCGTGCAGGGCGTGCTGGCCGGCTACGGCTGGCGGATCGTCCGCCTGCCCGCCGGCACCTCCATCGCCTCGGTCTGGCCGGACGCCGCCAACCGTGGCAGGTACGCGCTCAACCCCACGGGAGGTGCGGCATGAGGCTGACGGGCGCCTCGGGCGTGGCCGCGTTCGCCGCGGCGATCCTGCTCTATCCGCTCTTCCAGGGCGGCGCCTGGTTCTGGACGTCCCTCGGCGCGGTGCTGGCCGTGACGGCCGCCGGGCTGTTCAGCTCCCGCCTGTCGCTGCCCGCCTGGGCCGCGCCGCTGGTGGGGCTGGCCGCGCTGTGGATCTTCCTGACCGTGGTCTTCGCCTCCGGCAAGGCGTGGGCGCTGGTGGTCCCGACCAAGGAGTCGGTGTGGGAGCTGGGCAGGCTGCTCGGCGTCGGCTGGGCCGACATCCAGCGCTACGCCGCTCCCGTACCGCCCACGGACGGCATCACGCTGCTGACCGCGGGCGGCGTGGGCGTCATCGCCGTCGCCGTGGACCTGCTCGCCGCGCGGCTGCGGCGGGCGGCGCTGGCCGGGCTGCCGCTGCTGGCGCTGGCCACCGTCCCGGCGACGATCCTGGCCGAGCCGATCAGCTGGCCCGCCTTCATCATCGCCGCGCTCGGCTTCGTCAGCCTGCTGATCGCCGACGGCCGCGAGCGGGTGGGGCACTGGGGCCGGGCGGTGCTCGTCCGCCGGACCCGGGTGGCGACCGGGCCGCGCCCGGACAACGACGGCGCCAGGGCCGACACGAGCGGCCTGAGGTTGTCGGGCAAGCGCATCGGGTTCGCCGCCATCGCGCTGGCCATCCTGCTGCCCGCCGCGCTGCCGGTGATGGAGCCGGTCTCCTTCTTCCAGTTCGGCGTGGGCGGACGCGGGGGCGGCAAGGGCAACTCGATCAGCATCGCGAACCCGATCGCCAGCCTGAGGGGCCAGCTCGAACTGCCCGAGCGGCGCGTGGTGCTCACCTACAACAACAACGACGACAAGCCCAGGTATCTGCGGATCTACGCGCTGGACACCTTCGACGGCCAGCAGTTCGGCATGACCAAGCCGGAGGGCTCGCCGGACAACAGGACGGAGAACGGCCCGCTGCCGCCGCCTCCCGGGCTGAGCGCGAGCACGAAGGTCACCAACGTGGTGACCAGGATCCGGATGAGCGACGAGATCGAGAAGCTGCAGTTCCTGCCGCTTCCGTACCCGCCGCGGCAGATCCGGGTGGACGGCGACTGGCGCGCCGACGTCGCCACGCTGATGGTCTTCTCCATCCCCGACGAGGCCGCCGGCCTGGAGTACGAGGTCGCCACCGGCGAGCCGGCCGCCACGCCCGAGCTGCTGGAGTCGCTGGAGGGCGTCCAGCCGAGCGTGGACCGGCGGTACCTGAAGCTGCCGGACAACCTGCCGCCGGAGATCGTCCGGCTGGCGCGTTCGCTGACGGCGCAGACCAACTCCAGCTACGAGGCCGCGGTGAAGCTCCAGCAGTTCTTCACCAAGGACGGCGACTTCCGCTACGACCTCAGGACGCAGGGGCACGGCAACTCCGCGCTCCAGGACTTCCTGCTGCGCGACCGTACGGGCTACTGCGAGCAGTTCGCGGCCTCGATGGCGGTGCTGGCCAGGATCGTCGGCATCCCGTCGCGGGTGGCGATCGGCTACACCGGCGGCACGAAGGCGGGCGACAACTGGACGGTCACGACGGCTGACTCCCACTCCTGGCCCGAGCTGTACTTCGAGGGTGTGGGCTGGCTGCCGTTCGAGCCGACGCCGTCCGGGTCGCTGGGGCAGGGCAGCGCGCGGGTGCCGGACTACACGGTCCCGCCGGCGCCCTCGACGACGCCGTCCACCTCGCCGACCAGCGGGGCGACCGACTCCGGCGCCGACGACCCGATCAACCCCTCCACCCGGCGCAACCCGCGCGAGCTCGACCGTGAGGGCCTGATCGCGACGGGCGGCCTGCCGCCGGACGACTCGATGCCGCTGATCGGCAAGATCGGCATCGGCGCGGGCGCGCTGCTGCTGCTCCTGCTCGTCCCGGCGGCGCTGCGGCTGCTCACCAGGAACCGGCGGGTGCGCGCACTGGGCTGGAAGGTCTCGCGACCGGCCGACGATCTGACGGCCAGGATCGCGACCGCTCACCACCCGTCGATCGCGGCCGTGTGGGCCGAACTGGACGACGTGCTCCACGACTACGGCATGGCCCGCGGCGTCAGCGAGACCCCGAGGGCGCTGGCCAGGCGGCTGAGCGAGCAGTACGAGTTCGACGCCGACTCGACGGCGGCCATGACGGCCATCGCGACGACGGTCGAGCGGGTGCTGTTCGCCAGGGACCCGGGCACGATCGGGCCCATGAGAAAGGACCTGCGCAAGGTGCGGCAGGCCCTGGCGGCGACGGTGTCGCGGGGACGGCGGATCCGGGCGGTGCTGCTGCCGCCCTCGACGCTGCGGCGGCTGCGGGCGCTGGGCGAGCGCCTGCTCGACGGGTTCGACCTGCTGGAGAACATCAGGCTGCGGCGGACGGCGGCGTCGAAGGGCGCTTGAACCGCTCGTCCAGGACCGGACGTGCGGTCGCTCCCCGGAAGGGGAACGGCCGCACGTTCGTCTGTGCCCGGAGGTTCGCGGAGGCGATCAGCGCTCGTCGTGACGACGGCGCCAGCGCTCCTCCATGCGCTCCATGAAGGTGCCCCGGTTGGCGCGCCGGGGCTGCCTGCCCGGGGCGCCCGCGCCCGGAGCCGGCGGGGAGTCGCCGAATCCGTTCATGCGCTTCCAGCTGGACAGACCCCACAGACACGCGGCGAGCATGACCACGAAACCGCCGACGCCGAGCGGGATCTGACTCATGACCACGCCGACCATCATGATGACGACGCCGAGGGCAAAGCCGATGGAGGCTTTGATCAGGCGACGCTTGTAATGGCTGCGCGGGTCACTGATCCGTACGGTGTTGGCCCACTTCGGGTCCTCGGCGTAGAGGGCCTGCTCGATCTGGTCGAGCAAGCGCTGCTCGTGCTCAGAGAGCGGCACGGCGCCTCCCAAGGACAGCCCCAGGACGGGGAAGACGGCAACGGACGACACGGGGTGTCCGAACCTCGCGGTCGGTTATCCCCAGAATACGAGGCTGTAGACGTAGGCGAAAGCAAACGTCCAACGCAGACCAAACCGGAGGTGACGTCATGGCTCCATTGTGGACCATCTCTCACCCCTCTCCCCAAAATCGCGACATCCTTCTCCTACCCGACTGACCGATCAAGTAGGACATGGGCGTCATGTCTCTATTTCATCAAGCTTGCCACGTACCAGCGACGCCGGGAGCACCGCATCGGGCCCAAATCTCCGGATCGCCTTGTCCATCGCCTGTTCGGCCTCGCGCCAGCCGGTCTCGCGCTCGCCCAGACCGAGTTGGTGGGTGGCCTCGCCGGCCGGGCGGAGGTTCTCCATCCGGACCCCGACCAGGCGCAGGCGCACGCGCTGGAGACCGGCGGCCTCGAACAGCTCGCAGGCGGTGGCGTAGATCACCTGGGCCACGTCGGTCGGCTCCCGCAGGGTGCGCGACCTGGTGATCGTGGTGAAATCGGCCCGGCGCAGTTTCACACTCACAGTTCTGCCCACGTGTCCGCCCTTACGCATGCGGGCCGCCACGCGCTCGGCCAGGCGCAACAGCTCGCGCCGGATCACCTCGGGGTCGTCGACGTCGGCCGCGAAGGTCTCCTCGTTGCCGATGCTCTTGTCGGGCACGTGCGCGGTCACCGGACGCTCGTCGCGCCCCCAGGCCAGCGTCGCCAGGTGGCCGCCGACGGCCTGCCCGAGCTCGCGCTGGAGCGTGTTCAGGGGCACCCTGGCCAGGTCGCCGACCGTGCGGATGCCGAGCCGTACGAGGGACTGCTCGGTACGCTCCCCCACGCCCCACAGCGCCGAGACCGGCAGCGGATGGAGGAAGTCGACCACCTCGCCCTCGGGCACCACCAGCAACCCGTCGGGCTTGCACTGCTTGGAGGCCAGCTTTGCCACGAATTTGCTGCCGGCCACCCCCACCGAGCAGGTGATGCCGTAGCGGTCGAGGACCTGTTCCCTGATCATGGCGGCGATCGCCGCGGGCGGGCCGAGCCGCCGCCGGGCGCCGCCGACGTCGAGGAACGCCTCGTCGGAGGCGATCGGCTCGACCAGCGGGGTGATCGAGTGGAAGATCTCCATGACGCCCCGGGAGACCTCGGAGTACTTGCCGTGGCTGGGCGGGATGATCGTGGCCTGCGGGCACAGCCGGCGCGCCCGGCTCATCGGCATCGCCGAGTGGACGCCGACGGCCCTGGCCTCGTAGGTGGCGCTGAGCACGACGCCGCGCCCGGCCGGCGAGCCGACGATCACCGGGCGGCCCCGCAGCTCCGGCCGGTCGAGCAACTCGACGCTGGCGAAGAAGGCATCCATGTCGACATGGAGAATCGGGCAGCCGCTGTCATCGGCCCCGGTCCGCGGCGCGGGGCCGATGCCTGTGATCTGCTTGCGGGACACGCCGTCGAGTCTATCCGAACAGACGTTCCAGACTAGGGGCGGCGGCCGAGGACGTGCACCTGCGTGGCGACGTCCCGCAGCACGGGGTGGACGGCGGCGGCCTGCTCCAGAGCCACGAGCGCGTCGGCCGCGCCGGGCTCGCCGTCGACGAGCCTGCTGGGCACCAGGTCGGCGAAGACCCGCACCCCGTGGACCGCGCCGACGGTGAAGCCCGTGGCGGTCAGCAGCTGCGACAGGGTCTCGGCGGTGAAGCGCCTGGGCGTGGGGTCGCGGTCGCCCCACGTGCCGCGCGGGTCGGCCAGGACGGCCCTCGCCTCGTCGAACTGCCCGGCCAGCGCCCGGTGGATCGCGCTGGCGACGGGGTTGGCGGCCAGGACGCTGACGGCGCCGCCCGGACGCAGCAGCCCGGCCACGGCGGCCAGCGCGGCGGTCGGGTCGTCGACGTACTCCAGGACACTGTGGCACAGGACCAGGTCGGCGCTGTCGCGGTCGAGCAGGTCGCCGAGGTCGGCGGTGTCGCCCTGCAGGCCGCGCACGCCCACGCCCTTCTCCTTGGCCCGGCGCTCCAGCGCGGCCAGCGAGTCGGGGCTGGGGTCGACGACGGTGACGGTGTGGCCCAGCTCGGCCAGCGGCACGGCGAACCCTCCGGTGCCCCCGCCGGCGTCGACGATGTCGAGCGCGTCACGGCCGACGGCCTGGGCCCGCTCGGCCAGCACCGAGCGCAACGCGCCCCAGACGACGGCGGTGCGCACCGCCGGGGTCTTCGTGGTGACGCCTTCTGCTCGCAACGTCGGCTCGCCTCTCTCTCCTCCGCGGGCGGCCCTCGCCCTGTGCGGACGGGCCCAGCCTACGCCGTACGCGCCGTCGCCCGCAGGCCGGACCTGACCGTCGAACGCCGCCGCCACCCTCTTGGGCGCCCTCAGCCGCCAGGCGTCGGTCAGCAGCTCGGCCAGCTCGCCGGCCGCCACGGCCGCCAGGCGCACCAGCACCGCGGCGTGCCCGTCGTAGTGGGACGTGGTGAAGAACGTGCCGGGGGCGGCGGCGGCGATCAGCTCGTGCTGCCACGGGCGGACGGGGGCCGGAAAAGGGCGCGTCGCGGCTGGTGACGCGCCACTTCCCCGGACCGGCTCGGGGCCCGCGGACAGGCCGGGGGCCTCGCCCGGAAGGCGGCCCGACCCCACGACGGCGCGCCTTCCCTCGTCTCTCGCGAGCCGTACGGGCCGCGTGAGTGGAACGTACCTCAAAACGGCCTTCGCGGCCTTTGTCTAAAGGGTGAGGCTTGGCTTGAGTTGCTTGAACCGGGCCAGCAGCCCGTTGATGAACTGCGGCGACTCGTCGGTCGACAGCTCACCCGCCAGGTGCACCCACTCGCTGATGACCACGCCCTCCGGCACGTCGGGCACCCACAGCAGCTCGTACGTGCCACCGCGCAGCAGGTTGCGGTCGACCGCGGGCATGCGGTCGAGCGTCCAGCCCTCGGAGTAGGTGGTGATCAGCTCGTCGATGCGGGCGTGGTGGCGGGCGACGCCCTCGACGATGGTCGAGGTGTACTCGTTGACCGGCGGCTCCTGCCGCTCCACGCGCTCGGCGAGGATCCGCAGCGGGTCCTCCGAGCGCAGCTCGGCCTCGAAGAGAATGTCAAGGGCGCGCCTGCGTGCTTTGCCGCGTGCAGACACCTCAGGCCCGGCCGAGGTATTCGCCGCTACGGGTGTCGACCTTGACCTTCTCGCCGGTCGTGATGAACAGCGGCACCTTGATCTCGGCGCCGGTCTCCAGCGTGGCGGGCTTGGTGCCGCCGGTCGAGCGGTCGCCCTGCAGGCCGGGCTCGGTGTTGGAGATCGTCAGCTCGACGGCGGCGGCCAGGTCGACGTAGAGCGCGGAGCCCTCGTTGAAGGCGATCGTGGCGAGGGTGTTCTCCAGCATGTAGTTGGCGGCGGTGCCGACGGTGCGGGCGGGCACGTTGACCATGTCGTAGGTCTCGGTGTCCATGAACACGAAGTCGTCGCCGTCCTTGTAGGAGTACTGCATCTCGCGCTTGTCGACGTTGGCCACGTCGACCTTCACGCCGGCGTTGAAGGTCTTGTCGACGACCTTGCCGGAGAGCACGTTCTTGAGCTTGGTACGCACGAACGCGCCGCCCTTGCCCGGCTTGACGTGCTGGAACTCGACAACGCTCCAGAGCTCACCGCCCTCGAGCTTCAGCACCATGCCGTTCTTGAGGTCGTTGGTCGTCGCCACTCGTTCTCTCCCGCGTGTGGCCGCTCTAAAGGACGAGCAGCTCCTTGGTCGTCTTGGTGAAAAGTTCCGGACCGCCCTCACGTGTCACGAGGGTGTCCTCGATGCGAACCCCGCCCCGCTCGGGGAGGTAGATCCCCGGCTCGACGGTGATCGGAACTCGATCCTCTAGTCTACCGGTCCTGGAGGGGCCCAGGAACGGGTCCTCGTGGATCTCCAGGCCGACGCCGTGGCCCAGGCCGTGCCGGAAGTGGTCGCCGTGCCCGGCGGCCGCGATCAGGCCGCGGGCGGCGGCGTCGACGTCCTTGGCCTCGGCTCCCGGGGTCAGGGCGTGGCGGCCGGCCCGCTGGGCGCGTCTGACCAGGTCGTAGAGGTCGCGCTGCCAGTCCGCGGGCTCGCCGAGGCAGACCGTCCTGGTCATGTCGGCGTGGTAGCCGTGGTATCGGGCGCCGAAGTCCATGGTGACCAGGTCGCCGGCGCGCAGCTCGCGGTCGGTGGGGGCGTGGTGCGGGATCGCGCCGTTCTCGCCGGCGGCGACGATCGTGTCGAACGCGGGCTTGTCGGCGCCCAGCTCGGTCATGCGGTTGTCGAGCAGGCGGGCCACGGCGCGTTCGGTGAGGCCCGGCGCGATCAGCGGGAGCACGTCGGCGAAGGCCTGGTCGGTCAGGGCGCAGGCGGTGCGGATGAGCTCCAGCTCCGCCTCGTCCTTGACCGCGCGCAGCTCCTCGACCAGCGGGCCGAGCGGCACCAGGCCCCCGCCCTCGCCTCCGCCCGCGTTCAGACCCGCGTTCAGGCGGCGGAAGGTGGCCACGCTCATGGCGGCGGCCTCGATGCCCGCGCCCGGCTCGGCGAGCCTGCCGGCCACGTCGGGGGCCTCGACCGCGGTGACGTCCAGGGCGCGGGTCATGTCGATGTAGCGGTTGTCGGTCGCCAGCAGCGCCGAGCCGTCGGCCCTGACCAGGACGGCCGCGTTCGAGCTGACCAGCCCGGTGAGGTAGCGGACGTTGACGGGGGAGGTGACGAGGAGCGCGGGCACCTCGTGCGCCGGCAGCGCCGCGGCCAGGCGTGCGCGGCGCGCCGGGTAGTCGATGGTCATCCCGCCAATGTACGCGCGCCCCCGCCCCTCCCCCACCCCGGCCTGGAACCCGATCAGGAGCCCGCTCGGGAGAGCCCGGCCGGGAGAGCCCAGGCGGGGAGGGCCCGGTCGGGGAGGGCTTGGTCGGGTGTGGGCGGTCGGGTGGTCAGTTGAGGGCGAAGTCGTTCAGGAACGAGGCGAGCGGGCCTGACGAGGGAGCCTCGCCCTTCCTCTGGGCGTGGCGCAGGTCCTCGTAGACGTCGGCGATCTGGTTGCGGGCGGGCTTGAACTGGCCCTCCTGGAGCTTCCTGGCGGCCTTCCTGAGCTTGTCGTGGGCCTTCTCGGCGACCTTGGGGTCGATGTCGCCGATCTCCTCCTGGGAGGTCAGCGTCTGGTCGAACTTGATCAGCCAGTAGTCCCAGCCGCCCGCCGGGGGCCGGTCGGCGCTCAGGGTCGTCTTGGGGCCGACGGTCTGGACCAGGCCGGTGGCGATGTCGCCCGGGGTGAGGTCGGTGGGCGTGGGGTCGGGCTCCTCGGGGGCCGGGCCGGCGGTGAAGGTGATGGCCGGGGACAGGACGGCCGTGGGCGACGTGCTCGCGCTCGGCTCGGCCGCCGGGGTCTCCTTGCCGGAGCCCAGCCACATCACCATGCCGACGGTCACGACGGCGATGACCGCGACGGCGATCCCCATCTGGACCAGCAGCTTGTTGCCGGTGCGCGGAGGTGCGGGGTCCAGGTCGGCGGACTCGTAGACGGCGGTGTCGCCGGCGCGCGGGACGCCGTTGAAGTCGTACACCTGGGTGTCGCCCGGCCGTCCCGCCTGCGCGCCGGCCGGGGCGCCGACAGGGCTTCCGGCGGCGCTTCCGGCAGCGGGGGCCGCGCCCGGGGCCGCGCCGGGGCGGGCGATGGCGGCCAGGGCCCGGCGGATGGCCTCGCCGCCGGAGGGACGCCTGGCGGGGTCGGGCGCGAGCATGGCGAGGACGAGCCGGTCCAGCTCGGCGGGGATCTCGGGCCGGAGCGCACTGGGCGGGACGACGCCGTGCCCGCCACTCCCGGGACCCGCACCCCCAGGACCCGCATTCCCAGGTGCCGCGTTTCCAGCCGCCGCGTTTCCAGGCGCCGCGCTTCCAGGCGCCGCGCTTCCAGGGCCCGCAGTCTCGGGACCCGCAGTCCCGGGGGTCGTGCTTCCGGGGGCCGCGCTGCCGGGGCCCGTGGTTCCGGGGGTCTGGCCGGGGAGGGCGCGCACGCCGGTTACCGGCAGGTCAGGGGTGGAACCGGGCGGGCGGCCGCAGAGGAGTTCGTAGCAGACGGCGCCGAGGGCGTACAGGTCGGCGGCGGCCGTGGCGGGACGGCCGGAGGCCCGTTCGGGGGCCAGGTAGCGGCGTTCGGCCTGGGACGGCTCCTCGTCCGGAAGCCCGAACCCGACGACCTTCAGCACCCCGCTGGCCGCCCGCCGGAAGCTGCCGGAGTCGATCTGCCCGTGGAAGACCCCGGCGCGGTGGGCGGCGTCCAGCCCGGCGGCGGCCTGGCCGACCAGGTCGCAGACCTCGACGATCCGCAGGGGCCCCTCGGCCGCCAGGTCCTCACCCAGGCTGGTCCCGGTGAGGAACTCGGTCACGAGGAAGGGGGCGCCGTCCTGGTCGCCCACGTCGAGGACCATGGCCACGTTGGGGTGGATCACCCTGGCCACCGCCTGGGCGTGCTGCTTCAGCGCCTCCCTGGCGGCCTCGCCGGCCGCCCCCGCGCCCAGGATCTTCACGGCCACGACCCAGTCGGCGCGGGTGTCGTAGGCCCGCCACACCTCACCCATCGGACCGCTGCCGATGAGCTCGTCAAGCCGGTACCGGTCGGCGACCATCGAAGGCGTAGCGTCGGACATATCCCCGCCAAAAACTCGAAAAGTGGGTTATTTCCGACCAACCATAGGGCCCTCCGGCCCCCGCCGCCCCATGATCCACACTTCACACCCCGCGCCACACAGCGCCGGCCACCCTCGACATAACGAATATCGTTATTTACGATTATCGTTATGGCAACGAAGTGGATCCATCGGCTTGAGGTCGTGCTGAGCATCGGCCTCGTCCTCGGCTGCCTGGGCGCGCTCACCGCCCTGGGCGCCACCGTCCTGATCGCCGTGTTCGGCACGGCCAACGGCATCGGCGTCCCGCTGCGCGTCGCCGGCGTCACGCCGCCCGTGGCCCCCGTCCCGGGGGTGGAGATCGTCAGTGCCGCGGCGGACGTGACCCTCCGCCCGCGGGGACCCTCGCCCGCGGCGGCCCTGCTCTACCTCCTGCATTGGGCGCCGCCCACGGCGACCGGGCTGCTCTCGCTGTACACCGTGGTCCGCGCGTTGCGCAGGGCGCGGTCGGGCGACCGGGCGCTGTTCTCCGCCGTGACGGCCGGACACCTGCGCCGGCTGGGCTGGATCCTGATCATCGGTTCGCTCGTGTCGGCCGTGCTCGGCACGGCGGCGCAGGCCATACTGTCCGGCATGCTGCTGACGACCGGCCCGGCCTTCGTCCTGCGGCCGGACGCGCCGCTCGCAGGGCTCGTCGCGGGCCTGTGCGCGCTCGGGGTCTCGGAGATCGTCCGCCGGGGCGTGGTCCTGCTCGACGAGGTCGAGGCCACGATCTGATGCCCGAAGGCACCATCCGGGTACGCCTGGACGAACTGCTCGCCCAGCGCGGCATGACGCTCACCGAGCTGTCGCACCAGGTCGAGATCACCGTCGTGAACCTGTCGATACTCAAGAACGGCCACGCCAAGGCCATCCGCTTCTCCACCTTGACCCGGCTGTGCGAGGCCCTCGGCTGCCAGCCGGGAGACCTGCTGACCTACGACTGAGGGCGGGCGGCCGTACGGCCACCCGCCCTCGAAGCGACGTCGGTCAGGCCGTCGCGGGCTCCGGGCCGCGCGACGGGCGGACCGCGGCGGGGGCGTCGTCGAGCGGCTGCGGCGGCGCGTTGAACACCGCCTCGTCCAGGCGGCCCTCCGAGCGGGCCACCAGGACCGGGACGACCATCTGGCCCGCGACGTTGGTCGCGGTGCGGATCATGTCGAGGATCGGGTCGATGGCGAGCAGCAGGCCGACGCCTTCCAGCGGCAGGCCCAGCGTGCTGAGCGTGAGCGTCAGCATGACGATCGCGCCGGTCAGGCCCGCGGTGGCGGCCGAGCCGACAACCGAGACGAACGCGATCAGCAGGTAGTCCCCCACGCCGAGGTGCACGCCGAACACCTGGGCCACGAAGATCGCGGCGAGCGCCGGGTAGACCGAGGCGCAGCCGTCCATCTTGGTGGTGGCGCCGAAGGGCACCGCGAAGGAGGCGTAGTCGCGGTCCACGCCGTTGCGCTCGACGGTGACGCGCTGGGTCAGGGGCAGCGTGCCGACCGAGGAACGGGAGACGAAGGCCAGCTCGATGGCGGGCCAGGCGTTACGGAAGAACGTGATCGGGTTGACCTTGCCCCAGACCGCCAGCAGCGTCGGGTAGACGGCCAGCAGGACGATGAAGCAACCGATGTACACGCCGACGCTGAACTTGGCCAGCGGGGCCAGCAGGTCCCAGCCGTAGGTGGACACGGCCTTGCCGATGAGGCCGGCGGTGCCGATCGGGGCCAGGCGGATGACCCACCACAGGGCCTTCTGCACCAGTTCGAGCACCGAACGGCTGAGGTTGAGGAACGGCTCCGCCTTCTCCCCCACGGCCAGGGCCGCCGCGCCGAGGACGACACCCAGGAAGACGATCTGGAGGACGTTCACCTCGGTGAAGGCCGTGACGATGTTGGTGGGCAGGATGCCGGTGACGAAGTCGAGCCAGGTGCCGGCGCCCTCCATGTCGACGGCCTTGGCGGCGCCGGTGTCGAGGGTGACGCCCTGACCCGGGTTGATGATCAGGCCGAGCGCGATCGCGAAGGCGACGGAGATGAAAGCGGTGATCAGGAACCAGAGCAGGGTCTTGGAGGCCAGGCGGGCCGCGCCGTTGACGTTGCGCAGGTTGGCCACGCTGACCAGCACGGCGGTGAACACCAGCGGCGGCACGGCCAGCTTGAGCAGCTGGACGAAGAGCTTGCCGACCTGGGTCAGCGTCTCGGCCAGCCAGGCCACGTCCCAGATCTTGGCGACGAACCCCAGGGCGATGCCGGCCGCGAGGCCGAGCAGAAGCTGAAGGGAGAAGGTGAATCTCTTCACGGGAGGAAGGCTCCGGAAGTCAGGCATGCCACAGCGAAGGTGGGCACGCAGGTGAGGAAGGGGGGTCCGGGGACGCGCTGATCAGCGACAGAGGGATCCGTGCAGACGGCACAGATCCACGTGCAGACGCTCGACGAGCCGCACGATAACCACAGAGAACCTCACGAGGACGTACAACACCGTGCGAAACGGGGCATATTCCCGCTCGGCATTGTGATGTGCGTCACACCCCTTCCGGAGCCCGGAGGATCAGGCGACCAGCTCCTTGACCTTCTCCAGCAGGCGGACACGCTCCTCGTGCGTACGGCCGAGCGGCGCGACGTTGAGCGTCGTCACCCCCGACTCCTTCAGCGCCGCGATCCGGTCGCGCACGAAGCCCTCGCTGCCGATCAGCGACATGTTCTCCAGCAGCTCGGCCGGGACCAGCGCGGCGGCCTCGTCCTTCTTGCCCTCCAGGTAGAGGTCCTGGATCTGCTCGGCCTCCTTCTCGTAGCCGTAGCGCCTGGCCAGGTCGTTGTAGAAGTTCTTGCCCTTGGCGCCCATGCCGCCGATGTACAGGGCCGCCATCGGCCGGCCGAACTCGCGCAGCCCGGCCGCGTCGTCGCCGATGGCCAGCGTCGCCTGGGCGATCACGTCCAGCTCGCCCAGCTCGGGGTCGCGCCTGGCCTTGCCCGCGGCCAGCGACGGGCCCCACACCTGCGCGGCCTTCTCCGGGTAGTAGAAGATCGGCTCCCAGCCCTCGGCCAGCTCGGCGGTCATCTCCACGTTCTTGGGGCCGATGGCGGCGACCACGATCGGGATGCGCGGGCGCACCGGGTGGTTGATGATCTTCAGCGGCTTGCCCAGGCCGGCGCCCTCCCCGGCGGGCAGCGGCACGTTGTAGTTGCGGCCGGCGTGCTCCAGCCGCTCGCGCCGCCACACCTTGCGGCAGATCTCGATGACCTCCCGGGTACGCCCGATCGGCGCGGTGTACGGCACCCCGTGGAACCCCTCGATGACCTGCGGGCCCGACGTCCCGATGCCCAGCGTGAAGCGCCCGTCGGAGACGAAGTCCATGCCCGCGGCGGTCATGGCGAGCAGCGTCGGCGTGCGGGAGTAGATCGGCAGGATGCCCGAGGCGATCTGCACCCGCTCGGTCTTGGCCGCGATGTACCCCATCTGGCTGACGGCGTCGAAGCTGTACGCCTCGGCCACGAAGACGATGTCGAGGCCCGCCTTCTCGTAGTCGGCCAGCTCGGCGACCGTCTCCTTGAAACCGCCCGAGTAGTTGAGTGCCATACCGATGCGCATGCCGGGCTCCCGATGAACCGAATGATGTTCCGTTGCGACGTCCACAGGTTAGCGTGTCGGCGTGTCGCGCGGCGAAGCACTAGCCTGGTTCGGGTGCTGAGCCGGGTGGTCGTCGTCGTCTCCGCAGCGGTCGCCCTGGCCCTGGCGGGGCATTCGCTGATCCCGGCGCTCGGCGGGTTCACGCCCGTCCTGGAGAGCCTGCTCCCGTGGATGGGGCTGGCGGTTCCGCTGCTGCTGCTGCTCGCCGTCCTGGCGCGGTCGAGGGCGGCCGCGCTCGCGGCGCTGGCGCCCGGCCTGGTGTGGGCGGCGATGTTCGGCTCGACGCTGCTGGCCACGTCGCCCGGCGGCCCCAGCGACCTGGCCGTCGGCACGGTCAACGTCGGCGTGCGCAACAGCGCGTCCGGCGAGGCGGTCAAGGCCATCGCCGAAGACCTCGACCTGCTGGCCGCGCAGGAGCTGACCCCCGGCGGGCCCGCGGCCAAGCAGCTCAACAAGATGTTCCGCTACCACTACCCGGTCAGCACGGTCGGTCTGTGGAGCCGCTACCCGCTCAGCGAGACCAGCCCGCTCGACGTCGGCATGGGCTGGCCGCGGGCGCTGCGCGCGGTGGTCAGCACCCCCAAGGGCAAGGTCACCGTCTACGTCATGCACCTGGCCTCGGCCAGGCCCGGCCACACCGCCTCCCGCGACGCCTCCCTGACCCACGCCCGCAAACTCGTCGACGCCGACCCCAGCAAGCGCGTCCTGCTGCTCGGCGACCTCAACACCGCCACCACCGACCGGGGCATGCGCGGGCTGACCCCGCCGCTGACCGATGCCCAGAGCGTGGCCGGCGACGGGTTCGGCTTCACCTGGCCGGCCGAGTTCCCGATCACCCGTCCCGACCACATCCTGTTCAGGGGCATGACGGCGACCAAGGCGGGCGTGGCGCCGGCCACCGGCAGCGACCACCGCGCCGCCATCGCCTCCCTGCGCTTCTGACGGCCTTCCAGCAGGTCCGGGTCCTGCCGCGCGTCTAGCGGTCTTTCAGCAGGTCCAGGTCCTGCGGCGTGTCGATGTCGGCCGGGTCGCCGTGCTCGTCGCAGGCGACCTCGGTGACCAGCTCGGGGTGCGCCTTCATGAACGCCCGCGCCCCCACGTCGCCCACCGCCAGCTCCGCCACCCCGGCGAAGTGCTCGCGGGCGATCAGCACCGGGTTCGCCCGCCGCCCGCCGTACGTGGCCACCGCCAGCCCGGCCCCCGACTCCGCCAGGGCCCGCACCGCGCCGGCCCGTACGAGGGGCTGGTCCACCAGCGCGACCACCACGGCCTCGGCCTCCGGCGGCAGCGCGGCCAGCCCGGTCCGCAGCGAGGAGCCCATACCGGTGCGCCAGTCCGGGTTGCGCACGCTGACCGCCCCGCGCACCTGCGCCGTGGCCGCGCCGAGCACGACCACCACCGGATGGCAGCCGCCCTCCTCCAGCAGCCGCACCCCGCGGTCGACCAGCCGTTCGCCGCCGAACTCCACGAGCGCCTTGGGCGTGCCCAGCCGGGCGCCCTCCCCCGCGGCGAGCAGCAGCCCGGCGATCACGAGGACTCCCCGTGGATGCGCCCGCCGGTCTGCGACAGCGGCCGGCCCGAGCCGCCCCACCGGAGCTGGATCAGCTCGGCGGCGATCGACACGGCCGTCTCCTCCGGGGTGCGGGCGCCCAGGTCGAGGCCGATCGGCGATCTCAGCCGGGCCAGCTCGGCCTCGGTGAGCCCGGACTCGCGCAGGCGGGCCAGCCGGTCCTCGTGCGTACGGCGCGAGCCCATGGCGCCGATGTAGCCCGCCCGCGTCCGCAGGGCCACCTCCAGCAGCGGGACGTCGAACTTGGGGTCGTGGGTCAGCACGCAGATCACCGTGCGCTCGTCCACCTGCACCGAGGCCAGGTAGTCGTGCGGCCACTTGACCACCACCTCGTCGGCCTCCGGGAAGCGCTTGGCGGTGGCGAAGACCGGCCGCGCGTCGCAGACGGTGACGTGGTAGCCGAGGAACTTGCCCACCCGGGCGACGGCCGCGGCGAAGTCGATCGCGCCGAACACCAGCATGCGCGGCGGCGGCGCGAACGACTGGACGAACACCGACAGGTCGTCCAGCCGCCGCTCGCCGCGGCCGCCGTAGTGCCTGATGCCGGTCAGGCCCTGGGCGAGCATGCCGCGGGCGTCGTCGTCCACGGCCTCGTCGAGGCGGTCGAGGCCCAGGGTGCCCGAGGAGCGGTCGGGCCAGACGATCCGGCGGGCGCCCATCGTGCCGGGCCCGGAGACGATCGTGGCGACGGCGACCGGGTGGTGGGCCTCGACCGACGCCGCGATCTCGCCCAGCTCGGGGAAGGTCTCGATGGAGACCGGCTCGACCAGGATGTCGATGATGCCGCCGCAGGTCAGGCCGACGGCGAAGGCGTCGTCGTCGCTGACCCCGTAGCGCTGCAGGACGGGCGTGTCGGCCTCGGAGGCCAGCTCGAAGACCGCGCCCTCGACGCATCCGCCGGAGACGCTGCCCACCACCTCGTCACCGCGCACCGCCATCGCCGCCCCCGGCGGGCGCGGCGCGCTGCTGAACGTGCTCACCACGGTCGCCAGCCCGAACCTGAGCCCCGACCTCCACCACCGCATGATCTCCGGGAGCACGTCACGCATGGGCGAGCCTTTCGCTGAGTTCCTCGTAGGCGGCCAGACTGTGCCCGGCCACCAGGTCGTCCAGGTACGGCAGGGCAGCCCGCATCCCCCCGGTCAGCGGCTGGTAGTCCTCATACCCCTTGTGCGGATTGACCCAGATGAGCCGGTACGCCTGCCGGGCCAGCCTGGCGAGCTGGGCGCCCAGCAGCGCGGGGTCACCCCGTTCCCAGCCGTCGGAGGCGATGACCACGATCGCCCCCCGGGCGCTGTGCCGGGTCAGGTACTCCTTGAACTCCTCACCGAGCCTGGTTCCTCCGCTCCAGTCGGGGATGGCCGCCGACACCTCGTTCAGCGCCGTGCCGGGGTCGCGGTGGCGCAGCCCGGCGGTGACCTCGGTGAGCCGGGTGCCGACCGAGTAGACCCTCGTGGCCCGCGGCTCGCTCCTGACCAGCGCGTGGGCGAAGCGCAGCAGGGTCTCGGCGTAGGGCGCCATCGAGCCGCTGACGTCCACGAACAGCACCACCCGCCGGGGCCTGGTCGTGTGCCGCCGGCGCCGGAGCCGGGCCACCTCGCCGGTCCGCAGCGCCTCGCGCACCGTGCGACGCCGGTCCAGCCCGCCCCGGTGGGCCTGCTCGAAACGGCGTGAGCGGCGCGCGGCCCGGCCGTTCCTGAGCAGGGCCAGCATGCGGTGCACCTCGGCCCGTTCGGCCTCGGTGAGCCGGGCCACGTCCCGGTGGCGCAGCACCTCGGCGCGGCTGGCCGTGGCCGGGGCCGTGCCGTCCTCGCCTTCTTCCGTGCCGCCGCCGTCGCCGGCCACCGGGTGCCTGGTGACGCTGGTCGTCCCGGTACGGGCCGCCGTCGCCCGCCGCCCCCCGAAGTACGCGGCGAAGCAGCGGTCGTAGCGGGGCAGGTCGTCGGGTGTGGCGCACAGGGTGAGCCGGCCGGCCCAGTAGACCTCGTCCCGGTCCTCGACGTCGAGGTGGCCGAGGGCCTGGAACAGGCTCCGCGTACGTTCGTGGTCGGCGTCCACCCCGGCCGCGCGCAACGTCCTGACGAAGCCCGTCACGGTCCGGACCAGCTCATCCATGCGACAGCAGCCCGTTCCCCAGGACGGCGGCGACGTCCTCGCGGTACTTCAGCGCCGCGCCCAGCGTGGCGGCGGCCAGGTCGGGGTCGAGCTCCCTGGCCCCGAGCGTCAGCAGCGCCTCGGTCCAGTCGAGCGTCTCGGCCACGCCCGGCGGCTTGACCAGGTCCGCCCGCCGCAGCCGCTCGGCCGCCTTCGCGACCTGCAGGGCCAGCTCCTCGGTGCAGCCGGGCAGGCGGCGCAGCAGGATCGCGACCTCGCGGTCGAAGCTCGGGTGCTCCAGCCAGTGGTAGAGGCAGCGCCGCTTGAGCGCGTCGTGCACCTCGCGGGTGCGGTTGGAGGTCACCACGACCACCGGGGGCGTCTTCGCCCTGATCGTGCCCAGCTCGGGGATGGAGACGGTGAAGTCGGAGAGCACTTCGAGCAGGAACGCCTCGAACTCGTCGTCGGCCCGGTCGATCTCGTCCACCAGCAACACGCTCGGCTGGGTCTCCACGGCCTTCAGCAGCGGACGGGCGATCAGGAAACGGCGGTCGTAGATCTCCCCCTCCAGCCGGGCGGCGTCGGTGATCCCGGCGGCCTCGGCGGCCTTGAGGTGGAGGAGCTGGCGGGCGAAGTCCCAGTCGTACAGGGCCTGGGACGCGTCGAGGCCCTCGTAGCACTGCAGCCGGATGAGCGGGGCCTTCAGCAGCGTCGCCAGGGTCTTGGCCAGCTCGGTCTTGCCGACGCCCGCCTCCCCTTCGAGGAACAGCGGGCGTCCCATCCGCAGCGCCAGGAAGGCGGCCGTGGCCAGCCCTCGGTCGGCCAGGTAGTCGTGCCGGTCAAGCAGCTCGGTGAGCTTGTCCGGCGACTCGATGTCCATTGCCCTGATTGTCCGCCGCAGCACGCCTTCAGGCTACGTCGCCACCCCGGTCCGGCGATATCGGCTCGCCTTCATCGCCGGGTTTCAGGCGCCAGGTTTCAGGCGCCGGACTCGGCGGCCTCGCCGCGTTCGCGGATCAGCGCGGCCAGCTCGGCCGTGGCCCGGCGGGCGCGGGCCTTCTCCGAGCCCTGGATGCCCATGGCGCCGATCGTCCGGCCGTCGGAGAAGTCGATCTTCGGCCACGGGTCGCCCACCAGCAGGGTCACGTCGATGACCTCGGGCCAGGTGTAGCGGTGGACGCGCAGGGCGTTGACGATCGTCAGGCCCTTCTCGTCGGCCTCCACCCGGACCCGGCCCAGCAGGTGGAGCACGTACGCCACCGCCAGGCCGAAGCCCACGATCGCCACCCGGTCGGGCAGCTTGAACGGGTCGGCGATGAAGATCGCCATGAGGACCGCCCCCGCCACGACCAGCGCGGCGAAGACATAGGGCACGATCCGGCCCCGGCTGGGACGCCAGGTCACGGGCAGGGGCGGCGGGGTAACGGGCTCGGGCACGAGGGAAACCTACCGCAGCTCAGTGGAGGTCCCTCAGGAGGAGTGCGGTCTCCAGGGCGGCCATGGCCGACTCGTACCCCTTGTCCTCCTTGCTGCCGGGCAGTCCGGAACGGTCGAGGGCCTGGTCCATCGTCTCGCAGGTGAGCACGCCGTTGCCGACGGGCGTCTCCTCGTCGAGCGAGACGCGGGTCAGCCCGCTGGTGACCGAGTCGCAGACGTAGTCGAAATGGGCGGTCTCGCCCTTGATGACCGCGCCGAGGGCGACCACCGCGTCACAGCGCCGGGCCAGGGCCTGCGCCACGACGGGGATCTCCAGCGAACCGGCCACGCGGACCACGGTCGCGGTGGCGCCGCTGTCGTCGCACGCCTGCACCGCCCGCGCCACGAGCTGGTCGGTGATCTTGGCGTGCCAGCTCGCCGCCACCACGCCCACGACCAGGCCGGCCGCGTCCACCACGGCCACGCCTGGACGGCCCTCTCCACTCATGACGCCTCCGAGATCTCGTGCGGGACGCTGGAGGCGATGTCGTGGCCGAGCCGGTCGCGCTTGGCCTCCAGGTACCGTTCGTTGTGCGGGTTCAGGGCCACGGGCATGGGCTCGCGGCCGAGCACCTTGATGCCGTAGCCGTCCATGCCCTTGAGCTTGGCCGGGTTGTTGGTGAGCAGCCGCACCGAGCGCACCCCGAGGTCGGCGAGGATCTGCCCGGCGTTGGAGAACTCGCGGGCGTCCACCGGCAGCCCCAGCTCGACGTTGGCGTCGACGGTGTCGCTGCCGTTGTCCTGGAGGCTGTAGGCCTTGAGCTTGGCCAGCAGGCCGATGCCCCGGCCCTCGTGGCCGCGCAGGTAGACGACGACGCCGCGGCCCTCCTGCGCGATGGCGCCCATGGCGTGGTCGAGCTGCACGCCGCAGTCGCAGCGCAGCGAGCCGAACACGTCGCCGGTCAGGCATTCGGAGTGGGCCCTGACCAGGATGTTCTCGCCGCCGCCGAGGTCGCCGTAGACGAGCGCGACGTGCTCGCCGCCGTCGAGGGCGCTGGCGTAGCCGTAGGCCCGCCACATGCCGTACGCGTTGGGCAGCCGGGTCTCGGCGACCCTGGTGACCATGCTCTCGGCCCGGCGGCGGTGGTCGACGAGCTGCTCGATGGAGACCAGCGCCAGGTCGTGCTCGTCGGCGAAGCGGCGCAGCTGGGGCAGCCTGGCCATGGTGCCGTCGTCGTTGACCACCTCGGCCAGCGCCCCCGCCGACGACAGCCCGGCGAGCCTGGCCAGGTCGACGGCCGCCTCGGTGTGGCCGCGCCGGGCCAGCACGCCGCCCTCGCGGTAGCGCAGCGGGAAGACGTGGCCGGGCCGGACCAGCTCGTTGGGCTCGGTGGCCGAGTCGGCGAGGGTGCGGATGGTCCTGGCGCGGTCGGCGGCGGAGATGCCGGTGGTGACGCCGTCACGGGCGTCCACGGTGACCGTGTACGCGGTGCGCAGGCGTTCGCGGTTCTGGGCCACCATGAGCGGCAGGCCGAGCCGGTCGAGCTCCTTGCCGTCCATGGCCACGCAGATCATGCCGCTGGTGTGCCGGATCAGGAACGTGCACAGCTCCGGCGTGGCCTTCTGGGCGGCGAAGATCAGGTCGCCCTCGTTCTCGCGGTTCTCGTCGTCCACAACCACGACGGGACGCCCCTGGCGGATGTCCTCGATGGCGCGCTCGATCGGATCCAGCTTGAACTCGCTCATGCCGCTGCCACCACTTCCGGACGGGCGGCGGCGCGGTACTCGCGCAGCCACTTGGCGAAGCCCGTGAGGACCATGACAAAGAACACGCCGTAGACGGCGCCGGAGACGTAGAGGCCGGACTTG
Organism: Nonomuraea sp. NPDC047529; assembly: GCF_040642995.1. NCBI lineage: Bacteria > Bacillati > Actinomycetota > Actinomycetes > Streptosporangiales > Streptosporangiaceae > Nonomuraea > Nonomuraea sp. NPDC047529. Next base: position 80,866 of record NZ_JBEYTJ010000027.1, on the reverse strand, counting down.
AACGCGACCGGCACCCCCACCAGGTCGACCAGCACCCAGACGACCCAGAAGTCGACCAGCGCCCGGCCCTGCGCCCAGGTGGCGACCGCGCCGCCGACGAAGATGTAGGCGTCGGAGGCCACCACGGCCACCGGCGCGCCCGGGTACCACGACAGGTCGAACGCCTTGAACAGGATCGTCACCACCACGGTGCCCACCGCGAGCGCCGCCAGCATCCGCCACCGCTCGCCGCCCGTGGCGGGCCGGACGGCCAGGGCCTGCTCCTGGGTGCCCTGCCGCCACTTCCACCACCCGTAGACGGCCAGCACGGCGAACAGGGCCTGCTTGAGCGCGTTGCCGGTGACGTGCGCGCTGATCGAGGCGAGGAACAACAACACCGAGCCGGTGAACTGCACCGGCCAGGTCCACATGGACTTGCGCATCGCGAACGCCACCGTGGCGAGGGCGAAGACGTTGCCGATCAGGTCGGTCCACTTCACCGGCCGACCCAGGATGTCAATCGATGCGTCCACCCAGCTCATCGGGTGCCCACCAGCCTCTCCACATACTTGGCGATCACGTCGACCTCGATGTTCACCACGTCGCCCACCTGGCGGTCGCCCATGGTGGTCAGCTTCAGCGTGGTCGGGATGAGGCTCACGCCGAAGCTGTCGTCGTCAACCGTCGTGACGGTCAGGCTGATTCCGTCGATCGCGATCGAACCCTTCTCGGCCACGTACCGGCTGAGCGGGCCGGGGAGGGAGAAGCGCAGGTCGTCCCAGTTCTCGCCGGGGGCGCGGGACAGCAGGCGGGCGGTGCCGTCGACGTGACCCTGGACGATGTGGCCGCCGAGGCGCTGGTCGGCGCGTACCGACCGTTCGAGGTTGACCGCCGAGCCCGCGGTGAGGCCGCCGAGCGAGCTGCGGTCGAGCGACTCCCTGATGACGTCGACGGTGAACACGTCATCCTTGACCTCGACGACCGTCAGGCACACGCCGTTGACGGCGATCGAGTCCCCGTGGGCGGCGTCGGAGGTGACGAGCGGGCCGTGGACGGACAGCCGGGCGCCGCCGCCCGCCGGCTCGATGGCGACGACTTCGCCCTTCTCCTCGATGATTCCGGTGAACATCACTTCTCCCTGCCTTGATGCGGAGCGGGCCGCGCGGTCAGCCGCAGATCCGGCCCGATGGGGGAAAACTCGTCGAAGGTGAGGCGGTGGACGCCACTGATCGTGGCGACGCCCGCCGGGCCGAGCGCGGCCCTGCCCTCGCCGAGCAGGGCGGGGGCGAGGTAGGCGTACACGCGGTCGATCAGGCCCTGGCGCAGGAACGCGCCGGCGAGGGTGGGCCCGCCTTCCAGGAACACACTGACCACCTCGCGGGCGGCCAGCTCGCGCAGGAGGGCGTGCAGGTCCAGGCCGCCTCCCGGCTCGTGGCGGGGCAGGCGCAGCAGGCCGGCCTTGAGCCCGGTGCCGGCGTCGTCGGCCACGGCGACCAGCGTGGGGGCCTCGTCGTCGAGGACGCGGGCCGTGGGCGGCGTGCGGCCCTCGGTGTCCACGACGACCCGCAGGGGTGGCCGGGCGCCCAGCGGCCGGCCGGCCAGCGGCGGGCTCCCCGCCAGCAGCGCCCCCGCGTCGCCCTCCTCGGCGTCGTGCGCGGGTTCGGGGAGGCGGACGGTGAGGTGGGGGTCGTCGGCGAGGACGGTGCCGACGCCGGCCACGATCGCGTCTGAGGCGGCGCGCAGCCGGTGGACGTCGGCCCGCGCCTGCGGGGAGGTGATCCACTGGCTGGTGCCGTCGGCGGCGGCCGACCTGCCGTCGAGGGTGGCGGCGAACTTCCAGGTCACGTGGGGCCTGCCGAGCCGGGCGTAGGTGAGCCATTCCTCGTTGACCCGCTCGGCCGCCTCGCTCAGCACGCCCCGCGTCACGCTCACCCCGGCCTCGCGCAGCCGGGCCGCGCCGCCGGCGGCCTTCGGGTTGGGGTCGGCCACGGCGACGACCACACGGGCCACGCCCGCGGCCAGCAGCGCCCGGCTGCACGGCCCGGTGCGGCCGGTGTGGTCGCAGGGCTCCAGCGTCACGTACGCCGTTCCGCCCCGCGCCCGCTCCCCCGCCTGGGCCAGCGCCACGACCTCGGCATGCGGCCCGCCCGCGTACGCGTGGAAGCCCTCGCCCACGACCTGCCCGGCGGCCGACAGCACGACGCAGCCGACGACGGGGTTGGGGCTGGTGCCGCCGTGTCCGCGCGCGGCCAGCTCGACGGCGCGCGCCATGTGCGCGGCGTCGGCGGCTGAGATGTCCACCCGGGTCTCCTACTCGCCAGTAGCTTCAAGCCACGGCGGGCCCCGGGGGGTTTTCGGGCGCCTGCACGGCACCACGTCAGGAGCCCGGCTGGGACGCCGGACACCTCGCGCGCTTCCTCCCATCCGGACTTTAACCGTCGGTCCTGGAATTTCACCAGGTCAACCGGCCGATGGCATCGGCCGGGTCGCGGACTGTAACCGCCGGTTCGGACTTTCACCGACCCCGGAGCACGCTAGCTCTCTTCTTGTACCAGTTTGCCATGCCGCTTACGGAAAGCGCGACCGCCCTCGTGCTATTTGAACAAGCGCTCGCTCAGGCAGCCATGAGCTTGCGCGCCCGGCGGGCCGAGGGCGCGTAGCGGACCTGCGCGGGGACCAGACCGATGCCGGTGTGCAGGGCCCGCAACGTGGCCGAGGCCCACAGGTCGCCGACGGGCGTGGCGGGCAGGCCGTACAGGCGGCGGGCCCAGCGCGGCAGCGTGGCCAGGGCCAGCACGGTCAGCGCGGGCACCGCGGGCCGCAGCGCGGACAGCGCGCCGGGCAGCGGGGTGTGCAGCGACAACCGCAGCGGATGGGCGGCCTCGGGCACCAGCCGCAGCTCGGGACGCCGGGCGGCGATGTAGTCGCGCAGCTCGGCCACCGAGCCCGGCACGTCGTCCCCGCTCAGGCCCACGACCTCGGCGGCGCGCCGCCACTCGGCGACGAAGCGGTCGGCGTCGGCGTCGGACAGCCGCACGCCGGCGCGACGGGCGACCGTCAGGTAGGAGTCGACCTCGCCGACGTGCACCCAGCGCAGCGCCTCGGGGTCGTCCAGACGGTAGGTCTCGCCGGTCTCGGGATCATGGGCGGTCAGCCTGGCGTGGATCGCGCGCACCCGGCGGCCGGCCCGCTCGACCTCCGCGTGCGTGCCGTACGTGCGCACCCGGACGAACTCGCTGGTCCGCAGGAAGCGCGCCCACGCCTCCGCCGGGTCGAGCAGCGCCGAGTTCTGCAGCACGCCGCGCATCGCCCTGGGGTGCAGCCCCTGCATGAGCAGCGCGCGGAAGCCGCCGACGAGCTGGATCGGCTCCCCCATCACCCGCCAGGTCACCGACTCGGGGCCGAAGATCCCATAGTCGTCCATAAGTGAACAGTTACCCATATAGGCGGTGAAGCATGCCGAAAACCCCGGCCGAGAACGGCCGGGGGTTTCGTGAGGCTGTCGTGCGGGACGGAGATCAGCCGGTGAAGCCGATCGCCGTGTAGTCGGCGGCCTGGTAGCCGAAGGCGCCGTAGTTGGCCAGCGTCTTCTTGGTCGCCTGGATGTCAGGACGCTGGTACAGCGGGATGGTGTGCACCTGGTCCCAGATCAGCTTGTCGGCGGCGTTGGCCAGCTCGGCGGACTTGGTCGGGTCCATCTCGCCGACCGCGGCGTCGATCGCGGCGTCCAGCGCCGGGTCGCTGCCCTTGGGGAAGTTGGACTCGGAGCCCGACTTGTAGATCTGCGGCAGGGAGCCCATCGGCAGCGGCGTGCCGATCCAGGAGAACGGCACCAGGTCGAAGTCGCCCTTGATGATGAAGTCGGTGAAGAACTTGTCATCGGGGACCGGGCGGATCGTCAGCTTGATCCCGGCCTCCTTGAGCATCGCCTGGGTGAGCTCACCCTCGGTCTTGGCGTAGGGCAGGCCCGCCGGGACGACGAAGTTCAGCGAGAACTCCTTGCCGTCCTTCTTGCGGACGTCGCCCTCCTGCTTCCAGCCGGCCGCGTCGAGCAGCTCCTTGGCCTTGGGCAGGTTGTACTTGCCCAGGTCGCCGGAGTTGTCGACGTACGCCTTGTGGTTGTTCATGAAGACGTGGTTGCCCAGCGTCTGCAGCGGCCAGTCCATGTCCTTGAGGTCGGACTGCGTGATCACGTCACGGTTGATCGCGTACGCGACGGCCTGGCGGACCGACTTGTCCTTCAGGAACTCGCTCTGGTTGTTGACGGTGATGTGCCGCCAGTTCGGGCTGAGCGCCTTGCGGACGTCGACGTTCGGGACTTCCTTGGCCCGCTTGAGGTCGGCGGGGCTGCCCGGCGGGATCTCCACGGCGTCGAGCTCGCCGTTGGCGAAGGCGTTCACCTGCGCGGCGGGCGTCTCGATGGTCCGGAAGATGACCTTGTCGAGCTTGGCCTTGCGGCCCCACCACTTGTCGTCGCGCACCACGGTGAGGGTCTTGGTGCCCTCGTTGATGCTCTCGACCTTGAAGGGCCCGGCGGTGACCGGGATCTTCTGCAGGTAGTCCTTCTCGTACTTCTCCGGGGTCTCCATGTGGGAGGCCGGGTAGAGGTGCGGCGAACGGGAGAACTGCCCCTGCCAGTCGGGGTAGTTCTTGGCGTACGTCACGATGGCGACCTTGTCGGAGTCACCCTTGGTGACCGACTCGATGCGGTCCCAGCCGTCGGTGGAGGCCGGCTTGAACTTCTTGTCCTTGCCGCTGTTGGCCTTCCACGCCGCCTCAAGGTCCTTCCAGGTGATCGGCGTGCCGTCCGACCACTGGGCCTTGTCGTTCAGCGTGTAGGTGACGACCTGCTTGCCCGACGACAGGTCCATCTTGACGTCGGTGAGGTAGTCGGGGTTGGCCTTGAAGTTGGCCTCGGAGTCGGCGACCATCAGCTGCGGCATCAGCGAGTCGAGCATGTCCGCCGTGTCGCGCTGGTTGCCGTCGACGTGGTTGCCGTTCCACTGGCTCGGCCACTGGCCGACCGAGAGGGTGAGCGTGCCGCCGTCCTTGACCTGCTCGTACGCGACGGGGTTGATCGAGATGCCCGGAGTCTCCGACATCTGCTGCTGAGCCTGCTGCGACTGCTCGGCGCTCGGCTTCTTGGCCTCGCCGCCACCACCGCCACAAGCCGCCGCGGCCATGGCGAGGACGGCGATTCCCGCCGCCGCCCGGTAACGAACCTTCACTTTTCCTCCTGATCGTCCGAGGCCGTGATGACCTCGACTTCCTCCGCGTAGTGGCAGGCGGCGCCGTGGTCGACGGCGTTCGCGAGCCGGGCAACCGAGGGCTCTTCGTCCACACAGCGCCCGCGTTCGGCCTCGGTGAGCAGGGCGAACTTGGGGCAGCGGGTGCGGAACCGGCAACCCGATGGCGGGTCGGCCGGGCTGGGCAGGTCACCTTCGAGCAGGATCCGCTTGCGTGTGCGTTCCATCTCGGGGTCGGGCAGCGGGATCGCTGACAGCAGCGCCTGCGTGTAGGGGTGGGCGGGGCGGTCGTAGACCTCCTCGACCGTGCCGATCTCGGCGATCCTGCCGAGGTACATGACCGCGACGCGGTCGGCCAGATGCCGGACCACGGCCAGGTCGTGCGCCACGAACAGGTACGACAACCCCAGGGTGTTCTTCAGCTGGTCCAGCAGGTTGATGACACCGGCCTGGATGGACACGTCGAGAGCCGAGACCGGCTCGTCCAGGACCAGCAGCTTGGGCTCCAGGGCCAGCGCGCGGGCGATGCCGATGCGCTGGCGCTGGCCGCCGGAGAAGCTCTGCGGGTAACGCTCGGCGTACTCCGGCGCCAGGCCCACCAGTTCGAGCAGCTCGGCGACCCGCTCCTTGACGTTCTTGCGCCCGTGGGCGCGCAGCGGCTCGGCGACGATGTCGCCGACCGGCATGCGCGGGTCGAGCGCCGCCATCGGGTCCTGGAAGACGATCTGCAGGTCGCCCCTGAGCGCCTTGCGCCCGGACGGGCCGAGCTTGGCGCTGTCCTGGCCGAGCACGACGATCCGGCCGCTCTGCGGCGGGGCGAGCTGCATGATCTGCTGCAGCGTCGTGGTCTTGCCGCAGCCCGACTCGCCGACCAGGGCCAGCGTCTCGCCCTCGGCGATGTCGAAGCTGATGCCGTCCACGGCGTGCACGGTGCCGACGCGGCGCTTGAACACCGCGCCCTTCATCAGCGGGTAGTGCCGGATGAGGTTGTCGAGCTCCAGCACGGTCGCGCGCTGCTCGCGCGGCACGCGGACCACCTCGCTGACCGGGATGACCGGGACCGGGAACACGTCCGCGCCGGTCAGGCCCTTGTACTCGATCTCGCGGGAGCGGATGCAGGCCACGTGCCTGCCGCCGCCGACGTCGGTGAGCGGCGGCTCCTCGTCGTCGCACGAGTCGATCTTCATCGGGCAGCGCGGCGCGAACGGGCAGCCCGGCGGCAGCGCCGCCGGGGAGGGCGGGTTGCCCTCGATCGGCACCAGTGGCCCCTCCTCGCCGTCGATCCTGGGGATCGAGGCGAGCAGCCCCATCGTGTACGGCATCCGCGGCCGGTAGTAGATGTCGTCGACGTTGCCCTGCTCGACCGGCTTGCCGGCGTACATGACCAGCACCCGGTCGGCCATGCCCGCGACCACGCCCAGGTCGTGCGTGATCATGACGATGCCGGCGCCCGTCTCGCGCTGGGCGGTCTTGAGCACCTCCAGCACCTGGGCCTGGATGGTCACGTCGAGCGCGGTGGTGGGCTCGTCGCAGATCAGCAGGTCGGGGTCGTTGGCGATGGCCATGGCGATCATCGCGCGCTGCCGCATGCCGCCGGAGAACTCGTGCGGGAACGCCTTGGCGCGCACGTCCGGGTGCGGGATGCCGACCAGGTCGAGCAGTTCGACGGCGCGCTTGGCGGCCTTGTCCTTGCCCAGCTTCTGGTGGACGCGCAGCGCCTCGGAGATCTGGTCGCCGATCGTGTAGACGGGCGTGAAGGCCGACAGCGGATCCTGGAAGATCATGCTCATCGACTTGCCGCGGACCTTGACCAGGTCCTCTTCCTTCATCCCGATCAGCTCCTGGCCGTGGAGCTTGACCGAGCCGCTGATCTGGGCGTTGCGCGGCAGCAGACCCATGATCGCCAGGGACGTCACGGACTTGCCCGAACCGGACTCGCCCACGATGCCCAGGACCTCGCCGCGGCCGACCTCGTAGCTGACGCCGCGGACGGCTTCGATGCCGCCGGGGAAGGTCACGGTGAGGTCTTGGACCTCCAGGATGCTCATGAGTTGCTCCCCGGGTCGAGTGCGTCGCGCAGGCCGTCTCCGATGAGGTTGATGCTCAGCACCAGCAGCACCAGGAGCCCGGCGGGGAAGGCGAACAGCCAGGGATAGCCGGTGGCGTTGCGGGAGCCTTCGGCGATCAGCGTGCCGAGCGAGACGTCGGGCGGCTGGATGCCGAAGCCGAAGAAGGACAGCGCGGCCTCGCCGATGACCGCGCCGCTGACGTTCAGCGTGGCGTCGATGATCAGCAAGGAGGACAGGTTCGGCACGATGTGCCGGAAAATGATCTTCCAGCGGGGGATGCCCATGTAGACGGCCGCCTGCACGTACTCGCGCTCACGGAGCGAGAGCGTCATGCTGCGGACCACCCTGGAGGTGATCATCCAGGCGAACGCCGCCAGCAGGACCACGAACCAGAGCCAGGAGGCGCCGCGCAGGCGCGGCGAGGCGATCGCGATGATCAGGAAGCTGGGCAGGACGAGGAGCAGGTCCACGCCCCACATGAGGACACGGTCCACCCAGCCGCCGAAGTACCCGGCGAAGGCGCCGACCACGGCGGCCAGGCCGGTCGAGATGAGCGCCACGAGCAGGCCGATGATGATCGACTTCTGCATGCCGCGCAGGGTGACGGCGTACATGTCCTGGCCGATCGTGGTGGTGCCCCACCAGTGGTCGGACGACGGCGCAGACAGGAAGGACAGGAAGTCCTTGTCCGTCCAGTCGTAGGCGCCGAAGAGGGGGCCGATGTAGGCCAGCGCCACCAGCAGCACGAGGGCGATGAAGCCGTAGCGGGCCTGCCGGTTGCGCAGCATCCGCCCGAGAACAACCTTGGAACGCACTTAGCTCACCCTCACTCGTGGGTCGAGGGCCGCCACCAGCAGGTCCGACAGGAAGCCGGCGAACAGGACGCAGACGGAGGCGAACATGCTGACCGCGGCGACCGAGTTCACGTCGTTCTGGTTGATCGAGTCGACCAGCCAGGCGCCCATGCCGTTCCAGGCGAAGATCTTCTCGGTGAAGGTGGCGCCGGTGAGCATGGTCCCGAAGGCGAAGGCGAAGTACGTCGCCGCGGGGATCAGCGCGGTACGAAGCGCGTGCTTGATCAGGGCCGTCCTGCGCCGCAGGCCCTTGGCCATCGCCGTGCGGACGAAGTCCTGGCCGAGCACGTCGAGCATCATGTTGCGCTGGATGCGGCTGTAGAAGGCGATCGAGCCCAGGCTGAGCGAGATGGTCGGCAGGATCAGGTGGTTCAGCCGGTTGGTGAACTGGTCCCAGCCGGACAGCTTGGGGTTGTACTCGCCGGTGAACTCGATCAGCGTGAAGCCGAGCCCTCGGTTGAGGTTGTAGGCGCTGATCGCCAGCAGCGTGGCCAGCACGAACACCGGCACCGCCATGATCACGAACGAGCCGACACCGATCACCCGGTCGGTGATCCGATATTGCTTGATCGCCGACAACGCGCCGAGCGCCACTCCCAGGACGAATCCCACGATGGTGCCGACCAGCAGCAGCCGGAGGCTGACGGAGATCCGCCGGCCCATCTCGTCGTTGACCGAACCGCCGTTCCAGGTCTTGCCGAAGTCCCCGGTGACGACGCCCTTGACCCAGGTTCCGTAGCGCTCCAGGACGGGCGTCTTGTCGTTGAGGTTGTAGGCGTCGAGCGTGGCGTCGATGACTTCCTCGGCGACAGGAGGCTGGCGGCCCTCGTACGCACCGCGAGGGTTCATGGTCGTCGCGGCGAGCATGTAGGCCAGGCTGGCCGCGATCGCGACCAGGATCAGATTGATCGCCAACCTGCGCAGCAGGTACTTGCCCATTACCCTCCGTTCGCACTGAACGAGGGCCCGGAAACCCCGGTAGGAGAAGACCCCCGCAATGGTAAAAGACCGTCTTACGCCGCGAAAAGTGATGACGCGGAACGGCGATCAAAACGCAGGATATCTAGCCAAACATCACAGTCAGCAATAGTTCGACATAACAGAAAGGTCACTTCGCGTGGTGGGGCCCCGCCGGTGATCATGGGTCGACAAGGGGGTCGACCTGGGGAAACGCGAGCTATCAAGATCGGTAACCCGCGCTATCGGATCAGGCTATGTCACAGAATCCTGACAAAAAATAACCCAATCTCAAAGTGACGCACGTCATACTGATCAATAGGGTAGGGATTGAAATTTCGTGATGTCGCGGCTTTTGATCTCACGTGGGCGGCCGAAGTGGATCGGTCTGAGGGCACGCTGCCGCCCGCCCCGGAGCCGTCCCCAGGACGATCGCCACGCGCTCACGCTCCGCTCACCACCCCGCGCCCGACGAACCGCCGGCCGCGCGGGGGCGTCCATCCACCGCGGCCGAACGCCCGTCCGCGACACCTAGGTCCTCCCACAGCGCCCCACACCCGTAGGGAAGCGCCACACGCCCGCACGAAACGGCAGGCCCGGTTCTCCCGACGGCCACCCAACCCGCGCCCCTGAAGCTGGGCCTCGCACCGCGTCCCGGAGACGCGTTACCGCACCTCGCCGAGCGCGCCCTTGATGCCACACCCCCAGGCCAGGCACGGCCCTGGTGCTGCACCGGGCCGGGCGCGGCTGTGGTGCCGCCGGGCCCGGCGCGGGTCTGGTGCCGCCGTGCAGCACCGTGGGGCGCTCTTGGAGGGACGGGGGCACCACGGGAGTGCGCGAGCACGCCCGTGGCGCGGAAGGGACGCCCCCCGTGGCGGGGGACGCGCCGTGGCGGGGGAAGGTCAGCGGGTGGCGGCGGCGCGCAGGGCGTCGATGGCGGCGACCGGGTCGTCGGCCCCGTAGACGGCGCTGCCGGCCACGAACACGTCGGCGCCCGCCTCGGCGCAGCGCTCGATCGTCTCGGCCGTCACGCCGCCGTCGACCTGGAGCCAGACCGACCCGCCGTGCCGCTCGATCATCGCCCGCGCCGCCCGCACCTTCGGCAGCACCATGTCGAGGAACTTCTGCCCCCCGAACCCCGGCTCCACCGTCATCAGCAGCAGCATGTCGACCTCGCCGAACAGCCCCTCGAACGGCTCCACGGCCGTGGCCGGGTTGAGCGCGAGCCCCGCCCGGGCGCCGAGCGACCGGATCTCGCGCAACGTCCGCACCGGCGCCTTGGACGCCTCCGCGTGGATGGTCACGCTGCCCGCCCCGGCCTCGGCGTACTGGGGGGCCCAGCGGTCGGGGTCGGCGATCATGAGATGGCAGTCGAGAGGGGTCTGCGTTGCCTTGCGGAGGGACTCGACCACGGGCAGCCCGAGGGTGAGATTGGGCACGAAGTGGTAGTCCATGACATCCACGTGCAGCCAGTCGGCGTTCGGCACGGCGGCGGCCTCGTCGGCCAGCCGCGCGAAGTCGGCGGCGAGGATGCTGGGCGAGATCTGTACGGCCATGATGCGCCAGTCTATTGAACCGCCCGATCCACCCCGAACGCCCCTCCCACGACGCCGGCCCCCCGGGTTCAGGACCCCGGACGGCCCTCCCCCCCTGCGCCATCGCGCGGGCGGCTCCGAGGTCAGGGGCGTTTGCGGAGGAGGGCGAGGAACATGGCGTCGGTGCCGTGGCGGTGCGGCCAGAACTGCGCGTGCGGGCCGTCGCCGAGCCCCTCGGCCTCCGGCAGGTAGTCGCGCGCGTCGAGCTGCTCCACGTCGCCCCTGCGGCCCATGACGTCGCCGACCACCACGCGCGTCTCGGCCAGGTGCGGCGAGCACGTCACGTACGCCACCACGCCACCCGGACGCACGGCGTCGAGGGCCGTGCCGAGCAGCCGCCGCTGCAACGCGCCCAGCTCGGCGATGCTGGCCGGGTCGCGCCGCCACCGAGCCTCCGGACGCCGCCGCAGCGCGCCCAGCCCCGTGCAGGGGGCGTCGAGCATCACCCGGTCGAACACGCCGGGCCGCCAGGCGGGCTCGGTGCCGTCGGCGGTGACCACCGAGGCGGTCCTGGTGGTCTGCCAGACCAGCCGCGCCCGGTGGTACTGCACGTCGGCGGCCAGCACCCGGGCCCCGCCCGGGAACGCCACCCCGGCGCCGTCGAGACCGTCGCGGCGCTCGCCGTCGAGGCCCGCCAGGTCGCCGTACGTGGCGACGGCGTCGAGCAGGCCCGCCTTGCCGCCCGGCCCGGCGCACATGTCGAGCCAGAGCTCGTCCTCGCCCTCCAGCGGCACCCGGGTCAGGGCCAGCGCCACGAGCTGGCTGGCTTCGTCCTGGACGGCCGCGCGCGTCTCGGCCACGGCCTCGATCTGCCCGGGATCGCCCTCGCGCAGGTAGGCCGCGTACGGCGAGTAGCGGCCGGGATCGGCCCCCGCCTCGGCCAGCTCCGCCACCGAGCTGCGCCCCGGCCGCGCGACCAGGGTCACCAGCGGACGGACGTTGTCGGCGTCGAGCAGGTCGGCCAGCTCCCCGCCGCCGCCCAGCGCGTCGCGGAAGGCCGAGACGATCCACCGGGGATGTCCGTAGGCGACGGCCAGGTGGCCGACGGGGTCCTTCTCGGCGTCGGGCGCGACGATCGGGATCCAGTCCTCCAGCTCGCGTGAGCCGATCTTGCGCAGCACGGCGTTGACGAACTTGGCCGCGCCCTGGCCGATGCGCAGGCGGACGAGATCGACGGTGGTGCCGACGGCGGCGTGCGGCGGGACGCGCATGCGCAGGAGCTGGTGGGCCCCCAGCCGCAGGGCGTCGCGCACGGCCGGGTCGGGCGCCCGGTCACTGCACATCTCGATGATGGCGTCGTAGGTGCCGAGGCCGCGCAGCGTGCCGTAGGCCAGCTCGGTGGCCAGCGCCGCGTCGCGCCCCCGGATGTCGCGCTCGCGCAGCAGGCGCGGCAGCAGCAGGTTGGCGTAGGCGTCGCGCTCGTCGACGGCCCGCAGCAGGTCGAAGGCGGCGTTGCGGGCGTGGTCGCGGGCGGGGCGGCGGGGACGGCCGGCGCCGCGGGGCTTGGTGCCCGTGGGGCCGCCCCGGTCACGCGAAGGCATCGTCACCCGCGATCCGGACGCCGCGCGCCCACTCGACCGCGCCCATCGCCCGCTTGCCCTGCGGCTGCACCTCGCCCAGCTCGACGGGGTCGGTGGCGGTGCCGACGAGCACGGCGCTCTTCGTGGCGACGATCCGGCCGGGCGCGAGCCGGTCGGCCTGGACGGCGACCTTGGCCGGGCCGAGCTTGACCCGCTGGCCCCTGAACTCGCTCCACGCCCCCGGAGCGGGGGTGCAGGCGCGGATCAGGCGATCGACCCGCATGGCGGGCTTGGACCAGTCGACCCGCGCGTCGGTGACGTTGATCTTGGGCGCGGTGGTGACGCCGTCGAGCGGCTGGGGACGGGCCTCCAGCGCGCCGTCCTCGACGCCGTCGAGCGTGGCGGCCAGCAGGCCGGCGCCGGAGACCGACAGGCGTTCGAGGAGGGAACCGCTGGTGTCGTGGGTCAGGATCTCCTCGGTGACGACCCCGTAGACCGGGCCCGCGTCGAGCTCCTTGACGATCTGGAACGTGGTCGCGCCGGTGATCTCGTCGCCGTGCAGCACCGCGTGCTGGACGGGCGCCGCGCCGCGCCAGGCGGGCAGCACCGAGAAGTGCAGGTTGATCCAGCCGTGGCGGGGCACGTCGAGCGCCGACTGCGGCAGCAGCGCGCCGTAGGCCACCACCGGGCAGCAGTCGGGCTCCAGCGCGCGCAGCGTGTCGAGGAAGGCGGGATCGCCGACCTTGGCCGGGCGCAGCACCTCGATGCCGGCCTCCTCCGCGAGCTCGGCCACCGGCGAGGGGTGGACCTTGCGCCCCCTCCCGGACTGGGCGTCGGGACGGGTGACGACGGCCACGACCTCGTGCCGCGGCGAGTCGATCAGCATGCGCAACGACGGCAGCGCCGTCTCGGGTGTGCCCGCGAAGACCAGCCGCATCGTCAGAGCGCCCTTCCGCCGGTGGCGTGCGGCGACATCTTGATCACGGGGGCGGACAGGCCGCTCCACTCGGCCTCGCGGATGGCCTTCATGGCCAGCTTGCGCTGCTTGGGGTCCATGCGGTCGATGAACAGGATGCCGTCGAGGTGGTCGGTCTCGTGCTGGAAGCAGCGGGCCATCAGGTCGGTGCCCTCCAGCGTGACCGGCTCGCCGTGCATGTCGAAGCCCTTGGCCACGGCGCGGACGGCGCGCGGCGTCGGGTAGCTCAGGCCGGGGAAGGACAGGCAGCCCTCCTCGCCGTCCTCGTCGAGGTCGGAGGACAGGTCGAGGTCGGGGTTGATGAGGTGGCCGAGCTGGTCGTCGACGTAGTAGGTGAACACCCGCAGGCCGACGCCGATCTGCGGAGCCGCAAGGCCCGCGCCCGGGGCGTCCATCATCGTGTCGGTGAGGTCCTTGACCAGCTTGCGCAGCTCCTTGTCGAAGTCGACGACCGGGGCCGCCGCGGTGCGCAGCACCGGATCTCCGAACAGCCGGATCGACTGGATCGCCAAGGGGCTCACTCCTGTTCTCGAACGTTGATCAGCCCAGTTTACCGGCGGTGGGCCGGCGGCCGGTCGTGCCCAGGGAACGAGCCTTCATCGCGGCCTTGCGCGCCGCCTTGGCCACCGCCCGGTCGTCGTGGGTGCCGGCGAGCATGTCGAGCACGGCCAGCGTGTCGGGATGGCCGACCGCGGGCATCTCGCCGACGAGCTTGATCAGGTCTTCGCCCGGCTCGGGCATGTCGAGGCGGCCGGCGGCCGGGCCCGACAGGTGCATGAGCGCGGCGAGGTTGTCGACCGCGATCCAGGTGTGGTCCTCGGCGCTGAGCGGCGGGGCCTCCAGGTCGCGGATGTGCAGCCAGGAGGCGGCGTAGCGGCGCGTGAGCGGGTGGTCGAGCGCCTGCCGCACGGGCTGCTCGGCCTCCGGGCCGAGCTCCTCCAGGATGGCGCCGACCGCGCCGCGCTGCCCGGCGGTGCCGGAGGCGGCGATCTCGATCAGGTCGCGCGCGGCCGCCTCGGGCGGCCGGCGCTCCAGCCAGCCCGCCACGGCGCTCTGCGTGGCCGTGCCCCTCACCAGCGCCTCGACCAGCTCGGCGGCCGACAGGTCGGCGAAGACCTGCACCTCGGCGGCGGTGGGCGCGTCGTGGCCCTCGCGCAGCAGGTCGCGCCGGACGGCCCACACCCCGAGCGGGGTGAGCGCCGTGCGCCCGGCCTCGGTCTGCTCGACCAGCCCGCAGTACGTCAGCAGCGACACCGCCTCCAGCAGCTCGGCCGGCAGCGCGGCGGCCAGCCTGCGCATCTCGACCTGGCCCGGCGCGCAGGCCACCTCGTGCGACTGCAAAATGCCCCTGGCCAGGTTGCCCACGGCCACGCCCGAGCGCACCGAGTAGATCGTGGCCAGCATCTCGGCCAGGTGGTCGTCGACCACGGCCGAGCCGGTCAGGCCCTCGTCGGCGCGGTCGAGGACGTCCATCACCACACCGTCCCAGAACTCCAGCGTGGCCTCGACCGTGAGCTGCATCGACAGCGGGCCGCGCGAGGCCCGGCCGCCGAGGATGCGCAGCAGGCCGGTGTTGACCGCGACGATCCAGATCAGCCGCATCCGCGACTCCTGGAGCCCCAGCTCTTCCGCGGCGGCCCTGGCGTCGGACTCTCCGAGCATGCCGTCGGCGCCCACCTCGCGGCTGCCCGTCCAGGCGGTCAGGCGGATGGCGTCGGCGACGAGCGGCACAGCGGGCACCGCCCGGGCCAGCTCGGCGTCGCTCGCCAGCAGGACGGGCGGGAAGGTCAGCGCCTCGTGCTCCACAGAGGTCTCCTCAGGTGGCCGTGGAGGCACGGCGGCCTGCTCATCGATCAGCTTGCGCAGCTCGGCGAGGTCGAAGACGTTGTTTGCCACCCACGAAACTTACTGCACAGCAGTCACAAGGGCGTACTCAACGGATGGCCCGGGAGCGTGCCTTGAACGCCGCCTTGCGCGCCGCCTTGGCCACCGTGTCGTCGGGGATGGAGCGTCCGAGCAGCTCCAGAACCTCGACCACGTCGGGGTGGTCGACCCGCCACATCTCCTCGATGAGGTGGGCCGGCGGACCGGACGCCGCCATGTTCTCGGCGAAGATCTCCGGATCCTCCCGAGCGGCCGGCATCGCCAGGGCGAGCATGTCGACGCTGACCCAGAGCAACTCCTCCTGGGTGAGCGGCGGCGCGCCGAGACCGCGTGCGGCCAGCCAGTGTATGACGTGCGGGCGCAGCTCCTGGTCGTCGAGGTGCTCGCGGACCTGTGGCTCGGCCTCCGCGCCCAGCCGGTCGACGATGGTGATCGCGATGCCGCGGGCCACGGCGGGCGCGCCGGAGGCGGCGGTCAGCAGCTCGGCCGCCGCCTCGCCCGCCGCGCGGCCGGACAGCCAGCGGGAGATGTCCTGCTCGGCCAGCTCGGCGGGCAGCCCTTCGAGCAGCCCTTCGATCAGGCCGCGCGCGTCGGCCTCGCCCAGGTCGGGGGCGATCGGGGCGTCGAGGCCGAGCGAGAGGTAGTGCTCGCGCAGCCCCCACACCGCCAGGGGCGTCAGCTCGGCGGCCTCGCCGGTGAGGCGGACCATGCCCCACCCGGCCAGCCGGTCGAGCGCTCCGCCCACGTCGACGCCGCCCTCGCCGGAGACCTCCTCCAGGTAGTCGGCGACGACCTGGAGCGGCACCGGCGCCTGGAGGCGGTAGAGCATGTCGAACAGGTCGTAGAGCCCCTCGTCGAGCTCGGCGTGGCCGGTGATCTCGCCGCCGGTGTCGTCCTCCAGCAGGCGGGCCACGGTCTCGGCCCAGGCGCGCAGCGGCCCGCCGTCGGCCGGGTCGCCCGGGTCGCCCGGGGGCGGGCCGCCGGCCAGCCCCGGAACGGCCCGCAGCGCCTCGGCCAGCTCCTCCTCCGAGGCCAGCCGCACGGCGGGCAGCGGGGTGCAGCCCGGACAGTCGCAGGGCGCCTCGCCCAGGTCGGGCAGCTCCCCGGACGGCACCGGCACCGCCTGTTCGAGCGACTCGGGCCCGATCGAGCTGAACAGGCTCTTGGCCATGCCGAAGTTGGCCGTGTCGGCCAGGGCCTCGGGCATGCGCGGAGCGATCTCGTCGAGCCGCGCGCGCATGCCCGCCACGGTGTCCGGACCGACATGGCCGGCGTCGCCGAGGTAGTCGACCAGAGTGCGGGCGGCCGCCACGGTCTCGGGCGCGCTCTCGGGCGGCGCGATCACCTTGCGCGGATAGATGGACAGCAGCAGCTCGTCGAAGGTCTCCGGCGTGAAGTCGCTCAGTTCGTCGACGTCGAGGTAGTCGCTGGCGTAGTCGCAGAGCAGGCGGACCTCGTCCGCGTCCACCTCGACTTCCCGCGCGCGCCCCCATGCGCGCAGGTCGTCGATGGCCTGGTTCACCCATTCGATCGACACAGGGGCACGCTAACGGCTGACCAACAGATGAGCGAATCGGGGAAACGGTCTAAATCAGGTCGAGTGGGTCGACACTCACCCTCACGACATCTGGTGTCTTACGCGCCGCACGCACCCCACTGGCCCCCTTGAGCGCGGCCGACAACGCCGCCCCGCCGCCGCGCCGTACCCGGATCATGGCCCGTTCCAGGCCGGACTCGTCCACGGGGACGGGGCCGAGCACCTGGGCGTCGGGCGGGAGGCGTACCTCGTCGAGCATCTGCCGTACGGCACTGGCCGAACCCGTCAGCGTCGCCATCCGCACCGCGGGCGGGAAGCCCAGCTCGGCCCGGTCGCCCAGTTCGCGTTCGGCGTGCGTGATCGGGTCCCACCGCAGCAGCGCCTGGACGGAGGGCAGCCCGGCGTCCCCGAGCACCACCAGCTCGGCGGACGGCCGCAGCAGCGCGGCGGCGTTCATCCACCGGCGCAGCGTCTCCTCCCCCGCCCGCAGGTCGGCCCGGCCCAGCAGCGCCCACCCGTCGAGCAGGACGGCCGCCGCGTAACCGCCCTCGGCCACGGGCTCGGCGCCGGGCGTGGCGACCACCAGGGCGCGGGCGGCGGGCACGCGGGCCAGCACGCCGTCCCGGCCCGAGGTCCGCACCGGCACCGACGGGAAGGCCCGGCCCAGCTCCTCCGCGGTGCGCCTGGCCCCCGTGACGACCGCCCGCAGGCGGGGGCTGCCGCAGGACGGGCATCGCCAGTCGGCGTCGACCCGGCCGCACCAGCGGCAGTAGGGGGCGGCGTGCCCGGCCCTGAGCGCCAGCGGCCCATGGCACAGCGACTCCCCGCCGCCGTGCGCCGCGGACCCATCCGGCATCCCGGCCATCCCGGCCAACCCGTCGACGGCGGGCGGCAGAGCCCCGGCGCCTGTCCCCGGCGCGTGCAGGGGCAGGCCGAGCGGGACCGCCCCGGACGCCGCCGCCGACAGGATGAGCGCCTCCCCGGCGACCGGCAACGGCCCGCCCCGCCCCTCGGCCCCGGCGGGCGCTCCCGCGCCACCCCGGACGGGTGTCGGCGCGGCGGCGGGGGCCGGTGGTGCGGCGAGGTGCGGGGCGATCCTGGTGGGCGGCAGGACGCACCGCGCCGGGGCACGGCAGTGGCGGCAGGCCAGCGCCGGCAGGTAACCGCGCCTGGGCACCTGCACCAGCACCGGCCCGCTCTCCAGCCCCTGCCGCAGCGCCCGCCAGGCCAGGCTGGGCAGCCTCGCCTGCCGGGCCGCCTGGTCCTTGGCCAGCTCGGCGTCCTCTCCGGCGGGACGCACCCGCGGGGCCACGGTCCTGATCATGGTGCGGGCGGCCACGATCGGCCTGGCCCAGCGCGTCGCGACGAGCTGGGTGGCCTCGGCCGTACGCGCGTAGCCGCCGATCAGCATGGCCGCGCCGGTCCGGTGGGCACGCAGGCCGAGGACCTCCCGGGCGTGGGGGTAGGGGGCCAGGCGTTCGGCGTGCAGGTCGTCGCCGTCGTCCCAGATGGCCACCAGGCCGAGATCGGCCACGGGGGCGAACATGGCGGCCCGCGTGCCCACGACCGCGCGTACCTGGCCTCTGAGGACCTTCAGCCACCGCCTGTAGCGCTCGGCGGGACCCAGGTCAGCCGTGAGCGCCACGTGCCTGCCCGGGCCGAGCAGCCGTTCGAACTCGGCGTCCGCCAGCGCGACGTCCTTGCCGTCGGGGACGACGAGGACCGCTCCCCGCCCGCCCTCCAGCGTCGCGAGCACCGCCTCCGCCATGGCCCCGGCCCAGCCCGTGGCGCCGGGCAGCGCCGACCACACGGCGCGTGGGGCGCGACCGTGGCGCAGCGCGTCAAGGAAGGACGGCCCGGTCGGATAGGCGTCCCAGGCGCTCTCACGCCCCTCCCCCGCACGCTCGGAGGCGTCCCCGCGGCCCTCGCCCGCGGAACCGCCGCCCACGACGCCGGTGTCGCCGTCGGCTGCCTGCTGCTCCCCGATGTCACCCGCACCGCCGGGCGTCTCCTCGACGGTGTCCGGCGAGCCGGCCTCTTGGGAGGAGCCGGGAGCCGGGCCGGCGGGGGGCGGGACCTCGGCCTCGGCCTTGGCATGGCGCGGCGGGACGGCCAGGCGGAGCACGTCGGTCAGAGTGCCCGCGTAACGGTCGGCCACGGCGCGGGCCAGACCCGCGATCTCCGGCGTGAGCACCTGCTCGGGAGAGACCACCCGTTCCAGCGGGGTCAGCTTGCCCTCGTGATCGCTCTCGTCCACCCGCTCCAGCAGGAACGCGTCGATCAGCTTGCCCGCGAACCGGACGCGCACCCGCACCCCGGGCCGGGCCGCCTCGTGCATGGCGGCGGGCACCAGGTAGTCGAAGAGGCGGTCGAGGTGCGGCAGCGGGCTGTCCACGACCACTCGCGCCACCGGCCGCTCGGGCGCCGCGACCACGGCCCCCTTGGTGTCCTTGGACGACGCCGGGGGCCGCACGGCGTCGAGCGGCAGAAGGGCGTCGTCGGAGTGGGTCACGCACTAACGTCTACCAGACCCCGCGCGCCGCCATCCCCACGCCGGCTCGACCGTGAAGAGGAGCACACGACAACAGGCATGCAGGCAGACCACACCGCAGGACGCCGGACACCCGAGATCCGCCAGGACCTGCGACCGAGCCCCCGAAGGCGAACCCGCCCTCAGCGAAGAGGCGGACAGCCGAGCAGAACCCGCCTCACACCGACATCAGCCGACGACAAGTGCCGCATCCACGCCCCGATGGGCCGGATGCGGCACCTGCGTCGAACAAGAACCGGGAGAGGTCAGAGACCGGCAGCCGTCCGAAGGGCCTCGGCGCGGTCGGTGGACTCCCAGGAGAAGCCCTCACGGCCGAAGTGCCCGTAAGCGGCGGTCTCGGAGTAGATCGGGCGCAGCAGGTCGAGGTCGCGGATGATGGCCGCCGGACGCAGGTCGAAGACGCGCAGCACGGCCGCCTGGATCTGCTCCACCGGCAGCTTCTCGGTGCCGAAGCACTCCACGAACAGGCCCACCGGCTGAGCCTTGCCGATCGCGTACGCGACCTGCACCTCGCACCGGTCGGCCAGCCCCGCCGCGACGACGTTCTTGGCCACCCAGCGCATCGCGTACGCCGCCGAACGGTCGACCTTGGACGGGTCCTTGCCCGAGAACGCGCCACCGCCGTGGCGGGCCATGCCGCCGTAGGTGTCGATGATGATCTTGCGACCGGTCAGGCCGGCGTCGCCCATCGGGCCGCCGATCTCGAAGCGGCCGGTCGGGTTGACCAGCAGCCGGTAGCCCTCGGTCTCGATCTCCAGCCCGTCGAGCACGGGGTCGACCACGTGCTCCTTGATGTCGGGGGCGAGCATCTCCTTGAGGTCGATCTCGGCCGCGTGCTGGGTGGAGACGACCACGGTGTCGAGGCGGACGGGCTTGTCGCCGTCGTACTCGATGGTGACCTGGGTCTTGCCGTCGGGGCGCAGGTAGGGAACCTTGCCGGTCTTGCGGACCTCGGACAGGCGCTGGGCGAGCCGGTGCGCGAGCGTGATCGGCAGCGGCATCAGCTCGGGCGTCTCGCGGCAGGCGTAGCCGAACATCAGGCCCTGGTCGCCGGCGCCCTGGCGGTCGAGCTCGTCGGCGTCGCCGCCGCCCACGCGGTGCTCGTAGGCGTCGTCGACGCCCTGGGCGATGTCGGGCGACTGCGCGCCGATGGACACCGACACGCCGCAGGAGGCGCCGTCGAAGCCCTTGTGGGAGGCGTCGTAGCCGATCTCCAGGATCTTCTCCCGGATGACGCCGGGGATGTCGACGTAGGTCTCGGTCGTGACCTCGCCTGCGACGTGGACCTGGCCGGTAGTGATCAGCGTCTCGACGGCGACCCGGCTCTTGGGGTCGTCCTTGAGCATGGCGTCGAGAATCGCGTCACTGATCTGGTCGGCGATCTTGTCCGGGTGGCCTTCGGTGACCGACTCGGAGGTGAACAGGCGACGTGACAACTCAGTGGCTCCTCATGCAGCGGCTGCTGACGGATGTTGGGCCCGGGACGGAAGTACACGCCAGGGCCTCGCCGAAGTCTAGCCCTACCCGGCGCCCGGTCGCGAAACCGTCCCGTGTCCGTGTCCGGTCACAGGTCGGGGAGGGGATCGGGGGGCAGCGTCTCCGGCGCGAAGACCTCGGCGTCGGCCGCGGACACCACCGCCGCGTACTCCTCGTCGAACTCGAACACGGTGTTGCCGAGCTCGATGAACGGTCCGGGCAAGATCGGCCCGAGCCTGGTGTGCCTCGGATACGTGGCGAACACCGCGACCGGCCGGTCACTCCGGAGGGTCCTGGTGGTGAGCACCGAGACGGACGAATCAGTGACGACGATGAGGAAGTGGCCCGTTCCCGTCGGCCCCACGGATAACGCGGGGAAGACGTAACGGATTCCTCCCTGGTCCTCTAGCAATCTCCTGCAACGATCCCTGACAGCGGAACCCACCGGCATTCCGTCCCCCTTTGCCCCCAAGTATCGGTAGGCGTCCGGGGTGTCGCAACTGGCGATCAGGTAATCGTTCCCGCCGAAAATCGGACGCTAGGACAGGCGGGGCGCGACCAGGTCCCAGACGGCGTCGGCGACGTCCTCCTTGGGGCCGCGCGGCACCTCGACGGGATCGCCGCCGGCGACGAGGACGGTGGCGGCGTTGTCGGGCGTGCCGAACGCCAGCCCCTCCCCCACCTGGTTGACCACCAGCAGGTCGCAGCCCTTCCTGGCGAGCTTGGCCTGCCCGTTGGCGAGCACGTCGTCGGTCTCGGCCGCGAACCCGACGATCACCCGGGGGCCGGTGCCGGCCTCGCGGCGCAGCAGGCCCAGCTCGGCCAGGATGTCGGGGTTCTTCGTCAGGTGGATGGGGTCGGGCTCGCCGTCGGTCTTCTTGATCTTCGTGTCGTGCCGGGACGCCGGGCGGAAGTCGGCCACCGCGGCCGCCATGACGACGGCGTCGGCCTTCTCCGAGGCGGCCAGCACCGCCTCGCGCAGCTCGGCCGTGGACCCCACCCGCACCACGGTGGCCCCCGCGGGGTCGGGAAGCGCGACGTTGGCGGCCACGACGGTCACCTCGGCGCCGCGCGCGACCGCCGTACGGGCCAGGGCGTACCCCTGCAACCCGGACGAGCGGTTGCCGATGAAGCGGACCGGGTCGATCGCCTCGCGGGTGCCTCCGGCGGAGATCACCACCTTGCGCCCGGCCAGGTCGCGCGGCCCGCCGCGCAGCACGCGCAGGCAGACCTGGAAGATCTCGGCGGGGTCGGGCAGCCGGCCGGGGCCGGTGTCGGCGCCGGTGAGGCGCCCCACGGCCGGGTCGATCACGACGGCCCCGCGCTCGCGCAGGGTCGCGACGTTGGCGCGGGTGGCCGGATGTTGCCACATCTCGGTGTGCATGGCCGGGGCGAACACGACCGGGCAGCGCGCCGTCAGCAGGGTGTTGGTCAGCAGGTCGTCGGCGAGCCCGTGGGCCGCCTTGGCCAGGGTGTTGGCGGTCGCCGGCGCCACCACGACGAGATCGGCGCGCTGGCCGATGCGGACGTGGGGCACCTCGTGAACGTCGTCCCAGACGTCGGCGGTCACGGGGTTGCCCGACAGGGCGGCCCAGGTGGGCTCGCCCACGAACCGCAGGACTTCGCGGGTCGGCACGACCCGCACCTCGTGACCTGACTCGGTGAACAGCCGCAGCAGCTCACACGCCTTGTACGCGGCGATGCCGCCGCTGACGCCGAGGACGACCTTCATCGAAGGGGTCAGACCGCGCCTTCGATGGGCTCGGCGTTGAGCAGGCCCTCGGAGACCTCGCGCAGCGCGATGGACAGCGGCTTCTCCTGAGCGTGCGTCTCGACCAGCGGCCCGACGTATTCCAGCAGGCCCTCGCCGAGCTGGGAGTAGTAGGCGTTGATCTGGCGGGCGCGCTTGGCGCCCATGATCACCAGGGAGTACTTGCTGTCGACGATGTCGAGCAGCGCGTCGATCGGCGGGTTGGTGATGCCCTCCGCGGCCGGGGTGGTGCCTGCCACGATTGTCAGACCTCTCGGTTGATGGTGGTGGTGACCCCCTGAGGGTCAGTCATCAAGGCTATCAGCCGGTGGCACACTTCATGGACACTCGTGTTCACCAGCGTGAGGTCGAACTCCGACTCGGCCGCCATTTCGACCCGTCCGGCCTGGAGCCGGCGCTCGATGACGTCCTCCGGCTCGGTGCCGCGGCCGCGCAGCCGCTTCTCCAGCTCCTCCCACGTCGGGGGGGCCAGGAAGACCAGCAGGGCGTCCGGCATGGTGCCACGCACCTGCCTGGCGCCTTCCAGGTCGATCTCCAGGACGGTCGGGACGCCCTGGGCGAGCTTGTCCAGCACCGCCTCGCGCGGGGTGCCGTAGCGGTTGCCCGCGAACTCCGCCCACTCCAGCAGCTCGCCGGCCTCGACGAGCCGGTCGAACTCCTCGCCGTCGACGAAGAAGTAGTGGACCCCGTTGACCTCGCCGGGACGGGGCCTCCTGGTGGTCACCGAGACCGACAGCCACACCTCGGGGTGTGCCCGCCGGAGCTCGGCGACGACCGTGGACTTGCCGACGCCCGACGGCCCTGACAGGACCGTCAGCCGCCTCTTGCTCAAGGGGAGGAAGCCGACCTTCGCTCCCAATCCGACTGCCTCGTGGGCCCTTGCTTCGCCGGACCAGGACCTCTCGGTCACTTCCTACCCCCCGTTGAACCTGCGCTTTCTTGTGGAACAGAGATTAGCTCTCGTTGCCACCGAACTCGCGCTCGAGGGAGGCCCTCTGGTTCGCACCGAGACCCCGCACGCGGCGGGACTCGGCGATGGCAAGCCGCTCCATGAGCTGCTTGGCGCGGACCTTGCCCACGCCGGGGAGCGATTCCAACAGTGCCGACACCTTCATCTTGCCGATGACGTCGTCGGTCTGCCCATCCTTGAGCACCTCAGCCAGAGAAACCGCGCCATGCTTGAGCCGGTTCTTGACCTCGGCACGCTCTTTACGGGCCTTGGCAGCCTTCTCAAGGGCTGCGGCGCGCTGCTCAGGGGTCAGGGGAGGAAGAGCCACGCCGGGTCACCTCGAATTTCTGTCGATGTACTCGGACGGGAAGGGAAACTAGCTGGTCATCGCCCCCTAAGCAACGTCAAGAGCGGTTTCTCTCCTCACAAAATCCACTTCATCACTGTCCGTGAGCGTAAAATTACCCACTGCTGATCAAATCGCCCTCACTTCCCGCTTCACGCGAGCGGCCCGGACGGCGTCCCGGAACACGGCGAAGATCGTCCGCGCGTCGGCCGTTCATGTCCGAAACCAGGGCCGGACCAGGACCGAAACCCGATTCGGGAAGGGTGCGCGAACGCCCGCCGGATGCATTACGATCTTGTGAGCGAGGGCTGTGCGGACGGTCCGGCGACGCCTGCCGCCATGCCCCGCCCGCACGCCGGAAGACCGGCCCGGAAACGGCCCGGGCGAACCGGGCCGGGAAACCGGGTCAGGAGGCGGTCGTGCGGCGCAGCGAGGCGGCGATGGCGGCGGCGGCCGCTCCCGGGTCCGCCGAGCCGGTGATCGGGCGGCCGATCACGAGCAGGTCGGCGCCGTCGGCCAGCGCCTGCTCGGGGGTCGCCACGCGTACCTGGTCCTGCACGTCGGCCCCCTGAGGGCGCACGCCGGGCGTGATGAGGGTGATGCCGGGCCCCACCTCGGCCCGCACCGCCGCGACCTCGTGGGGCGAGCACACCAGCGCCGTGGCGCCGGCCTCGACCGACAGGGCCGCCAGGCGGCGCACGGCCTCGTCCGCGGGCCCGGCCAGGCCGATGCGGTCGAGGTCGGACTCGTTCAGCGAGGTGAGGATCGTCACAGCGGCGATCTTGGTCTGCGGCGCGGACTCGACCGCGGCCCGGATCATGGCCGCGCCGCCGGCCGCGTGCACGGTCAGGATGGCCGGGCGCAGGCGGGAGACGGCCTTGGCGGCGCCCGCGACGGTGTTGGGGATGTCGTGCAGCTTGAGGTCGAGGAAGATCTGCACGCCGCTGGCGCCGCGTACGGAGGCGATCACGTCGGGGCCGTAGCGCAGGTAGAGCTCCAGGCCCACTTTGATGGTGCTGACGTGCGGCGTCACCAGGCTCGCCCACCGGGCGGCGGTCTCCAGGTCGGGGGCGTCGAGGGCGACGGCGATGGGTGCGGGCGTCAAGGGGAGATCTCCTCGGAGTCGGCCAGAAGGTGCCGGGGAGCGCTCCCCGGCGGTCGGTGGGCCAGGCCGACGGCGTCGGCGAGGCGTTGGAAGCCGCGGGCCCGCAGCAGGTCCTCAAGCTCGCGCTCGATGCGCAGGCACGCGTAGGGGTCGTGGAACAGGGCGGTGCCCACCCCGACGAGGCAGGCGCCCGCCAGGATGAGCTGGAAGGCGTCCCTGCCGGTCATCACGCCGCCCATGCCGATCAGCGGCACCCCGGGCAGGGCCGCGTGCACCTGCCACACGCAGCGGACGGCCAGGGGCAGGATGGCGGGCCCCGACAGCCCTCCGGTGACGGCGGCCAGCGAGGGGCGCAGCGCCTCGGTGTCGATGGCCATGCCGAGCGGGTTGTTGATCATGGACAGCGCGTCCGCGCCGGCGTCCACGCAGGCGCGGGCGACGGAGACGATGTCGGCCACGTCAGGCGCGAGCTTGGCCACCACGGGGACGTCGTAGCGCATGATGGAGCGCACCGAGGCGATCACCTCGGCCGCGGCGCTGCCCTCACGCGCGAAGACACGCCCTCGGTCCTCCATGTTCGGGCAAGAAAGGTTGACCTCAAGAGCGGTCACCCCGGGCGCGTCGGCGAGCCTGCGGGCCAGCTCGGAGTACTCGGCGACGGTGCCGCCGCCGATCGAGACGATGGTCTTGATGCCGCGCTGGGCCAGCCAGGGCAGCTCGCGCTCCAGGTACGCCTCGATGCCCGGCCCCTGGAGCCCGACGGCGTTGAGCATGCCTGAGGGCGTCTCGGCCATGCGCGGCGTCGGACGCCCCGCGCGCGGGGCCATGGTGACGGACCGGGTGGTCAGCGCGCCGAGCCGGTGGAGGTCGAAGAACTGGGCGAGCTCCTGGCCCGAACCCGCGCAGCCGGCGGCCGTGGTGATCGGGTTCCCCAGCTCCACGTGCGCCAGAAATGTACGCATATCAACTGACATGTCGTGCACCGCCTCCGGGGGCGCCGAGCGCGTCGAACGGGATCGTTCCCACGTCCTCGAACCGCACCCGCTCCCCCCGGAACACCGGCCCCTCCGCGCACGCGCGGACCATCCTGGTCGCGCCGTCGTCGCCGATGACCGGGATGACGCACGTCATGCACACGCCGATGCCGCAGGCCATCGACTCCTCGACGGCCACCTGCACCGGGATGTCGAACTCCATCGCCACCGCCGTCACCGCCCGCAGCGCCGGCATGGGCGCGCAGGCGTAGACGGCGTCGGCCCGGGTGTCGGCGATCACCGAGGGCAGCGCGTCGGTGACCTTGCCGCGCAGGCCGAGCGAGCCGTCCTCGGTGGTCAGGGTCGTCGTCTCGGCGATGCGGCGGGCCCGCATGGCGCCGAAGACGCGGTCGGCCCCGGCGCCGCCGAGCACGAAGTCGACCCGGCAGCCGCGCGCCAGCAGCGCGTCGGCCAGCGGGAACAGCACGGCCGAGCCGTACTCGGCGCCGACCAGCACGCAGTTGACCGGGTCGCGCGGCAGCGGGAACGGCCTCCCGAGCGGCCCGACCAGGTCCAGCGTGTCGCGGGCGCGCCGCTCGGCCAGCCAGGACGTGCCCGGCCCGGCGGCGGTGAAGACGAGCTCGACCGTGCCGCCGTAGTCGGACTTGACGTCATGGATGGACAGCGCGCGGCGCGTCACCATCGACGTGTGGGGCCCGCCGACCGCCACGGAGACGAAGTGGCCGGGGCGGTAACGCTCGGCGATGCCGGGCGCCACCACCGTCAGCGCATGGTAGGCGTCGACCCGGCGCGTCGTCAGCACCGTGCCCGTCACCTGCACAGGTGTGCCGGCCAGTCGTCTTCACCTCCCGCGCGGGTCAGCCGCGTAGTGCCTGTGCGTGCTCCTGGAGTGAACGCACCCCGACGTCGCCGCGGACGATCGCCTGGATCCCGGCCGCCGCGGCGGCCAGCCCGGCGACGGTGGTGATGCACGGGATGCCGCGCAGCACCGCCGCGGTGCGGATCTCGTAGCCGTCCAGGCGCGGCCCGGACTGGCCCGGGCTGCCGAACGGCGTGTTGACGATCAGGTCCACCTCGCCGTCGAGAATCGCCTGCACGCTCGTAGGCTCACCTCCGGGCCCGGTCCCCTCGCTGTGCTTTCGCACGATCTTGGCATGGACACCGTTGCGGCGCAGCACCTCGGCCGTGCCCTCGGTGGCGAGGATCTCGAAGCCGAGGTCGGCCAGTGCCTTCACAGGGAAGATCATCGCACGCTTGTCCCTGTTGGCCACGGACACGAACGCGCGTCCCTTGGTCGGGAGTTCCCCATAAGCGCCCGCCTGGGACTTGGCGTACGCCACGCCGAAGAACGCGTCGATGCCCATGACCTCGCCCGTGGAGCGCATCTCGGGCCCGAGCACGATGTCGACGCCCCGGAAGCGGTTGAAGGGCAGCACGGCCTCCTTGACCGCGATGGACGCCTCCATCGGCAGCGTGCCGCCGTCGCCGGTGGCCGGCAGCATGCCCTCCGCGCGCAGCGAGGCGATCGAGGAGCCGAGCATCACCCGGGCCGCCGCCTTGGCCAGCGGCGTGGCCGTGGCCTTGGACACGAACGGCACGGTACGGCTCGCCCGCGGGTTGGCCTCCAGGACGTACAGGACGCCGGCGGACATGGCGTACTGGACGTTCAGGAGCCCGCGCACGCCCACCCCGGCGGCGATGGCCTCGGTGGCGGCGCGGATGCGCTTGACGTCGTGGCTGCCGAGCGTCAGCGGCGGCAGCGCGCAGGCCGAGTCGCCGGAGTGGATGCCGGCCTCCTCGATGTGCTCCATGACGCCGCCGAGGAACAGCTCCTCGCCGTCGTAGAGCGCGTCCACGTCGATCTCGATGGCCTCGTCGAGGAACTTGTCCACCAGGACCGGGTGGCCGCCCTCCTGGGCCGCCATGTACGTCGTCAGCGTGCTGTCGTCGTAGACGATGGCCATGCCGGCCCCGCCGAGCACGTACGAGGGCCGCACCAGCACCGGGTAGCCGATCTCGCCGGCGATCTCCAGCGCCTCCGGCACCGTCAGCGCGGTGCCGTGCTTGGGCGCGGGCAGGCCGGCCTCGGCCAGCACCCGCCCGAACGCGCCGCGCTCCTCGGCCAGGTGGATCGACTCGGGCGAGGTGCCGACCACGGGCACGCCGGCGTCCTTGAGCGCCTGCGCCAGGCCGAGCGGCGTCTGCCCGCCGAGCTGCACGATCACGCCCACGACCGGGCCGGTCTGCTGCTCGGCGTGCACCACCTCCAGGACGTCCTCCAGCGTCAGCGGCTCGAAGTAGAGCCGGTCGGAGGTGTCGTAGTCGGTGGAGACGGTCTCGGGGTTGCAGTTGACCATGACGGTCTCGAACCCGGCCCGCGACAGCTCGAACGAGGCGTGCACGCACGCGTAGTCGAACTCGATGCCCTGCCCGATGCGGTTGGGCCCGGAGCCGAGGATGATGACCTTCTCCCGCTCGCCGTAGGGGACCTCGGTCTCCTCGTCGTAGGTGGAGTACAGGTACGGCGTCCTGGCGGCGAACTCGGCGGCGCAGGTGTCGACGGTGTTGTAGACCGGCCGCACGCCGAGCGCGTGGCGCAGCCCGCGCACGTGGGCCTCCTCGACGCCGCGGATCTCGGCGATCTGCGCGTCGGAGAAACCGTGGTGCTTGGCGCGGGTCAGCGCGCCGGCGGTGAGCTCGGGCGCGGCGGCGATCTCCTGGGCCTCCTCCTCCAGCAGCAGGAGCTGGTCGAGGAACCAGGGGTCGACGCTGGTGGCCTCGAACAGCTCGGCCGCGGTCGCGCCCGCGCGCACGGCCTGCTGCATCGTGCGCAGCCGTCCGTCGTGCGGGGTGCGGCAGGCCGCCAGCAGCTCGTCCTTGTCCTGGACGGGCCCCGCCCAGGTGAAGGCGGAGTCCTTCTTCTCCAGCGAGCGCAGCGCCTTCTGCAGCGCCTCGGTGAAGGAGCGGCCGATGGCCATGGCCTCGCCCACGGACTTCATGTGCGTGGTCAGCGTGCGGTCGGCCCCGCGGAACTTCTCGAAGGCGAAGCGCGGCACCTTGACCACGATGTAGTCGAGCGTCGGCTCGAAGGAGGCCGGGGTCTCCTTGGTGATGTCGTTGGGGATCTCGTCGAGGGTGTAGCCGATGGCCAGCTTGGCGGCGATCTTGGCGATCGGGAAGCCGGTGGCTTTGGAGGCCAGGGCGCTGGAGCGGGAGACGCGCGGGTTCATCTCGATGACGATCATGCGCCCGGTGCGCGGGTCGACGGCGAACTGGATGTTGCAGCCGCCGGTGTCGACGCCGACCTCGCGGATGACCGCGATGGCGACGTCACGCATGTTCTGGTACTCGCGGTCGGTCAGGGTCAGCGCGGGCGCGACGGTGACGCTGTCGCCGGTGTGCACGCCCATCGGGTCGATGTTCTCGATGGAGCACACGATGACGACGTTGTCCGCCTTGTCGCGCATGACCTCCAGCTCGTACTCCTTCCAGCCGAGGATGGACTCCTCCAGGAGCACCTCGGTGGTCGGCGAGGCGTCGAGGCCGGCGCCGGCGATGCGGCGCAGGTCGTCCTCGCCGTAGGCGAAGCCGGAGCCGACGCCGCCCATGGTGAAGCTGGGCCGTACGACCAGCGGGTAGCCCAGCTCGCCGGCGGCGGCCAGGCAGTCCTGCATCGTGTGGCAGATGACCGATTTGGCCGACTCGGCGTTGAGCCCGTGCTCGCGCGCGACCTTGGCGACGATCTCCTTGAACTTCTCGCGGTTCTCGCCCGCCTGGATCGCGTCGAAGTCGGCGCCGATCAGCTCGACCTCGTACTTCTCCAGCACGCCCGACTCGTGCAGGGCGACCGCGGTGTTCAGCGCGGTCTGGCCGCCCAGGGTGGGCAGCAGCGCGTCGGGGCGCTCCTTGGCGATGATCTTCTCGACGTACTCGGGGGTGATCGGCTCGACGTACGTGGCGTCGGCGAACTCCGGGTCCGTCATGATCGTGGCCGGGTTGCTGTTGACCAGGATGACGCGGAAGCCCTCGGCCCGCAGCACCCGGCAGGCCTGGGTGCCCGAGTAGTCGAACTCGCACGCCTGGCCGATCACGATCGGGCCGGAGCCGATCACCAGGACCGACCGGATGTCCTCACGCTTGGGCACGGCTCATGACCTCACAGAACTCGTCGAAGAGATAAGCGGCGTCGTGCGGACCCGCGGCGGCCTCGGGGTGGTACTGGACGCTGAAGGCCCGCCCGTCGAGCAGGCGCAGGCCCTCCACGCAGCGGTCGTTGAGGTTGACGTGGCTGACCTCGGCCGGACCGTACGGGGTCTCGAACGCCTCGCCGATCGGCGCCTCGACCGCGAACCCGTGGTTGTGGGCCGAGATCTCGACCTTGCCCGTGCGCACGTCCTGGACCGGCTGGTTGACGCCGCGGTGGCCGTAGCGCAGCTTGTACGTGGACAGGCCGAGCGCGCGGCCGAAGAGCTGGTTGCCGAAGCAGATGCCGAAGAACGGCACCCTGGCCGCGAGGACACTCTGAAGGGCCGACACGTCGGCGGTGGCGGGGTCGCCGGGGCCGTTGGAGAAGAACACGCCGTCGGGCTCGACCGCCATGATCTGCTCGTACGTGGCCGTGGCGGGCAGCACGTGCACCTCGCAGCCGCGCTCGGCCATGCGGTGCGGGGTCATGCCCTTGATGCCCAGGTCGACGGCGGCGACGGTGAAGCGCCTGGCGCCGACGGCGGGCACGACGTAGGGCTCGGCCGTGGCCACTTCGGCGGCCAGGTCGGCGCCCTCCATGGCGGGCGAGTTCCGCACCCGCTCGACGAGCTCGTCGACGGTCGCGGAGGGGTCCGAGAAGATGCCGGCCCGCATCGCGCCGCGCTCGCGCAGGTGGCGGGTCAGGGCGCGGGTGCCGGTGATGGCGATGCCGACGACGCCCTGCTGCTTGAGGTAGTCGTCGAGCGAGCGGTCGGCCCGCCAGTTGGAGACGATCCTGGACGGCTCGCGCACGACGTACCCGGCGACCCAGACGCGGCCCGACTCGGGGTCCTCGTCGTTGACGCCGGTGTTGCCGATGTGCGGGGCCGTCATGGCGACGATCTGCCGGTGGTAGGAGGGGTCGGTGAGGGTCTCCTGGTAGCCGGTCATGCCGGTGTTGAAGACCATCTCGCCGAACGTCTCGCCTTCGGCGCCGTAAGAGGTTCCGCGGAAGACGCGGCCGTCTTCCAGGACGAGCACCGCGGTGTTCAAACCAGCTTCCCTTCGAGAACGGTCGGCGTGCCGCGCAGGAACGTGGCGACCACCCGGCCGGGCAACGTCATCCCCTCGTACGGGGTGTTCCTGCTCTTGGAGGCGTAGGCGGAGGGGTCCACCTCGGTGCGGGCCGACGGGTCGTACAGCGTGATGTTGGCCGGCGCGCCCGGCTCCAGCGGCCTGCCGTGGCCGGACAGGCGGCCGATGCGGGCGGGGGTGAGCGACATGCGCTCGGCGACCCCGGCCCAGTCGAGCAGCCCGGTCTCGACCATGGCCTCCTGGACGACGCTCAGCGCCGTCTCCAGGCCGATCATGCCCATGGCCGCGGCCGGCCACTCGGTCTCCTTGTCCTCGACCGGGTGGGGGGCGTGGTCGGTGGCGACGACGTCGATCGTGCCGTCGGCCAGCGCGGCGCGCAGCGCCTGGACGTCGGCGTGCGTGCGCAGCGGCGGGTTGACCTTGTAGATCGGGTTGTAGGCGCCGACCGGGGACTCCTCGACGAGGTCGTCGGTGAGGAGCAGGTGGTGAGGGGTGACCTCGGCGGTGATGTTCCAGCCCTTGGACTTGGCCCAGCGGATGATCTCGACCGAGCCGGCGGTGGAGACGTGGCAGACGTGCAGGCGGGAGCCGACGTGCGCGGCCAGCAGGCAGTCGCGGGCGATGACCGCCTCCTCGGCCACGGCCGGCCAGCCGGTCAGGCCGAGCCTGCCGGAGACGACGCCCTCGTTCATCTGGGCGCCCTCGGTGAGCCTGGGCTCCTGGGCGTGCTGGGCGACGACGCCGTCGAACGCCTTGACGTACTCCAGGGCGCGCCGCATCAGCACGGCGTCGCTGACGCACTTGCCGTCGTCGGAGAAGACCCGGACGCGGGCGGCGGAGTCGGCCATCGCGCCGAGCTCGGCGAGCTGCCTGCCCTCCAGGCCGACGGTGACGGCGCCGACCGGCTGCACGTCGCAGTGGCCGAACTCGCGGCCGAGCCGCCAGACCTGCTCGACCACGCCGGCGGTGTCGGCGACGGGCGAGGTGTTGGCCATGGCGTGCACGGCGGTGTAGCCGCCGCGGGCCGCGGACTGGGTGCCGGTCTGGACGGTCTCGGCGTCCTCGCGGCCGGGCTCGCGCAGGTGGGTGTGCAGGTCGACCAGGCCGGGCAGCGCGATCGCGCCGCGGCCCTCGACGGTCTCGCCGCCGGGACCGGCGTCGAGGCCGGCGCCGATCTCGGCGATGCGCCCGTCGGCGATCCGGATGTCCACCGGCTCCCCGCCGAGGATCCTGACATTTCTGATGATCACTGGATCTCTCCCCCGAGCAGCAGGTACAGGACGGCCATGCGGATGGTCACGCCGTTGGCGACCTGCTCCACGATGGTGGAGCGCGGCGAGTCGGCCACCTCGGCGGCGATCTCCATGCCCCGGTTCATCGGCCCGGGGTGCATGACGATGGCCTCGTCCGGCATCTTGGCGAAGCGGTCGCGGTCGAGGCCGTAGCGGCGGGAGTACTCGCGCTCGCTGGGGAAGTAGGCGGCGTTCATCCGCTCCTTCTGCACCCGCAGCATCATGACCGCGTCGGACTTGGGCAGCACGGCGTCGAAGTCGTAGGACACCTCGCACGGCCAGGTGCCGACCGAGACGGGCAGCAGCGTGGGCGGCGCGACGAGGGTGACCTCGGCGCCGAGCGTGTTGAGCAGCAGCACGTTGGAGCGGGCGACCCGGCTGTGCAGGACGTCGCCGACGATGGTGACCCGGCGCCCGTCGAGCCCGCCGAGGCGGCGGCGCATGGAGAAGGCGTCGAGCAGGGCCTGCGTGGGGTGCTCGTGGGTGCCGTCGCCGGCGTTGACGACGCTGCCGCGCACCCAGCCGGCCAGCCGGTGCGGCGCGCCGGAGGAGCCGTGGCGGATGACGACGGCGTCGGCGCCCATGGCCTCCAGGGTGAGCGCGGTGTCCTTGAGCGACTCGCCCTTGGACACGCTCGACCCCTTGGCCGAGAAGTTGATGACGTCGGCCGAGAGCCGCTTGGCCGCCGCCTCGAAGGAGATGCGGGTGCGCGTGGAGTCCTCGAAGAACAGGTTGACCACCGTGCGGCCGCGCAGCGTGGGCAGCTTCTTGATGGACCGTTCCGAGACCCTGGCCAGCTCCTCGGCGGTGTCGAGGATGAGCAGCGCGTCGTCCTTGGCGAGGTCGCCCGCCGAGATGAGATGCCGGTTCATCTGTCGTCCTCCTTCATGAGCAGGACGGCGTCGCGGCCGTCGATCTCGGAGAGGTAGACCTTGACCTTCTCGCTCTTGGCGGTGGGCAGGTTCTTGCCCACGTAGTCGGCGCGGATCGGCAGCTCGCGGTGGCCGCGGTCGACCAGCG
Source organism: Nonomuraea sp. NPDC047529 (assembly GCF_040642995.1). Taxonomy (NCBI): domain Bacteria; kingdom Bacillati; phylum Actinomycetota; class Actinomycetes; order Streptosporangiales; family Streptosporangiaceae; genus Nonomuraea; species Nonomuraea sp. NPDC047529. The sequence continues at coordinate 47,464 of NZ_JBEYTJ010000027.1, read as the reverse complement.
TGGCGAGCTGCACGGCGGTGGGACGGCCGAGGTCGTTGAGCGCGTCGAGCGCGGCGCGGACGGTGCGGCCGGAGTAGAGCACGTCGTCGACGAGGACGACCACCTTGCCGTCGATGCCGTCGGGCGGCAGCTCGGTGCGCCCGAGCGGGCGGACGGGACCGCTGCGCAGGTCGTCGCGGTACATCGTGATGTCGATCGAGCCGACGGGGATCTTGAGCCCTTCGAACTGCTCCACTCGGTCGCCGAGCCTGCGGGCGAGCGTGGCGCCGCGGGTCGGGATGCCGAGGAGGACGACGTCACCGGCGCCTTTGGTGCGTTCGAGGATCTCGTGCGCGATACGGGTCAGCGCCCGGTGGATGTCCGGGCCTTCAAGCACGGCCCTGGAATCGGACATGGAGGATCTCACCACCTTTCCCGCCTCACGGGACGGGTCTTAAAAGGGTGTTGGTCGGGACACACAGTACCAGGCACTACCTGGTACAACGCGAGCACCCCGCCCTGCCCTCCGGGTGCGGCGGGCCCTCCTGACCGGCCGTTCGTCCCGCCACACCAGCGAATTTGGCAATTGCCGACATACAGGTATAAAACCTCCTCTAAGTCTTCTCGGGGGAGGTTTCACATGGCGTTGTCGGCACGCGAGCAGTCGGTGCTCAAGGCCATCGCCCGGCAGGTCCGGCAGGAGGACCCCGAGCTGTTCGCGGCCATGTCCCGGCACGGCGCCCCCGCGTCGCTGGCCTGGCCGTTGGCGCTGATGGCGCTGTGCCTGGCGGTGTTCGCCGTCGTGCTGCTGCTGACGGGCTCGCCCGACACCCTGCCGCACCCCGCGATCAGGTAAAACCCCCGCCACTCCCCGTGTCGGCGTCCTTCGCGTAGGGCACGTCCCCGAGGGCCGTACGCGTTCGGCGGCGGCTCTTCCTGGGGACTCGCGCGGGGGGCACGCATGGGGGAACCACGTCCGCCCTCGAACGGCGTGCGGACGGCGGCGCGCGGGACGCGCTCGTCGGCCGCGGGCGGCCTGGGCCTCGGCGCGGCCGTCGCGCTGGTCATGGGGAACGTCGTGGGCACCGGCATCTTCCTGCTGCCCGCCTCGCTGGCGGCGTTCGGGACGGTGAGCCTGGTCTCCATGGTCCTGGTCACCGCGGGCGCCATCGCGATGGCGATCGTCTTCGGCCGCCTGGGCGGGCGCGTCCCGGCGGCGGGCGGCCCCTACGCCTACGCCCGCGAGGCGTTCGGGGAGTTCGCCGGGTTCTGGATCGCCTGGTCGTTCTGGCTGACCGCGTGGATCGGCAACGCGGCCATCGCCGTGGCGTGGGTGGGCTACGTCCAGTACCTGGCCCAGGGGTTGTTCGGGCTCAACTGGGGCGGCACGCTCAGCGCGATCCTGATCGGCCTGGCCGGGGTGTGGATCCCGGCCGTGGTGAACCTGGCGGGCGTGCGCAACGCGGCCGCCTTCCAGGTGGTCACCACGATCCTGAAGTTCGCGCCGCTGCTGTTCGTGGCGGTCGTGGGCCTGTTCTTCGTGCACCAGGACAACTACCCCCCGTTCAACGCCACCGGGGACGGCTGGGTCTCGGCCGTCTCCCTGGCGGGGGCGGTCACGCTGTTCATCTACTCGGGCGTGGAGAGCGCCGCCATCGCGGCCGACCGGGTCAGGGACCCCGCCCGCACCATCGGCCGGGCCAGCGTCATCGGCGTGCTGGCCTGCGCCGTCATGTACATCCTCAGCACGGTCGCCGTCATGGGCACCGTGCCGCAGGAGGAGCTCGTCGGGTCCACCGCGCCGTTCGCCGCCGCGCTCGACCACATGTTCGGCGGCACCGGCGGCGGGCTGCTCATGGCGGTCTGCGCCATGATCTCCGGCATCGGCGCGCTGAACGGCTGGACCCTGCTGGTCGCCGAGATGCCGCTGGCCGCCTCCAAGGACGGCTTGTTCCCGCCCGCCTTCGCCGTGGTCACCCGCCGCGGCGCGCCCCTGACGGGCATCCTGGCCGGGACCGTCCTCACCTCGCTCATGCTGCTGGTGGGCTACGCCTCCGCCAACGCCTTCGACACGATCGTGCTGCTGGCCTCCTTCACCACGGTCATCCCGTACTTCTTCTCGGCCGCCGCGCAGCTGTTCTGGCTGGTGACCCGGGAGCGGCGGATCGACCGGGGGCGGCTGGCCCGCGACCTGGCCGTCGCGGTGCTCGCGCTGCTGTTCTCGTTCTGGATGGCGTACGGCTCCGGGCCCCCGGCCGTGCTCGGCGGCACGCTCATGTTGTTGGTCGGCGTGCCCGTCTACATCTGGCTGAAGGCCAGGCACGGCGAGTACGGACCGCGTGATGTCCGCCGCGCTGAGGGGATATCTGAAAAATGACCTTTCATGTCGATTCAGAGGTCGGCCGGCTGCGTCAGGTCCTGCTGCACAAGCCGGAACTGGCCCTCAAACGGCTGACCCCGAGCAACAAGGACGCCTTCCTGTTCGACGACGTGCTGTGGGTGCAGCGCGCGGTGGAGGAGCACGAGGAGTTCGAGCGGGTGCTGCGCGACCGCGGCATCGTCGTCCACATGCTGGCCGACCTGCTGCGCGACGTGGTCGACATCCCCGAGGCCCGCAAGCACATCCTCGACGCCGTCATCGACGAGCGCTGGCTCGGCCCGGTCGCCATCGACGACATCCGCAACACCCTCGACGGCATGGACGCCACCACTCTCCAGGTGCACCTGACCGGCGGCATCACCAAGCGCGAGCTGGTCGCGATGGGCTGCGACCCCAAGTCGGTGGCCTTCCACTCCACCGCCGACGACGACTTCATCCTGCCGCCGCTGCCCAACCACCTGTTCACCCGCGACACCTCCTGCTGGATCTACGACGGCGTGTCGATCAACGCGATGCGCAAGAAGGCCCGCATGCGCGAGACGGTCAACCTGGAGGCCGTCTACCGGTTCCACCCGATGTTCGCCGCCGGCTTCGACCGGCCTTACGAGGGCGGCTTCCACTGCTGGCTGCCCGGCCACGCGATGGCGCCGGCCACCCTGGAGGGCGGCGACGTGCTGGTCATCGGGCGCGGCGCGGTGCTGGTCGGGATGAGCGAGCGCACCCAGCCGCAGGCGGTCGAGATGCTGGCCCAGCGGCTGTTCAGCGCCGGGTCCGCGACCCGGATCGTGGCGCTGGACATGCCGAAGGCGCGCGCGTTCATGCATCTGGACACGGTCATGACCATGCTCGACGTCGGGGTGTTCACCAAGTACGCCGGGCTCGGGATGTTGCCGGCGTACACCATCGAGCCGGGCGACACCTCCAAGGAGCTCAGGGTCACCGACCACCCACCCCAGGACATGCACAGGGCCATCGCCCATGCCCTGGACATGGACGACATAACCGTCCTGACCCCCCACCAGGACGTGTACGCCGCCGAACGCGAGCAATGGGACGACGGCTGCAACGGCCTGGCCGTCGAGCCCGGCGTCGTCGTCGCCTACGAGCGCAACACCACCACGAACAACCACCTGCGCGACAACGGCATCGAGGTCATCACGATCCGGGGCAGCGAGCTGGGCAGAGGACGCGGCGGGCCGCGGTGCATGAGCTGCCCGCTGGAGCGCGACGGCATCTAGGACGGCATCCAGAAGGGATGACATGGCGTTCAACCTGCGCAACCGCAGTTTCCTCAAGGAACTGGACTTCACGCCGGAGGAGTTCGGCTTCCTGCTGCACCTGTCGGCAGAGCTGAAGGCCGCCAAGTACGCCGGGGTCGAACGGCAGCGGCTCCACGGCAAGAACATCGCGCTCATCTTCGAGAAGACCTCGACCCGCACCCGCTGCGCGTTCGAGGTGGCCGCCCACGACCAGGGGGCGCACGTCACCTACCTCGACCCGGCCGGCTCGCACATCGGGCACAAGGAGTCGGTCAAGGACACCGCGCGGGTGCTGGGCCGGATGTTCGACGGCATCGAGTACCGGGGCAGCAAGCAGTCCTACGTCGAGGACCTGGCGGCACTGTCCGGCGTGCCGGTGTGGAACGGCCTGACCGACGAGTGGCACCCCACGCAGATGCTGGCCGACATGCTCACCATCCGGGAGCACAGCGACAAGCCGCTGCGCGAGGTGTCCCTCGCCTACCTCGGGGACGCGCGCAACAACACCGGCCACTCGCTGCTGGTCACCGGCGCGCTGCTCGGCCTGGACATCCGGCTGGTCACCCCGCCGGCGCTGCGGCCCGACCGCGACCTCGCGGTGCGGCCCGCCGAGGAGCTGGCCAGGTCCACCGGCGCCCGGATCACCATCACCGAGGACGTGGCCGAGGGCGTCAGGGGCGCCGACTTCCTCTACACCGACGTGTGGGTCTCGATGGGCGAGCCGAAGGAGGTCTGGGACGAACGGATCGAGCTGCTGCTGCCGTACCAGGTGAACGACGACGTCGTCCGGGCCACCGGCAATCCGGACGTGAAGTTCATGCACTGCCTGCCCGCCTTCCACAACCGGGAGACCGGCGTGGGCGCCGACATCTACGCCAGGACCGGCCTGGAGGCCCTGGAGGTGACCGACGAGGTCTTCGAGTCGCCGCGTTCCATCGTCTTCGACGAGGCCGAGAACCGGCTGCACACCATCAAAGCGGTCATGGTCGCAACCCTGGGGGACTGAATGCGGGTCATCGTCGCACTCGGCGGCAACGCGGTGCTCAAACGCGGCCAGAAGCCGGACGCCGAGGCGCAGAGGGACAACATCGCCACCGCCGTCAGGACGCTGGCCCGGCTCGCCGGCGAGCACGAGCTGGTCATCACCCACGGGAACGGCCCCCAGGTCGGCATGCTGGCGCTGGAGAGCGCCGCGGACCCGAACCTGAGCCGCCCCTACCCCTTCGACACGCTCGGCGCGCAGACGCAGGGCATGATCGGCTACTGGATGCAGCAGGCGCTGCAGAACGCCCTGCCCGGCCGGCAGGTGCTCGCCATGGTCACCCAGACCCTGGTCAGCGCCGTCGACCCGGCCTTCGACGACCCCACCAAGTTCGTCGGCCAGGTCTACGAGGAGGACGAGGCCCGCAAGCTGGCCGCCGAGTACGGCTGGACGGTCAAGCCCGACGGCGACCGCTGGCGGCGCGTGGTGCCCTCGCCCACGCCGCAGCGCATCGTGGAGACCCGGCTGATCCGCAAGATGATCCGCGAGGGCGTCGTGGTGGTCTGCGCGGGCGGCGGCGGCATCCCCGTCGTGCGCGACGCCCGCGGCCGGCTGGCGGGCGTCGAGGCCGTGATCGACAAGGACCTGACCGCCTCGATGCTGGCCGAGGCGCTGGAGTGCGACGCCTTCCTCATCCTGACCGACGTCCCGCGGGTGTACCGCGACTTCGGCGCGCCGGGCCAGACCGAGATCGCCTGCACCACCCCGCACGAGCTGCGCGGGCTGCGCTTCCCGGCCGGGTCGATGGGGCCGAAGGTCGAGGCGGTGTGCCGGTTCGTCGAGACGACCGGCGACATGGCCGCCATCGGCAGGCTCGACGAGGCGGCGGACATACTCGCCGGCTCCGCGGGCACGATCGTCACGCCCAACGGGATGTGGCCGCTGACGAGCACCCTCTAGGAGACCGACGTGACACTGGCCGCACGGCTGCTGCGCACCAAGCCGACCGAGCGCATCGTGGCCGAGGGCGGGCAGGGCGAGGGCGGCGAGCTGCGACGCACGATGACGCTGTGGCAGCTCACGCTGTTCAGCGTCGGCGCCACGCTCGGCACCGGCATCTTCGTCATCCTCGGCCAGGCGGTGCCCAAGGCGGGGCCGGCGGTGGTGCTGTCGTTCGTGCTGGCGGCGATCACGGCGCTGTTCTCGGCCCTGTCGTACGCCGAGCTGGCCGGGACGATCCCGGTGTCCGGGTCGTCCTACTCCTACGCATACGCGACGCTGGGCGAGCTGGTGGCCTGGGTGTGCGGCTGGTGCCTGATGCTGGAGTACGCCGTGTCCGTCGCGGCCGTGGCCGTGGGCTGGGGCGAGTACCTCAACGCGTTCCTGCGCAGCCTGTTCGGCTGGACGCTGCCCGAGGCGATCACCCGCTCCCCCGGCCAGGACGGCGGCGTCGTCAACGTCACCGCGATCCTCATCGTGCTCCTGGCCACCTGGCTGCTGCTCTACGGGGCCTCGGAGTCGGCCAGGGCCAACGCGGTGTTCGTGCTGATCAAGATCGCGGTGCTGGTGTTCTTCTGCGTGGTGGCGTTCACGGCGTTCCAGACCGGGAACTTCACCCCGTTCGCCCCCCTGGGGGTGGCCGGGATCACGGCCGCCGCCTCGCAGGTGTTCTTCTCCTACATCGGCTTCGACGCCGCCTCCACCGCCGGTGAGGAGGCCAGGAACCCCAAGCGCGACCTGCCCCTGGCCATCCTGCTGTCCCTGCTCATCGTCACTGCCGTGTACGTCCTGGTCGCCGTGGCCGCCATCGGGGCCAAGCCGTGGACCGAGTTCGACCCGGAGAGCACCGAGGCGAGCCTGTCGCAGATCGTCGACCAGGCCACCGGCGCCACCTGGCCCGGCGTGATCGTCTCCTTCGGCGCGGTGATCGCCATCGCCAGCGTCGTGCTCACCGTCATCTACGGCCAGACCCGCATCCTGTTCGCGATGTCCCGCGACGGGCTCATCCCCAGGATCTTCCAGCGGGTGAACCCGCGTCACCAGGTGCCGGTCGCCAACACGCTGATCGTGGCCCTGTTCATCTCGGTCCTGGCCGGGCTGGTGCCGCTCGGCCAGCTCGCCGAGGCCACCAGCATCGGCACGCTGTTCGCCTTCTTCATCGTCAACGTCGGCGTGCTGGTCCTGCGCCACCGCAGCCCCGAGCTGCCGCGCAGCTTCCGTACGCCGCTCTTCCCCCTCACCCCGGTGCTCGGCGCGGTCTTCTGCGTCATCGTCATGGCCGGGCTGGCGGGCGTCACGTGGGCCGCCTTCGGCCTGTGGATGCTGGCCGGCCTGATCTGCTATTTCCTGTACGGCTACGGGCATTCGCGGCTGAATGCCGAGGTGCGGTGACATGAAGTTCGAGAAGGTGCTGGCCGGGTACATCGCCGAGCCACGCGGCAGGGACGGGCTGGCGCTGGCCGTCCTGCTGACCCGGCAGACCGGGGGGAGCCTGACGGTGGCGACCGTCCAGCCGCCCGTGACCACCACGCCGGGCCCCGCCCGCGCCGACGAGGGCGCCTGGCGCTCCTACCTGCGCGAGCAGGCCGAGACCGCGCTCGCGCAGGCCCGCGAGCTGGCCGGCGACCAGGTCGAGTACGTCCGCCAGACCAACAGGGGCAGCGGGCGCGGGCTGGTGGAGGTGGCCCGCAGGCGCGGCGCCGACGTCGTGGTGATCGGCTCGGCGCCCGGCGGCGGACGGTCCCGCATCACCGTCGGCAGCACCGCCGACCAGCTCCTGCACTCCTCGCCGGCGCCCGTGCTGCTGGCCCCGCGCGGCTACGGCGACGACCCGCCGGCCGCGTTCGAGCGCATCACGGTCGCCTACCGCCGCGGGCCCGGCGCCGACACCGCCGTCAAGGGCGCGGCCAAGGCCGCGGTCACCCTGGACATCCCGCTGCGGCTGGTCACGCTGGTGGTCAGGACCGGCCGTCGCGTGCAGATCGAGGAGGACATGCTCGTCCGGCTGCGCGACCAGGCCGCCGCCGACCTGCGTGCCGCGGCCCGGGGGCAGCGGCGCAGGCTCCAGGTCGAGGTGGAGCTCCTTGAGGGCCGGAACGTGGCACAGGCGCTCGGCACGACCACCTGGCTGCCCGGGGAACTGCTCGTGTGCGCCTCCAGCGACGCCGGGCCGCTGCGGCGGGTCTTCCTGGGCGACACGTCCATCAAGATCGTCCAGGCCGCGACCTGCCCGGTCATGATTTTGACCCGCGAGACCTGACGCTCGATTTCACTCGTCAAACTATGACGAAGTAGTGTTGCCATCGGTACAAGAGGGGCGTTTGTTGCGTTCCCTCCCGGACCGGATTCGGCATCTTTTTTCCAATCAGCTTGACCTTAGGCTCCCACCCCTTTACCGTCACTGTGCGTAACCACACCGCGCGGCGTTCTGGGGTAAACCCAGGGCCACGGCTACCGATGGTGCCGAGCCTGGCACTGTACCCCCCGGTGGCTGGGGCATATGCCGCAAGGGAGCACAATCTACTGAGAGCGCTACATACGAGAGCCGGGGGGCCACACGATGCCGTCTGAGTACGCAAAGTCGCTGGGTGCAAGACTCCGCGCCATCCGCACCCAGCAGGGGCTGTCCCTGCATGGAGTCGAAGAGAAGTCGCGCGGCCGGTGGAAAGCCGTGGTCGTGGGCTCCTACGAGCGTGGCGACCGAGCCGTGACCGTGCAGAAGCTTGCCGAGCTTGCCGATTTCTACGGAGTGCCCGTCTCCGAGCTGCTGCCCGGGGGCGCCGCTCCGAGTCCGCTCGGGCCCACTCCCAAGCTTGTGATCGACCTGGAGCGCCTGGCGACACTGCCGAAGGAGAAGGCCGGAGCGCTCGCCCGTTACGCCGCCACCATTCAGAGCCAGCGTGGCGACTACAACGGCAAGGTCCTGTCGATCCGCCAGGAGGACCTGCGTTCGTTGGCTGTGATCTATGACAAGTCGCCCAGCGAGTTGACCGAGGAACTCATCAGCTGGGGCGTGCTCGACGCCGAGGCGCGCCGGGCCGTCGAGTCGTTCTAGGACCTACCGCTTCACCACTGGAGGGCTCGCCAATTCCCCTGGCGGGCCCTCCGCCGTACCGGCTGGGAATTCTTCGGCCCGATACACGGACATTACGCCCTTTTACCCCGATAACCCGCTATTACGAACAACGGTCCGGGGAAACGACAGCGCCGGGAGCCCGCCGAAGCCGCGCCCGCTTTTGGGCATGCGTCAGGGCCACAGCCGCCCTGCCTGCCTCTTCGCGCCGCTAGACCCCGCCACCCGCGCTTCTCCGCTCGGCGGCGTCGCCCGGAGAGCCGGACGGCGGGGTCAGCCCGCCAGCGGGACGTCCACGGGAAGCTGGGCCTGGACGGGGACGCCGAGCAGCTCTTCCACCGTGGAGACGAAGGTCTCGGCCTCGGCCAGGATCTCGGCGGCGTCGGCCGCGCTGATGCCGCGGACCACGCCCGCCTCCGCGGCCGCGCGCTTGGCGGCGCTCACGGAGAAGTAGGCGGCCCACTCGGCAAGGTGGGGCTCGGCCTCGGGCAGCAACTCCCACGCGCTGCGCAGACGGCGCCTGCGGCCCTCCATGGGACGGGGACGGGCGGCCAGGATCGCCGCAGCCGCCCGAAGAGCCGCCAGGTGAGCGGCCACGTATCGGGACGCCGGGGTGCGGGCGGCGGTCGCCTCCGCCAGGCAGGAACGTGAATCGGTCAAGTGTGCCCGAACCGCAGGCGACAGCCGGGGCCCGGGTGTTTCTCTAGGCCGTGGTGCCATCTTGCGCGCCTCCTTGGAGTCGTGGGCGGCGGCCGGCGTCTCCGCCGGTGAGGTCAACACTTGCAGACGCCACCGACATTTCCGCCGAGCCGGCCGGACGAGGAGCTTCCCCTCTCCCCGTCCGGCCAGGACACGCCCACTCGTCTCCGCCGACGACGAGGACGCGCCCTTCGCCCGTGGAACCCGGCCGCGGGGATCGCTTTGGGGAAGCGAACGGCCCGCGACCAGGTCCTGGGGTGACGTTGAGCCGCGAGCCTCACCGCCACTAGGTCGAACATAATTTCGATCACGCTCGGTGTCAACCTGTTCCACGAACACAGGTTCGATGACCAAGGATCGAAGTGATCGATCCGGCGCGTGACGTCACCCTGTTCGCGCGTGATCCCTTGCGGGTGGCGTCCGGCCCTCAGAGGGCCCCCACGAGGCCCGGGCCGCCGCACACGAAACCGCCGCCACCGGAGGCGGTGACGGCGGCGGGGCGGGCGGGGGGCGGTTCAGGAGACGGAGATGGCCCCCGACGGGCACAAGGACACCGCACGCCGCACGGCCTCCTCCTGCCCTTCCTCGGGCACCTCGCGCAGCAGCACCACCGTGCCCTCGTCCTCACTCTGGTCGAACACCTCCGGCACCGTCAGGGCGCACATGCCCGCCCCGATGCACACCGTCGTATCCGCTGTGATCTTCATCGTGACCTACCAAGTGACAGGGAGGCGGTGCACTCCATAGATGCTCATGTCCGAGCGCATCGGCACCTCCTCGGGTGATACGGCCAAGCGTAGGCCAGGCAGGCGCCGCAGCAGCGCCGGGTACGCGATGCGCATCTCGGCCCGGGCGAGCTGCTGCCCGAGGCACTGGTGGATGCCGTGGCCGAACGTCAGGTGCCCGCCGGCCGGCCGGTGGAGGTCGAGCCGGTCGGCGTCCTGGAAGCGGGAGGGGTCCCGGTTCACGGTTGGCAGGTGCAGGGCGATCGACTCCCCCGCCCTGACGAGGTGACCTTCGACCTCGACGTCCTCCAGGGCGCTGCGCACCGGGCCGAGATGGATGATCGTGAGGTAGCGCAGCAGCTCCTCCACGCCGTTCTCCACCACCGACGGGTCGTCGCGCATGGCGGTGAGCTGGCCGGGGTTGGTGAGCAGCGCGTACGTCCCCAGCCCCAGCATGTTGGCGGTCGTCTCGTGCCCGGCCAGCAGGAGCAGGAACGCGACCCCGGTCAGCTCCTCGTGGTTCAGGTCCTCGACGAGCCCGCTGAGCAGGTCGTCGGCCGGCTCCGACCGCTTGCGCCCGATCAGCTCCGACAGGTACGCCCCGATCCTGGAGAACGCGGCCAGGGCGTCGTCGGCCTTGGTCTCCAGGTTGACCAGGATCTTGGTGGCCTCCTGGAACTCCACACGGTCCTCGTACGGCACCCCGAGCAGCTCGCAGATCACCAGCGACGGGATCGGCAGCGCGAAGGACTCCACCAGGTCGGCGGGCGGCCCGGCGGCCTGCAGGGCGTCCAGGCAGGAGTGGGTGATCTCCTCGATCCTGGGTTCGAGCGCCTTCATCCGCCGGACGGTGAACTGCCCCATGAGCAGTTTGCGGTAACGCGTGTGCTCGGGCGCGTCCATGCGCAGGAAGAACCCGGGCGGCACGTCCCGCTGGAGCTGCATCCGGGCGGGCACCACGGGGTGCAGCCGCTCCGGACGGTTGCTGAAGCGGGGGTCGGCCAGGATCGAGCGGGCGGCCGAGTAGCCGGTGACCAGCCAGCCGAGGTGGCCGTCGGCGAAGGTCAGGCGGTGCATGGCGCCCTGTTGTCGCAGGGCCGTGGCTTCCTCAGGCGGATCGAACGGCTGCTGACGGGTGATGGGAAAGGTCAGGTCGGACATGCTGGCTCCTTTCCGAGCTCCCCTCCAGAAAACCTCACTCGATGCAAAACTTCAATGCATGAAATTCGTTCACCGGTGTAGAGTTCCGTCATGGTAGGACTGCGGGAGCGCAAGAAGCAGCGCACGCGCCGGGCGCTGATCGAGGCCGCGCTCCGGCTGTTCAGTGAGAAGGGCTACGAGGAGACCACGCTGGCGGAGATCGCCGCCGCCGCCGAGGTCTCCACCCGCACTTTCTTCAGCTACTTCGCCGGCAAGGAGGACGTGCTCTTCTACGACTCCGAGCAGCAGATCGAGCGCGCGCTGGCGTACCTGGCCGCGCCGGCTCCCGGCCAGACGCCGGCCGACCTGCTGCGCGACTTCATCGAGGACACGCTGTCGACGTCGGACGACGGCCGGGAGAGCTGGTCGGAACAGTCGTCGCTGCGGCTGGAGCTCATCATGCGCGAGCCGCCGCTGCAGGCGCGGGCGCTGCACCTGCTGTTCGACAGCCAGCTCCGGCTGGCGGCGGCGCTGTCGGCGGCCTTCCCCGGCCGGCTCGACCGGGTCGAGGCGGCGGCGGCCGTGGGGTCGCTGATCGGCGCGGTGAAGCTGGCCGTGATGACCACGCTCATCGACGGCCTCCCGGTGGAGCAGGCCCGCGACGCCGCCCGCCGCGCGGCCGACGTCGCCGTCCACGGCCTCCCCCGCTGACCCGGGGCCCGGCGTCCCGGGGTGGCGCGCGACGGCTCGCGTCTGGCAGGCTGACCGCGCGGTGCCGGGGTGCGGACGGACCGGCCGTACGGGGCGGCGACGCGAGGGGGATCGATGCGGGGACGGACGGGCACTCTCGTGCTGCTGCTGTCGGGGCCGGTCCTCGTGGCGGCGTACGCGGCCGTCAACTACGCGGCCCTCCGCACGGCCTCGCAGGCGCGCGTCGGCGACCCCGGTGGCCGGATCACGTCCGGCGGCCTCTCGTCGCTGGGCTCGGACCTCTGGTGGATCACGCGGGGCGTCGCGCTGGTGGCGGCCGTGGCGGCCGTGGGGCTCGCCGTGGTGGGCCTGCTGCTCCGCCGCGCGACCCGGCGGCGCGGCGCGCTGCTGGTGTTGTCGGGCGTCCTCATCCTGCCGTACACGCTCGGGGTCATGGCGGCCGTCTACAACCCCGCGCCGAGGCTGGCCGGGTTCTACGACGATGTCGCCTTCGAGGACGCGCTCCCGCCGTGGCAGTACGCCTCCTCCCTGCTGGTGGTGGCGGCCGCCCTGGCCCAGGCGGTGGGCATGGTCCGTGCGCACAGCGAGGCGCGGACGGCCTCAGCTCCCCCGCGGTGACGTGCCGCCGGGGCAGCGGTCGTCGACCCAGGTCGTCCAGCCCTGCCAGGCGCCGCCCGCGCCGGTCGCGGTCCACCCCTCGGGCGGCGGCCCCGCGTCGGGCGGGACGACGGCGGTGCAGACGCCGTCCGGCGGCGTACGGTCGAAGTGCTCGATCTCGGTCCAGGACACGCGGTAGGCCAGCAGGGCCCGGACGTTCCACTTCACCTGCCGGTCCACGGCCACCCGTCCGGGCCCGGTGATGACGGGCAGCCAGTCGGGCCCGGCGGCGGGCGCGGACTTCGGCGCCAGATCGGCGGCGAAGACGACGTTGGTCAACGCCAGCGCGGCCACGACCGCCGGCCAGGCCCTGCGGGCGGTCAGGAGGGCCGCTCCCGTCAGGCACGCCAGCAGGGCGAGCGTCACCGCGGAGGCGGCGACCAGGTCGAAGGAGTCCCGCACCCGGGTGAGGAAGATCACCTCCGGGAAGTCGAAGGCGATGAACGCGTACCGCTGGAGCCGGTCCCCCGCGTACCAGACGACCACGCCGCCGGTCACCGCGAGCAGCCCGGCCGCCGCGAGGGCGTGCCGCACGACGGCCCGGCGGCCGGCTCGGGCCAGCACGAGCAGCCCGGCCAGCGTCCAGGCGATCGCCACGCAGGCCAGGTAGCGGCCGTAGGCGTAGTTGCCGACCCGGTGCTCGTCGGGGAGCGCGGCCGAGGAGGCGTACGCGATGCCCAGGGTCGTGACGAGCAGGACGGCCGCGAGGAAACGCCGCGGCCCCGGCGCGGACCGCCTGGCCACGACGGCGACCGCGCCCGCGATCCCCACCCCGGCCAGCCCCCAGGTCGCGACGACCAGGTACCAGAGCTGCCCGGCCGCCCCCGCCAGCGCCCACGCCTGCCCGTCGAGCCCGGCCAGCCGTCCGGCCAGGATGCCCGACAGGTCACGCGGCCCGCCGGGGTACAGCGCCGCGGACAGCGCCCGGTTCAGCACCGTCCCGGCGACCGCGACCACCACGGCGGTCACCAGCCCGGCCACGGCCGCCCGGCGGCGCGCCGGGAGCAGCGCCGTCATGGCCAGCATGGCCAGTACGGTCACCGCCAGGACGACGGTGCCGCGCAGGTGCACCGTCATGGCGAACCCCGCGAGCCCGCCCGCCGGCACCCCCGCCCCGGCCGACCCTCTGGCCGCGAGGTCGTGCAGCGCGACCAGCCAGGCCAGGACGAGCGTGGGCAGGATCGCGTCGGCCAGCGCCAGCCCCGAGAACAGCAGCAGCGACGGCGACAGCCCGCCCGCGAACGCCGCGGCCATCGCCGCCCGACGGCCCGCCCCCAGGCGCCGCAGCAGCAGGTACGCCAGCGGGAACGCCCCCGCCGCCACCATCGACCCCACCGCGACCACCAGCCGGTACGCCACCACCGGGTCACGCGTGACCCAGAACACCGGCGCCAGCAGCAGCGGATAACCGCCCTGGTAGAAGGTGAACCCGGTCAGCTCCGCGCCGGGCCCGCCGGTCAGCCACCGGGCGGCGAGCAGGTACCCGGTCTCGTCCGGGTTGGCCACGGGCCCGGTGTGCTGCCGGAACAACCACAGCCGCAGCACGACCTGCGCCACCCAGCCGATCGCCAATGTCCACCGCAGAAGCGACCGGCCCCCGCGCCGCACGTGCGGAGCAGGGGCCGGAACACGAACTATGGATGTCGTCGTCATGGAATCCCCCTAGAAGTCGGGGGAAGTCCAGCAAGAGGCGGATAACCCGGCCGTCACCGGATCCGGTTATGCGGACGTTATGCGCGCCTGAACGCACCTCTCACGTGCACCGGAACGCCCTTGCCGAGCAGTCCGGGCAGCACCTCGGCCACGTTCATCGGCATGCGCACGCAGCCGTGCGAGGCCGGGGAGAGCGGCACCGACAGCGCGCCGTGGAAGGCGATGCCGCCGTTGAAGAAGATCGGGTTGTAGAGCTGCCCCAGGTAGGACTTGTGCCAGCCGCCGGCGCGCCAGGTCGTGCGGTAGTCGCCGGTCGGCGTCCGGGCCGAGCCGCAGAAGCGCTGCTCCTTGCCCTGCCAGGCGGTCGTCTCGCAGTACGGGACGCCGCTGCCGGAGGAGACGTGGGTGATGAGCCGTACCTGGCCGCCGACGTACAGGACCATGATCTGCTTGGTCAGGTTGACCTCTGCGCGGGTCGGCTTGCCGTTGGCCACCAGGACCTTCGGGCTCTTCGGCCGTTCCAGCGCCTCCCACGTCCTGCGGGCGATCGTGCTGGTCGGGGTGATGCCGTTGACCTTCTGGAAGGCCCAGACGGCGGCGAGGGTGGTGCCGCCGTAACTGCCGTCGGCCTTGCCGGGCAGGTAGCCCAGGGCGGTCAGCCGCCGCTGCAGCCAGGTGACGGACTCGCCCTTGGCGCCCAGTTTCAGCGTCTTGCGCGGCGCCGATACGGGCGCCGTGACGGGTGCGGTGACGGATGCCGCCGCCGGGCCCGCCTTGGCCCCCGCGGTGCCGGGGGTGCTCGCCGTACCGGTCAGGCCGGTCGGCGCGGCGGGTGTGACCGTCTGCGCGCAGCCCGTGAGTACGACGGCCCCAGCCGTCAGAAGAGCAGCCACTCCGGGCAGCCGTCGAGCCCCCACCGGTACCACCTCTTTTGTCACGAACACTCCGGATCGATGGACCCTACACCACCTACCACGAACAGGTAATAAGGCGGTCAACCTGTTTAGAGTGTCCTCATGTCTGAGAAGTTGCCGGCGAACGCCGTCGTCGTGGAGGCCGCCCTGCGCGCGGTGGGGGCCGCCGGGGAGATCGTCGTCCTGCCCGAGAAGGCGCCGACCGCGGCGACCGCGGCCGCCCAGCTCGGCTGCGAGGTGGGGGCGATCGCCAACAGCCTGATCTTCGACGCCGACGGCGCGCCGCTGCTGGTCCTGACCAGCGGCGCCCACCGGGTGGACGTCGAGCTCATCGCCCGCACGGCGGGCGTCGCCCGGGTGCGCCGGGCCACGCCCGAGTTCGTCCGGGCCGCGACCGGTCAGCCGATCGGCGGCGTGGCCCCGGTCGGCCATCCGGCCCCGGTCCGCACCCTCGTGGACAACTGGCTGAGCAAGCACGACGTGGTGTGGGCGGCCGGCGGCCACCCGCTGACGGTCTTCCCGACGACGTTCGAGGAGCTGGTGACGATCACCGGGGGCACCGCGGTCGACGTCGAGTAATGTGCGACGGGTGATCGAGTTTCGCGGGGCGGGCCCGGCCGAGTTCACCGAGCGCCTGGACACGGTGATCGACATCTACACGGCGGCGATGAACCCGCCCCCCGAGCAGATCTCCGGCCGCAAGACCATCATGCGAAATCACGGGACATATCCCCATTTCCAGTGCTATTTCGCAGAGCTGCGGGACCCGACCGGCACGGAACGCCCCCGGATCGTCGGCTTCGCCTACGGATTCCGCGGCGCGACCGGCCAGTGGTGGCACGACGTGGTGAGCAGGGCGCTGGCCGACGAGGCCGGCGAGGAGGCCGCGCACGCCTGGATGGGCCACGCGTTCGAGCTGGCCGAGATCCACGTGCACCCCGATCACCAGGGCAAGGGCATCGGCCGGGCCATGATCAGGACCCTGTGCGCCGGCCGCCCCGAACGCTCGGCCGTGCTGTCCACCCACGACCGCCCCACGGCCGCCCGCCACCTCTACGCCGGCCTGGGCTTCACCGACCTGCTGACCCGCTTCGTCTTCCCCGGCGGCCACGAGGAGTACGCCATCGTGGGCCGCCCACTCCCCCTCGACTGAACGCTTCGCACGTCACCGCGGGTAAAGCCCTGGGCTTGACGGGTTTGCCTGGGCATGCCGCCGGGCATCTTGGTGACAGAAAGTGACGGACACGTTACCTACCGGATACCACCCCTTGCCCGTCACCCGCCCGGTCCCCCTGCGGGCGGGTGACGGGCACCGCCTTGTACGGGGGGTTTGTACGGGGTCAGGCGGTGGCGGCGACCGGCGTCAGGCGCTGGAACACCTCGCGCGAGGCGCTGGACCGGTTGAACGTGATGAAGTGGATCCCGGGCGCGCCCTCGTCGAGCAGCCGCTGGCACAGCTCCGCGCCGTGCTCGATGCCCAGCGCCCGCACCGCGGCCGGGTCGTCGGCGACCGCCTCGAAGCGGGCCGCCACGTCGGACGGGAACGGCGCCCCCGACAGCTGCTCCGAACGCGCGATCGTGCTCATCTGGGTGACCGGCATGATGCACGGGATGATCGGCGTGTCACAGCCCTGGGCCGCCACCCGGTCGCGCAGCCGCAGGTAGTCGTCGGCCTGGAAGAACATCTGGGTGATCGCGTAGTCGGCGCCCGCGCGGCACTTGCGCACGAAGTAGTCGGTGTCGGACTCGACGGACGGCGATCGCGGATGCTTGTACGGGAACGCCGCCACGCCCACGCAGAACTCACCCGCCTGCCGGATGAGCCGCACCAGCTCCTCGGCGTAGAGCACGCCCTCGGGGTGGCGCACCCACTCGGCGGTCGGGTCGCCGGGCGGGTCGCCGCGCACGGCCAGGATGTTGCGCACGCCCGCGTCGGCGAAGCGGCCGACCAGGTGACGCAGCTCACGCAGCGAGTGGTTGACCGCCGTGAAGTGCGCCACAGGGGTGAGCGTGGTGTCGTGGGCCAGGCGCTCGACGATGTCGACCGTGCGGTCGCGGGTCGAGCCGCCGGCGCCGTAGGTCACCGAGACGAACGTGGGCCGCAGCGACTCCAGCTCCCTGATCGCCTTCCAGAGCTGCCGCTCGCCCTCGTCGGTCTTCGGGGGGAAGAACTCGAAGGAGAACGACCGGCCACCGGTGGCGAGCAGCTCGCGGACGGTGGGGACACGATCGGGCAGGACGGAGGGTCGACCAAGCGCCATGCACCAAGCGTACAGGCCGGTGTCCGGGTCGACCGCCCCTAGACCGGGGACCCGAACCCGAGTCCGCGCCCACTAGTCTCAAGGCATGACCACTGACGCCGCGAGCATGGACGCCCTGCGCACCCAGGTGGAGCGCGCCTTGGGGGAGTTCGTCGAACGGCAACTGCCCGCCTCGGGCGACGCCGAACTCGAACCGCTGCGCACCGCCGCGGGCGACCTGCTGGCCGGCGGCAAGCGCCTGCGTCCCGCGTTCTGCTACTGGGGCTGGCGCGGCGCGGGCGGCACCGACGTGCCGGAGATCTTCACCGCCGCCGCGTCGCTGGAGCTGTTGCAGGCCAGCGCGCTCGTGCACGACGACGTGATGGACAAGAGCGACCTGCGCAGGGGCATGCCGGCCGCCCACCGCCGCTTCCAGACCCTGCACGAGAAGGAGGGCTGGCACGGCTCGGCCGACCAGTTCGGCGAGGGCGCCGCGATCCTGCTGGGCAACCTGCTGCTGGTGTGGTCGGGCGAGATGTGGCGCACCAGCGGCCTGCCGCCGGCGTCGCTGGCCGCCGCCCAGCCCGTCCACGACCACATGCGCACCGAGCTGATGTGCGGCCAGTACCTCGACCTGCTGGAGCAGGCCCACGGCGAGAACACCTTCGAGTCGGCGCTGCGGGTGGCGCTGTTCAAGAGCGGCAAGTACTCGGTGGAGCAGCCGCTCCGGCTCGGCCTGGTGCTCGCCGCCGCCGCCCTGGAGCCGTGGATGGACGAGCTGTGCACCGGCTACGGCCGCCGCGTCGGCATCGCCTTCCAGCTCAGGGACGACATCCTCGGCGTGTTCGGAGACCCGGCCCAGACCGGCAAGCCGGCCGGCGACGACCTGCGGGAGGGCAAGCGCACGATGCTGGTGGCCCGTACCCTGGCCGCGGCCACGCCGGAGTCGGCCGCGACGGTGCGCAGGCTGCTCGGCGACCCCGCGCTCGACGAGGACGGGGTGACCGCCCTGCGCGAGATCATCACGGACACCGGCGCGCTGCGGGAGTGCGAAGACCTGATCGCCGGCTATCTCGCCGACGCCCTGACCGCGCTCGACGAGGCGCCCGTCACCGCCGAGGCGCGCACGGCGCTGACCGAGCTGGCCATCGCCGCGACGTCCCGCAAGACCTGACCCCGGCACTCTGGCCGGGCACCTGGCCTGGGGCGCCCGTCGAGGACGGGCGCCCGGTCGGTTCAGGGGCTCAGGCGCTTGGCGAACTCGGCCGCCGCCGCCCCCGGGTCCTCCGCGTCGGTGATCGCGCGTACGACCACCACGCGGCTCACGCCGTACGACATGACCTCGTCGAGGTTGGCGAGGTCGATGCCGCCGATCCCGAACCACGGCCGCGGCGATTCCGGGTCCGAGGCCGACCCCAGCGACGCGGCGTGCCGCAGCAGCGCCGGGCCTGGCGCGTGGCGGCCCGGCTTGGTCGGCGTGGGCCAGATCGGGCCGCAGCAGAAGTAGTCGACGCCCTCCTCCACGGCCGCGGCGGACGCCTCGGCGATGGAGTGGGTGGACCGGCCGATGACGATGTCGTCGCCGAGTATCTCTCGCGCGACCGTCACGGGAAGGTCGTCCTGCCCCAGGTGGAGCACGTCGGGCCGGGCGGCGTAGGCGATGTCCGCCCGGTCGTTGACGGCCAGCAGCTTGCCGTGCCGGTCGCAGGCGTCGCGGAAGACTTCCAGGAGCGCGAGTTCTTCGCGTGCCTCCAGGCCCTTCTCCCGCAGCTGGATGATGTCCACGCCGCCGGCCAGCACCGCATCGAGGAACTCTGCCAGGTCGCCGCGGTCGCGGCGGCCGTCGGTGCAGAGATAGAGGCGGGCCTCAGAAACCGAGGGCCTGGGCACGCCGCTTGACCTCCGTGTGACGGCCGGCCTTGATCGCCTCGATGGGCGACCCCGGCAGGGACTCGTCTGGGGTGAAGAGCCAGCGCAGCGACTCCACGTCGTCGTAGCCGGCGTCGAGCAACACGGTCAGTGTGCCGGGCAGGCCCTTCATCACGTCCTTCCCGTCGAGGAACACCGCGGGCACCTGCGGCCCGCCGCCGCCTCGGCGTACGCCGAGCAGCTTGTGGTCCTTGAGGAGTTGCTTGGCCCGCCCGATCGAAAGGTCGAGGCGTGAGGCCACTTCGGGGAGAGTGAGCCACTCGTCGACGAGCTGGTCGGTCTCCCGGTCGATCTGTGCAACAGAAAGCGTCACGAAACCACAACTACCACATGCCGTCCTTGCTCAAACAACACAATCCCGTAGGGGGACCTCTGGATCTACCAGGCGTTCTGTGTCGAGGCGGTGACCGCCTTCGATGATCCTACGGCCCTGCACGTAGTCCCGGGGCCGGTCGACGGCGAGCACCGCGGCGAGGGTGTCGCCCGAGGTCAGCCAGACAGCCGACCACTTGCCCTCGGGCTCGCCCCGGTAGACCAGGCGGTCGCCGGAGGGATGGTGGCCGATGTACTGGACCATGTGACCGAACTGCTCGGACCAGAAGTAGGGCGCCGGATCGTAGACGGCCTCCTCGCCCAGCAGGGTCGCGGCGGCGACCTCGGGCGAGCCGAGCGCGGTGTCCCAGTGCTCGACGCGGAGCCGGGTGCCGTAGCGGCGCGACCACCAGGCGGCGCAGTCGCCGGCCGCGACCACACCCGGCATGGACGTGCGCAGGTGCTCGTCGGTGACGACGCCGTTGTGCAGGTCGATGTCGGAACCGGCCAGCCATTCGATGGCGGGCCGCACGCCGATGCCGGTGACGACCACGTGGGCCTGGACGAACTCGCCGCCCACCAGCCGTACGCCGCCCTCGTCCACCTCGTCGACCATGGTGTTCAGGCGCAGGTCGATGCCGTCGTACCAGTGCAGGGTGCGGGCGCCGATCTCCGGGCCCACGGCGTTGGCCAGCGGGGTGGGGCCGGCCTCGATCACGGTCACCGTGCAACCGGCCTTGCGGGCGGCGGTGGCGACCTCGGCGCCGATCCAGCCCGCGCCGATGATCGCGACGTGCGCCCCGGCCACCAGCCCGGCGCGCAACTCGTGGGCGTCGTCGAGGGTGCGCAGGACGTGCTGGGGGCCGTCGCCGGGCACGGTGATCGGCTCGGCGCCGGTGGCGATCACCAGGCCGTCATAGCCGAGCTCGCCCTCGGTCGTCTCCAGGACGCCCTGGCGCAGGGCCTTGGCGGTGACGCCGGGCCAGAAGTCGATCTCCAGCGCGTCGAGGTCGGCCTCCAGGAAGCTGGAGTCGGCGGCGCCCGACAGGACGGCCTTGGACAGAGGCGGGCGGTCGTAGGGCCGATGGCGCTCCTGGCCGATCAGCGTGATCCGTCCGGTGAAGCCGCGCCCGCGCAGCGCCTCGGCGCTCCGCAGCCCGGCCAGGCCCGCTCCCACCACTACGACATGGTTCACGTTCATGACCATAACGGGGGCCGTGCCGGCGCGTCGCACCGAGGCCGTAGGCTGGGAGGGCAAGACGCGCGGGAGTCCGGCCGTCACCGGGCTGAGAGGAAGGCTTGAACGGGCCTTCGACCGCAAGACACCTGATCCGGATCATGCCGGCGAAGGGAGCGCGGATGAATGTGATCGTGGGCGGCGGGGTCGTCGGGTTGTCGATCGCCTGGCGGCTGGCCCGAGCGGGGTCGCCCGTCACGGTGGTCGACCCGGCCCCGGGCCGCGGGGCCTCCTACGCGGCGGCCGGGATGCTCGCCCCCGTCAGCGAGGTCGCCTACACCGAGGAGCCGCTGCTGCGGCTGGGGGCCGCGTCGCTGAGCCGGTGGCCGTCCTTCGCGGCCGAGCTGGCCGCCGACGCGGGGCTGGACGACGGGTCCGCCGCGGGCTTCGCCACAGGGCTCGCCGGTGGCACCGGCTCGGGCTTCGGCGCGGGGCTCGCCAGTGGGACCAGCTCGGGATCCGGCGCGGGGTTCGGCGGCGGGTTCGGGCGGGTGGCCGGGGAGGCGGGGTCGATGGAGGCCGCGCGCCGGGGGCTCGACCTGCGCGCCGACGGCACGCTCGACGTCGCCTTCGGGGCCGACGACCTCGCGGCGCTCGACGACCTGGCGGCGTTCATGGACAAGCTGGGGCTCCGGGTGGAGCGGCTGACCGGGCGCGAGTGCCGCCGCCTGGAGCCCATGCTGGCCCCGTCGGTGCGCGGCGGGCTGCTGGCCCCCGGTGACGCCTGGGTCGACCCGCGCCGCGTCACGGCGGCGCTGCTGGCCGCGCTCGACCGGCTGGGCGTGCCCCTGGTGCGGGCGCGGGTGACCGAGCTGCTGCGCGACGGCGACACCACGACCGGCACTGGGACCGACGCTGGGATCGGTGCTGGGACCGGCGCTGGGATCGGGGCGATGACCGGGGCCGCGGCGGGTGCCGTGATCGGTGTGCGCCTCGAACCCGACCCGGGTCAGCCTGGCGCCGCCGTGCGGGAGATCGCGGCCGATCGCGTGGTGCTGGCCGCCGGGGCGTGGAGCGGAGAGCTGGCCGGCGTGCCGGTACGGCCGGTCAAGGGACAGATCATGCGGTTGCGCTCGCCGCAGCCGCTGCTCGGGCGGTGCGTACGCGGGATGGTGCACGGCGCCCCCGTCTACCTCGTCCCCAGGGGCGACGGCGAGCTGGTGCTCGGGGCCACGCAGGAGGAGCTGGGGTTCGACACCCGGGTGACCGCCGGCGGGCTCTACGAGCTGCTGCGGGACGCCAGGGAGCTGGTGCCGGGCGTCACCGAGCTGGAGGTCGCCGACGTGGTCGCCGGGCTGCGGCCGGGCACCCCCGACAACCTGCCGATCATCGGGCCGGGCGAGGCTCCCGGGCTGGTGCTGGCGACCGGCCACCACCGGGGCGGGGTCCTGCTGGCCCCCCTCACGGCGGCCCTGGTCACAGCAACCCTCACGACCCCTGCCGCGGCGACACCGTCCCCTGCGCCCCCCACCACGGTGACGCCGCCATCAGGGGCAGCCCCCAAGGGGCCAACGGCCTCAGGAGCGGCGTCTGCAGGGGCGGCCGCGTCCTCAGGGGCGGCGTCACGCGGGGCGGGGTCGTTGCCGGGTGCGGGGATTCTGACGGGTGAGGAGGGCGAGCTGGCCGCGCTGTGCTCGCCCGCGAGATTTCGGGATATTTCATGATTGTGACGATCAACGGCGCCGCGCACGAGGTGGCCGACGGCACCACCGTGGCCCAGGCCGTACGGACGCTGACCACCGCCACCACCGGGGTCGCGGTGGCCGTGAACGACGAGGTGGTGACGCGCAGCTCGTGGGAGACGACGGCGCTCGGCGACCGCGACCGCGTCGAGGTGCTGACGGCGGTGCAGGGTGGATGAGCTGATCATCGCCGGGGAGAAGTTCTCCTCCCGGCTCATCATGGGCACCGGCGGCGCGCCCTCACTGGAGGTGCTCGACCAGGCGCTGGCCGCCTCGGGCACCCAGCTGACCACGGTGGCCATGCGGCGGCTCGACCCCGGCGCCCGCGGCTCGGTCCTCGACGTGCTGCGCCGCCGCGACATCAAGGTGCTGCCCAACACCGCGGGCTGCTTCACCGCGGGCGAGGCCGTCCTGACAGCCCGGCTGGCCCGCGAGGCCCTGGGGACGAACTGGGTCAAGCTAGAGGTCATCTCCGACGAGCGCACGCTGCTGCCCGACCCGATCGAGACGTTCGACGCGGCCGAGCGGCTGGTGGCCGACGGGTTCGTGGTGCTGCCGTACATCGGCGACGACCCGGCGCTGGCGCGGCGGCTGGAGCAGGCCGGCTGCGCGGCCGTGATGCCTCTGGGCGCGCCGATCGGGTCGGGCCTCGGCATCAGGAACCCGCACAACATCGAGCTCATCGTGGAGGCCGCCGCGGTGCCGGTGATCCTCGACGCGGGCATCGGCACGGCCAGCGACGCCGCCCTGGCCATGGAGCTGGGCTGCGACGCGGTGCTGCTGGCCACGGCGGTGACCCGCGCGCAGCGGCCCGAGCTCATGGCCTCGGCGATGAGGGCGGCCGTGGCGGCGGGGCGCCAGGCGCGGCAGGCGGGCAGGATCCCGCGCCGCCGCTACGCGGAAGCGTCCTCGCCGACGACCCCGTAGGGGCCCGCCGGAAGTTCGCCGCGTAGGATCCCCCTCAGATCCCTCGGAGGGCTCGGCTCGCGCCGGGTCCTCCCGCCGGTCGGGGCCGCCCTCCTGGGAACGTCTCCGCATCGGTTTCGGGCGCGCGGGCCCTGCCGGTGCCAAAACGCCCGTAAACTCAGGGGGGTGGTGGATAAGACGACTGCGGACCCCCTGGTCGGGCGGCTCCTCGATGGGCGCTACCGCATCGAGAGCCGGATCGCCCGGGGCGGTATGGCGACCGTCTACCTGGCGCTCGACGTCCGGCTGGACCGCACTGTCGCGCTGAAGGTCATGCACTCCTCGCTCGCCGAGGACCCGGCCTTCGTCCGCAGGTTCATCGGTGAGGCCAAGTCGGTCGCGAGTCTGTCCCACCCCAACGTGGTGCACGTCTTCGACCAGGGCACCGACACCGACGTCGTCTACCTGTCGATGGAGTACGTGCCGGGCCGCACGCTCCGCGACATCCTGCGCGAGCGCGGCAGGCTGCCCGCCCGCGAGGCGCTGGAGATCATGATCCCGGTGCTCGCCGCCCTGGGCGCGGCCCACCAGGCCGGGATGGTCCACCGCGACGTGAAGCCCGAGAACGTGCTGATGACCGACGACGGCCGGGTCAAGGTCGTCGACTTCGGGCTGGCCAGGGCCATCGAGGCGACCAACCAGACCCGTACCGGCGTGATGATCGGCACGATCGGCTACATGTCGCCCGAGCAGGTCACCACCGGCGGCGCCGACGTGCGCAGCGACGTCTACGCCGCGGGCATCATGCTGTTCGAGCTGGTGACCGGGCAGCAGCCCTACGACGGCGAGACGCCGATGTCGGTGGCCTACCGGCACGTCCACGACACGGTGCCGCCGCCGTCGGCGCTGGTGCCCGAGGTGCCGCCGCTGATCGACACGCTCGTCGCGCACGCCACGGCCCGCGAGCCGCACGACCGCCCCAACGACGCCACGGCGATGCTCGTCCAGGCGGTCGAGGCCCATCGCATGTTGCCCCGGCTGAGCACCCCGCCGGCCATGACGGCGGTGTTCAACCAGTCGATCCCGCCGCGTCCGAGCGGCGCGGGCGCCCCGTCGATGCCGATGGCCGCGCCCGCCCACACGCTGATCCAGCCGCGCGCCGAGATGGCGCCGCCGGTGCCGCCGGTGCCGCCGCCGCCGTCCACGCGCTCGTTCAAGCCCAACTGGTTCCTGGTCACCCTCGCCGCGGTCATGGTGGTCGCGGTGGCGCTGACCGGCTGGTACTTCTCCCAGACCAAGATGGTGCCGGTGCCCGATCTGGTCGGCCAGAACATGGTGGTCGCCGAGCGGACCGCCACGAGCAAGGGCTTCAAGATCCACAAGGTCGCGGGCGAGTACGACGAGGACACCGCCGAGGGGCTGGTGCTGCGTACCGACCCCGAGGGCAAGACCGAGCTGGAGAGCGGCGGCACGATCACGCTGGTGCCCTCGCTCGGCCCCAAGCGGGTGATCGTCCCCAGCGTCAAGGGGCTGACCAGCGACGAGGCCCGCGTCAAGATCGCCGAGGCCGGGCTCACCGTGGGCAGCGTCAAGCGCCTGCCCAGCGCCGAGGTCGAGCGGAACAAGGTGATCCGCAGCTCCCCCGAGGCGGGCGAGAAGGTCAAGGAGGGCGCGAAGGTCGGCATCTTCGTGAGCGCCGGCATGGTGATGCCCGACGTGACCGGCATGCCGAAGGACGAGGCCGCCGCCTACCTGGGCGGCCAGGGCTTCCAGGTGCAGGTCAACGAGGTCGACGACGACGCCGAGCCCTGCACGGTCATCGCCCAGGCGCCCAAGGCCAAGTCCGAGGTCGACAAGGGCACGCCCGCCATGATCACGGTGGCGCGCTGCCAGACCGACTTCTGGGACTGGTTCAAGGGCGACAACGAGGCCCGCGACGACCAGGACTTCCGCCTGGTGCCCGCGGTCATCGGCAAGAACGTCAAGGACGCCAAGTCGGAGCTGGAGTCGCTGGGCTTCCACGTCCGGGTCAGCCGGCTGGCCAACGGCGGCGTCGTCCAGTACCAGCGGCCGTTACCGAACAGCGAGCGACCGCCCGGCGCCACCGTCTACCTCTGGCAGTAGCCCTCCTCAGGCCAGGTGGCCGTGCAGGCGGACCCTGGCCAGCCCGCCGTCGGGGTAGATGTCGACCCGGACGTGGGTGACCGGTTCGGAGTGGTCGAGGCGGAAGCGGTGGGGCAGGTCGGGCTGCAACCGGGTCTTGGGCAGCAGCCCGATCTCACGTCCGCCGGACAGCCCGGTGAGCGCCACGTGGCCGGGGGCATTGAAGATCAGGTTCGTGGTGTCGATCTCGGCCAGGCGCACCAGGCCCGGCCCGGCCAGGCGGATCAGCAGCCAGTCGTTGCCCGGCTCCCGGCGGCGCGCGGTCTCCCAGCCCTCGGCCTGATGCCGGGCCAGCCCGGGAGCGATGACATTGTTGGGCGCGGAGTAGAACTCATCAGAACAGGCGGTGACCAGGCCGCCGTTCTGCAGCGCGGCCAGGTCGAGGCTCAGGCCGTCGTAGACCGACAGGTCGGGGCGTACCTCGCCGTGCACGCGCAGACGGGCGATGCCGCCGTCGGGATACATGTTCAGCCGTACGTGGGTGTACCGGGTGTCGTCGCCGGTGACCTCGACGTGATGCTCGGCGTCGCCCTTGAGCCCCGTCCTGGGGACGATCTCCGTCCAGTCGGCGGCGGCCAGCTCGGCCGGTGAGGGATGGCCGGGCACGGCGGCGGCCTCGACCGACGCGTGCGGCGGGTAGTTGCCCTTGAACCAGGCCGTGTCGATCACCACGCCGCGGATCACCCCCGGCAGGCCCAGCCGCACCAGCGCCCAGTCGTGGCCGGGCGTGCGGCGGCGGCGGGTCTCCCACCCGTCGTACACCTGCCCCTTGTTGCCGAACGTCTCGGCGCGGAACCCGGGGCGGCCCGGCCTGATCAGGCTCTCCTTCTCGGCGAAGGACTCGTCGCTGGCCGCGACGACCGAACCGCCGAGGGTGCGCAGGGCCAGGTCGGGCAGGGTGGTGAAGCCGGACATCTACTGTTCTCCCAAGATGAGGCGGCCGTGTGGCTGCGTGTCCACGGGACGGCCGCGCAGCCAGGTGGTCAGGACGACGCCCTTGAGCACCCGGCCGTGGTACGGGGTGACGGGATTACGGTGGTGCAGACGGGCGGCGTCCACCGGGTTGTCGGCGCCGGGGTCGAAGGCGACCAGGTCGGCGTCGTTGCCGGGGCGGATCGCGCCCTTGCCGGGGATCGCGGCCACCGCGGCCGGCGCCGACGACATCCAGCCGACGACGTCGGCCAGGGTGTGACCGCGCCGGGCGGCCTCCGTCCACACCGCCGACAGACCCACCTGGAGAGAGGCGACCCCACCCCAGGCGGCGGCGAAGTCGGGCACCTTCAGCTCGGCGGGCGAGGGCGAGTGGTCGGAGACCACACAGCTCAGCACACCGCCGGCCAGGCCCTCCCACAGCAGCTCGCGGTTGGCCCGCGACCGGATGGGCGGGCAGCACTTGTAGGCCGTGAGCCCCTCGGGAACCTGCTCGGCCTCCAGCGTCAGATAGTGCGGGCAGGTCTCGGCCGTGACCGCCACCCCCTCGGCCTGGGCCCGCGCCAGCACCTCCAGGCACTCGGCGCTGGAGACGTGCAGGACGTGCACCCGTGCCCCGGTCTGCGCGGCCAGCGCGACGACCCGCGCCACCGCACTGGCCTCGGCCGCCCCCGGCCGCGACTCCAGGAACTCCCGGTACGTCGGCCCGCCCGGCTCGGCCAGCAGCTCCGGGTCCTCGGCGTGCACGACGACGAGCCCGCCGAACCCGGCCACCTCCGCCAGCACCGCCCGCAGCTCCGCCGTGCCCAGCGGTGGGAACTCCTCCACACCCGACGGCGACATGAAGCACTTGAAACCCCGCACGCCACGCTCGTGCAGCGGCCGCAGCTCCTTGAGATTGCCCGGGACCGCGCCGCCCCAGAACCCGACGTCCACGTGGCACTGCCCGCGCGCGGCCCGCAACTTGACCTCCAGCGCCTCCACGCTGACGGTGGGCGGCACGGAGTTGAGCGGCATGTCCACGATCGTGGTCACCCCGCCGGCGGCGGCCGCCCTGGTCGCCGAGGCGAACCCCTCCCAATGCGTACGGCCCGGCTCGTTGACGTGCACATGCGTGTCCACCAGGCCGGGCAGCAAGGCCAGGTCACGCAGGTCGACGTCCTCGACGGCATCGAGGGGCGCGTCGTAGTCGTACAGGGCCTCGATGCGCTCGCCCCGCACGGCCACGGCCACCGCCCGCTCCCCCTCGGGCGTGACGGCCCGGCGGGAGCGGACGACGACGTCGTAAGCGGTCATCTGCCCTCCAGATGGTCGGCCGCCACGCGAGCGGCCAGGCGTTCGAGCAGCGGGCCCGCCTCGGCCATGCAGCGGGCCGGGTCGGGCTCCAGGTCGGTCAGGGCGTAGGCGGCCTCGATGCCGGCGTCCTTGAGCTCGGTGTCGCCGAGGGTGCGCCGGCCGCAGACCGCGACGACCGGCACGCCCGCCCTGGCCGCGGCCTGGGCCACGCCGATCGGCGCCTTGCCGCGCAGGGACTGCTCGTCGAGCGACCCCTCACCGGTGATCACCAGCCGCGCGCCCTGGACGAGCGCGCCGAAGCCGAGCAGGTCGAGCAGGTATTCGATGCCGGGACGCAGCTCGGCGTGGAGAAAGGCCAGCGCCGCGAACCCGACGCCGCCCGCCGCGCCCGCCCCGGGGGCTCCGGCCACGCCCATGGCGCGCGGGGTGTCGTCGTGCTCGACCGCGCCGACCAGGCCGTGGGTCTGCGTGGCGACCGCGGCCAGCCGGGACAGCCCGGCCTCCAGCACCTTGACGTCGTCGGGGGTGGCGCCCTTCTGCGGCCCGTAGACGGCGGCGGCTCCGTGCGGGCCGAGCAGCGGGTTGTCCACGTCGCCGGCCACGACGAACTCCACCTCGGCGACGTCGGCGAACCCGGACAGGTCGATGCGGGCCAGCCCGCGCAGCGCGGCGCCGCCGTCGGGCAGCTCGGCGCCGTCGTCGTCGAGCAGGCGCGCGCCGAGCGCCCGGACCATGCCCGCTCCCCCGTCGGTGCAGGCGCTGCCGCCCAGCCCGAGGACGATTCGCCGCGCCCCCCTGCGCAGGGCGTCGGCGATCAGCTCTCCGGTGCCGTAGGAGGTGGCGGTCAGCGGGGCGAGCCCGGCGGGCAGCCGCCGCAGCCCGGACGCCTCGGCCAGCTCGACCACCGCCGTCGGCGTGCCGTCCGCGGCCCGCCAGGCATAGGCCGCGGTCACGCGTTCGCCGGTGGGCCCGGTGACCTCCGCTGTGACCCGGTCGAACCCGCAGGCCACGGCCGCCTCGACGGTGCCGTCGCCGCCGTCGGCGACCGGCAGCTCGACCGTGGGCACCCCGAGCCCGGCCGACACCCGCGCCGCGACCTCGGCGGCGGTGAGGGAGCCCTTGAACTTGTCGGGTGCCACCAGAACCTGCTTAACCACTACGAACTCCCACAAGATGCTGAACAATGGCCGGACACGCCTTCCTGCCCGGTGCGAGCGGGCAGGAAGGCGTGACTCATCATCACATCAGGCCCCTGACCGAGGGCGGCCCAGGGTGGGTGCCCTCAGCGAACAGCCTCCCTGAAGCAGCCGCGAATCTGAGCGGTCTTGACGGGTTCTGAGGTGGTTGATCCTCCAACTAGGCTCACATCCCGTAAGGAGGCGTTTCATGCGCATTTCTGAGCGGGAGCGGCGGCGTCGTCTGGGCGTGCGCCACAGCCTGGCGGCCAAGGCGGCGAGCCCGGAGGAGGCGACGGCCTCCGTGGTGGCGCTGCACGCGACCGACCCGGCGACCGTGTTCCTGTCGGCGGGCGCGCGGCTCACCGCCCCCGGCCCGGCGCCGGTCGAGCGGGCCCTGTACGAGGACCGCACGCTGGTGCGCATGCACGGGATGCGGCGCACGGTGTTCGTGGTCCCGGCCGCGCTGGTGCCCGTCGTGCACCACTCCTCCACGCTCGCGGTCGCCACGAGGGTGCGCAGGGCGCTGGTCAAGGAGCTCACCGCGGCCGGCGGCTGGGACGAGCCGTGGCTGGCGGAGGTGGAGTCGTCGGTGCTGCGCGCCCTGGCCGAGGAGGGCACGGCGACGGCGGCCCGGCTGGGGGTGCTGGAGCCGCGGCTGCGCGAGCAGTTCCGGGTGGCCGTGGGCAAGCCGTACGAGGCCGTGCACAGCGTCGGGCAGCGGCTGATCACGCTGATGGGCATGGAGGGCCGGCTCGTCCGGCAGGGCCGCCCGTCCGGCTCCTGGACGAGCACGCAGCACCTGTGGGCCGTCGCCCCGCCCATGGACGACCTGGCCGTCCCGCAGGCCCAGGCGGAGCTGGTACGCCGCTGGCTGGCCGCGTTCGGCCCCGGCACGGAGGCCGACGTCAAGTGGTGGACCGGCTGGACGCTGCGCGAGGTGCGCGCCGCGCTGGCCGCCGTCGGCGCGGTCGAGGTCGAGCTGGACGAGGGCCCGGGGTACGTCCTGCCCGGCGACCTGGACGAGACGCCCGAGCCCGAGCCGTGGGCGGCGCTGCTGCCCGCCCTCGACCCGACGCCGATGGGCTGGCAGGGCCGCGACTGGTACCTGCCGAAGGAGCACCGGGCCGAGCTGTTCGACCGCAGCGGCAACGTCGGCCCGACCGTGTGGTGGGACGGCCGGGTCGTCGGCGGCTGGGGGCAGCGTCCCGGCGGCGAGATCGTGTGGCGGGCGCTCACCGACGTGGGCTCCGACGCCGTGACCGCCGTGGAGGCCGAGATCGCCGGTCTGGCCTCCTGGCTCGGCGGCGCACGGATCACCCCTCGCTTCCGCACGCCCCTGGAGCGCGCCCTGTCGGAGTAGGCCGCCGCCGCCGAGGCACGGCGCTGTCGGAGCGCCCTCCGGAGCGCGCCGTCGGCGTAGGCGGCGCGCCCGAGGGCGTCAGGCGACCAGGCGGATGAACTCCTCCAGCGAGTAACGCCCGTCCTGGTCGGTGTCGGCCTCCTGGCTCAGCGCGCCGAGGGCCTCGGCGGGCAGGTCGGGGAAGTGCCGCTTCAGCTCGGCCTCGCTGACGAAGCCGTCGCCGTCGGTGTCGATCTCGGCGAAGGTGCTTCTGAGCTGCGCCAGCCGCTCGCCGGGGAGTTCTGCCGACACGGGACCGCCTTTCAGTGCTGGATGCCACGTTCCGGACATTCACACCTTAGTGATGGATCTCCCTCTCCGCCGAGAGCCCGCGTTCGGCCGCCAGCCGCATGAGCCTGCGATGGGCGTCGGCGCCCGCCCGCCCGGCCGCGTCGTGGGACGTCGTCCGCAGCTCGCCGTCCTCGACCACGGTCCGGCCGCCGACCAGGACGCGGGCCACCGGCGGCGGCGGCCCGAACACCAGCGCGCACACCGGGTCGGCCACGGCGGCGGTGAAGGGCCCGCCGGTCCGCCACAGGACGACGTCGGCCAGCTTGCCGGGCTCCAGCGAGCCGAGCTCGGCCTCGCGGCCCAGGTTGCGCGCCCCGCCGAGGGTGGCCAGCTCCAGCGCCTGACGGGCCGACAGCGCGCGGGGGCCGTACCTGGCCCGCTGGAACAGCAGGGCCTGCCGCATCTCCCCGGCCGGTGAGGTCAGCTCGGAGGAGGCGCTGCCGTCCACGCCGAGGCCGACGTTCGCGCCCCGGCGCAACATCTCCGACACGCGGGCGATGCCCGCGCCCAGGCGGCCGTTGGAGGAGGGACAGTGGGCCGCGCCCGTGCCGGTGCGGGCGAGCTTGGCGATGTCGGCGTCGCTGAGGTGCACGGCGTGCGCGAGCCACACGTCGGGCCCGAGCCAGCCGAGCTTGTCCATGTAGTCGACCGGACGCAGGCCGAACTGCTCCCTGCAGTGCTCGTCCTCGTCGAGGGTCTCGGCCAGGTGGGTGTGCAGGCGCACGCCCTTGTCCCTGGCCAGGGCGGCCGACTGGGTCATCAGCTCCGCGCTGGCCGAGAACGGCGAGCACGGCGCGACCGCGACCCGCACCATCGAGGACGGCGACGGGTCGTGGTGGGCGTCCACCGCCTCGGCGGTCGCCGCCAGGGCGTCGTCGAGCTCCTCGACCACCTCGTCCGGCGGCAGCCCGCCGTGCGACCGGCCGCGGTCCATCGAGCCGCGCGCCGGGTGGAAGCGGACGCCGATCTCCCGCGCGGCCTCGACCCCGGCCGCGAACAGGTCGCCCCTGCCCTTGGGGAAGACATAGTGGTGGTCGCTGGAGGTGGTGCACCCGCCCGTCGCCAGCCAGCCGAGCCCGGCCGTGGCCGCGCCTCTGACGACCTCGGCGTCCATGGCGGCCCACACGTCGTAGAGGGCCACCAGCCACTCGAACAGGGTGGCGTCCTGGGCCAGCCCCTGCGAGGCCCACTGGTAGAGGTGGTGGTGGGTGTTGACCAGGCCGGGCGTGGCCAGGCAGCCGGAGCCGTCCACGCGCCGGGCGCCCGGGGTCGCGGGCGCGGGGCCGGGGCCGAGCGCGGCGATCCGGTCGCCCTCGACCACGATGTGGCCGGAGGGGATCTCGGGGCCGACGACGGGCGCGATGTGCGCGTTCTCGATCAGCAGGGTCATCGGGCCGCCTTCCGCTCGGCGGCCAGCCGTACCGCGTCGAGGATCTTCTCGTAGCCGGTGCAGCGGCACAGGTTCCCCGCCAGGGCCTCGCGGATCTCGGCGTCGGAGGGCCGGGGCACGCGTTCGACCAGGTCGTGGGCCTGTACGACGAGCCCGGGGGTGCAGAAGCCGCACTGCACGGCCCCGCACTCGACGAACGCCTCCTGCACCGGGTCGAGCCGGTCGCCCTCGGCCAGCCCCTCGACCGTGCGCACCCGCCGCCCCTCGGCCTGCCCGGCGGCGACCAGGCACGAGCAGACCGGCAGCCCGTCGAGATAGACCGTGCACGAGCCGCATTCGCCCTGCTCGCAGGCGTTCTTGGAGCCGGGGAGCCCGATCCGCTCGCGCAGGACGTACAGCAGGCTCTCCCCCTCCCAGACGTCGTCCACGCACTGGTCGCGGCCGTTGACGGTGACGTTGAGGCGCATCAGGCGGCCCTCCTCGCGAGGTGGTCGTTCCAGGCCCAGGTGAGCGTGCGCCGGGCCATCACGCCGACGGCGTGCACCCGGTAGGCGGCCGTGCCGCGCACGTCGTCGATCGGCGCGGCGGCGGCCGCGCACAGCTCGCCGAAGCGGGCCAGCAGCGCGGGGGCGAGCGGCGCGTCCCAGTCCAGCTCCGCGGCCAGCAGGGCCTCGGCCTCCAGGGCGCGGCGCGGCGTGGGCGCGGCCGAGCCGATCCCGGTGCCCACCCGCCGTTCGCCGGGGTGCAACGCGACCGCGAACGAGCACACCGCGATCACCATGGCGTTGCGCGTGCCGACCTTGGAGAAGTACTGGGGTCCCGGGGCGGGCCCGACGCGCACGGCCCTGATCAGCTCGTCCGGTTCCAGGGCGTTGCGCTTGACCCCGAGGTAGAACTCGTGCGCGGGGATCAGGCGGATGCCCCGGTCGCGCGACTCGGCCTCGACGACCGCGCCCGCCGCCAGCAGCGGCGGGTGGCTGTCGCCCGCGGGCGAGGCCGCGCCGAGGTTCCCGGCGACCGTGCCGCGGTTGCGGATCTGCGGCGAGCCGACCGTGCGCGCGGCCTGCGCGAGGCCCGGCAGCACGCCGTCCAGCTCGTCGACGACCGTCGCGTACGTCACCCCCGCCCCGATCCGGCAGACCCCGTCGGTCATGCCCCATTCGCGAAGCTCGGCCACCTGGTTGAGGTCGAGCAGCGCCTCCGGCCTGCGCACGTCGAAGTTGATCTCCACCATCACGTCCGTGCCGCCCTGGACGGGCAGCGCGCCGGGCCGGTCCGCCTTGGCGGCCAGCGCCTCAGCCCACGTGGTGGGCCGCAAGAAGTCCATCGTCCTCACTCCCAGGCGAATCCCGCGTCCGGCGCGTCCTCGCGCAGCACGCTGCCCTCGATCAGCCCGTAGGGGCGGTCGGCGGCGTAGAAGACCTCGTTCTCGTTGTCCAGGCCGAACGGCGACAGATCGACCAGGAAGTGGTGCTTGTTCGGCAGCGCGAACCTGACCTCGCAGACCTGCGGGCAGGTCGTCAGCACCCGCTCGCCCATCGCGTAGAGGGTCTGCTGCAACGACAGGCTGTACGTCTGCGCGAACGCGTCCAGCAGGCCCTCGCGCACCCGCGCGTACGGCGGGCGCTCCCCCGTCCCGGTGTGCCGCCACTGCGCGGTGACCGCGGTGGCCAGGACGCGGTCGGTCGTCGGCTGGAGGGTGGTGTACTCGTCCACGAGGTAGCCGTGGAACTCCGAGCCGGTCGAGTTCAGCACGACCAGGTCCTTCAGGCCGGACACGACGGTGGTGCGGCCGTCCCGGTCGTGGTGGACGACGCACGTGCGCACCTCGCCGCCGTCGCGCACGAAGGAGTGCAGCGACCGGCCGGGGATGCGGTTCCAGGCGTACTCCTCGATCTCCACCCGCGCGTGGTGGATGGAGGCGTGCGCCGAGACGTAGTGGCGGGCCAGTAAGAGGGCGAAGTCCTCGATCTCGCCGACGCCGTGCTTCCTGGCGAAGGCGTAGACGGTGTTCTTCTGCGTGTCGGTGGGCAGGACGGCGGCGTTGTCGCCGTTCCTGTGCACCTGTTCCATGTCGCCCGACAGCGAGGAGCTGACGTTGACGTCCTTGACGTGGTGGACGTCTCCGTCCCTGACCACGTGGACGAGCCTGGTCTCCGCCTTGCCGTAGCGGTTGGGGCCGAGCTTGACGGTCATCTAGCTCCCTCGGTAGGTGGAGTAGGCGTACGGGCTGAGCAGCAGCGGCACGTGGTGGTGCGCGCCGGGGTCGGTGACGGTGAAGGCGATGACGACCTCGGGGTAGAAGGTGTCGGCCAGGTAGCCGCCGGTGTCGAAGACGACCCGGTGCACGCCCTCCTCGGTGACCCAGCCCGTGATCCGGCCGTCGGCGTCGGTGCTGCCCCGGGCGAGCACGCGGCCCTCGCGCTCCAGCCGGACGCGGACCCCGGCGGCCGGCCGGCCCGCGACCGCGTCCAGGACGTGTGTCGAGAAGCTCATCTCCCCTCCTCTTCCATGAGCTTCCCCAGCCGGAGCCGGGTGATCTTCGCCAGCTCGTCGCGGACGACGCCGCGCTCGCCCTCCTCGTCGTTGCCCAGCCGGGCGCGCAGCCGGGCCAGCAGCTCGGCCCCGCTCAGGCCGGTCGCGCACACCAGGTAGACGTGCCCGAAACGCTCCTCGTACGCGCGGTTGCCCGCGGCCAGCGCGGCCCGCAGCTCCGCCGCCTCCTCGGAGGTGTCCTCCTGCGCGCCCGCCTGCTCCTCGCGCGACCAGCGCGACTCCCGGCCGTCCCCGGACGGGCGTTCCCCGATCCGCGGGTGGGCCGCCAGCGCCTCCAGCACGTCGGGCCACTTCAGCTCGCGCACCGCGGTCTCGGCGGCCTCGGCGAGCCGTTCGCGGCCGGCGTAGGGCCTGCGGGCGGCCACCGCCGCGGCGAAGGCGCGGGAGGCGCAGCAGGCCAGCAGCTCGGCCTCCGCCTCCTCACGCGGCCGCCGGTTGAACCGGGCCAAGGAGTTGGGCATGTCAGCAGTACACACAGGGGCCTGCTCCCCGGTCCATCCGTGAGAACTCCCAAGTACGCAACGGGATGGCCAGGACTTTTCGTGTCATGCTCCAACCCGGCCCCGGCCGGGACGCCGCTGAGCTGCGCCTACACTGGGAGCCATCATGACCTTGACATCCCTGATCGGCGGGCACGTGTCCGTCACCGGCGGCCTGGCGACCGGCGGCCTGAAGTACATGGCCGAGATCGGCGCCGAGATGATCCAGGTGTTCGTCACCAACCCGCGCGGCTGGGCGCTCAACGACGGCAAACCCGCCGAGGACGCCAAGCTGGCCGAGTCCGGCGTCACCGCCTTCATCCACGTGCCGTACCTGGTGAACTTCGGCTCGCCCAACCCCGAGACGCTGGCCAACTCCATCGCGGTCGTCCGCCACGGGCTGCGGCGCGGGGTCGAGACCGGCGCCAAGGGCGTCGTCGTCCACACCGGCTCGGCCGTCACCCAGTCGCGCGACGACGCGCTGCGCCAGGTGCGCGAGACGCTGCTGCCGCTGCTCGACGAGATCCCCGAGGGCGGCCCCGACCTCCTGCTGGAGCCCATGGCGGGCCAGGGCGCGATGCTCTGCGCGACCGTCCAGGACCTGGAGCCCTATCTCGCGGCGCTCGACTGGCACCCGCGGGCCTGCGTCTGCCTCGACACCTGCCACGCCTTCGCCGCCGGCCACGACCTGGCCGCCGAGGGCGGGGTGCGGGAGACGTTCGACGCGCTGCACGCCCTCGCGCCCGGCCGGCTCAAGCTCATCCACGCCAACGACTCGAAGGACGTGTGCGGGGCCAAGAAGGACCGTCACGAGAACATCGGCGCGGGCCACATCGGCGCGGAGCCGTTCGCCGAGATCATGCGGCATCCGGCGGTGGCGGGGGTGCCCATCTGCATCGAGACGCCCGGCAAGGCCGACAGGCACCGCGAGGACATCGAGCTGCTGAAGAAGCTTCGCGACGAGGGCTGATCCGGCGTCCCCCCGGTGACGGGCGCCTGGTTCCTGATCGTGAGAGGGGCGCCTGCTTTCGCGATCCGGCCGCCCCCGAAGGCCGGATCGCGGGGCCGGGGTCCGTGGCCTCCGCAGGCGCCCCTTCACGTGATCGGCAGGCGGGCCCTACCCCCCGGTCAAGGGCCCGACAGCCGTGGTGACCTGGTTGGTCACCGGTGAAGCCGACGCATCAGGCCCTTGCTTGGGCCTCGCGGCCCGTCCCCCCCGATGCGCCGGGTGGCTTCCGATGCCGAAACACTACGGTCGCGATCTTGTAGGAGACACCCCGTTCACGGTCAGCTCGCTGAACGGTCTGTAGTCATCGACATACGGAGGGTGTCCGCCCGGTGAACGGTCACCCACCGGCGACGAACGGTTGCTTCCTGGGTTCTCCACGGAGGCCGCGCGACGCGGCCGGGCCCTGCCCGCACCGCGTCCGACCCATGTGACCTGGGAAGACTTTTACCATCGGGCAGCCGCGACGGGCTCGGCGACCGGCCGTGGACCGGCCGCCGGCACGCCCTGCTTCACGCCCGCCCATTCGTGCCGGGCGAGGGTCAGGAGAAGACGCCGCGATGCTGGCGGACGAGCTGCTCACGCACCTGGCGGCTGTGACGCCGGCTGACCTGAAGCGTCTCGGTGCCGACGGTGAGCGTGACCCGGCCGCCCTCGAAACGCAGCTCGCTGACGTGCCGCGCCGAGACCAGCGTGCTGCGGTGGACGCGGATGAACCCCGCCTCCGACCAGCGGCGTTCGAGCGCGGCCAGCGACATGCGGACGAGGTAGCTGCCGTCGCCGGTGTGCAGCCGCACGTAGTCGCCCTTGGCCTCGGCGAACCAGACGGCCTGCTGCGGCACGAACCTGGTGCGGCCGCCCAGCTCGACCGGGATGACGTCGTCCTGGCTCGGCTCGGCGGGCGGCGCGGAGGCCGCCTCCAGCCGCCTGACCGCCTCCGACAGCCGCTCGGCCCGGACCGGCTTGAGCAGGTAGTCGACGGCCTCCAGCTCGAACGCCTGCACCGCGCACTCCTCGTGCGCCGTGACGAACACCAGCTTGGGCGGGCTGGGAAAGCCGCCGACCAGCCGGGCGAGGTCGAGCCCGCCGAGGCCCGGCATCCGGATGTCGAGGAAGATCCCGTCGAGCCGCTCGCCGCCGCCGATCATCTGCACCATGTCCTGCAGCGCGGTGACGCCGTCGGCCGCGGTCGCGACGTGTTCGATTCTGGTGTCCTGGCGCAGCAGATAGGCGAGTTCCTCAAGAGCGGGCACCTCGTCGTCGACTGCCAGGACCCTCAGCATGGCCTCCACGCTCCCGTATGAAAGCAAAGGTCAGCCGCGACACGCCAGCCCAGCGTAAGGAAAAGACTACAATGAGCTAAATTGCGTCTTCGGGACGCGCAGCCGCACCCTCGTGCCGGCGCCGAGCGCGGTCTCCACGACGAGGCCGTAGCCGTCGCCGTAGATCTGGCGCATGCGCAGGTCGACGTTGGCCAGGCCGATGCCGCCGCCCTCGCGGGCCGGTTCGCCGTCGAGCATGCGCCTGGCGCACTCGGGGTCCATGCCGGTGCCGTCGTCCTCGACGGTGATGTGGGCCTCGGGGCCGGCGTCGCGGACCACGACCCGCACCTCGCCGCCGCCGCGCCGGCCGCGCATGCCGTGCTTGATGGCGTTCTCCACCAGCGGCTGGAGGCACAGGAAGGGCACCGGCACCGGCAGCACCTCGGGCGCGACCTGCATGCTGAAGCGCAGCTTGTCGCCGAAGCGGGCGCGTTCCAGCAGCAGGTACCGGTCGACGCAGGTCAGCTCGTCGGCCAGGGTGGTGAAGTCGTGGGCCCTGCGCAGGGCGTAGCGGGAGAAGTCGGCGAAGTCGAGCAGCAGCTCGCGGGCGCGCTTGGGGTTCGTGCGGACGAACGAGGCGATCGTGGTCAGCGCGTTGTAGACGAAGTGGGGCGAGATCTGGGCGCGCAGCGCGCGCATCTCGGCCTCCAGCGCCCGCCGCCGCGAGGCGTCGAGGTCGGCCAGTTCGAGCTGCCCGGACACCCAGCGGCCCAGCTCGGTCACGGTACGCACGAGCGTCGCGCTGACCTCCTCGTCGAAGGCGGCCAGCGTACCCACGACCGTGCCGTCGACGGTCAGCGGCACGACCACGGCCCCGTACGGCCGCCCGGCGAACACCTGCGCCCGCCCGGCGGCCAGGGTGGTGCGGGCATAGGTGAGCACGTCGTCGGTGCACGGGCCGTCCCAGGCCAGCGCGGCGTCGATGGAGGTGATCGCGACCGCCCGGGTGCCGAGCAGCGTGTGCAGGTGGCGTACGGCCTTGCGCGCCGAGTCGCGGTCGAGCCCGGTACGCAGGGCGGGCGCGGCCAGCCCCGCGACGTGCAACGCGGTGAAGGTCGCCTCGTCCTTGCCGCCGCCTCCGGGAAGCGGCCGGCGGCGCGCCCTGGCACAGGCGTAGCCGAGGACGAAGGTCAGAAGGGAGAGCGCCACGCATGCGGTGGTCTGCATGCGCAAAACCGTAGCCAATAACCGGTCGTGTTCGGGCGGAAACCCGGAGTGAAGTCTAGGGTGGACCCTCGCCGGGTTCCTCCTGGTAGGAGTAACGCTGTTCGCGCCAGGGATCGGCCAGGTTGTGGTACCCGCGCTCCTCCCAGAAACCTCGCCGGTCCTCCAGGAGATATTCGATGGCCCGCACCCATTTGACGCTCTTCCAGGCGTACAGGTGGGGGACCACGATGCGTACGGGGTAACCGCGGTCGGGACTGAGCGGCTTCTCGTCCAGCTCCGTGGCGAGCAGGGTGTCGGGGGCGGCGAAGTCGGACATGCGGAGGTTGGCGCTGTAGCCGTACTCGGCCCAGATCATGACGTGACGCACGCCGGGGTCGGGCGGCGCCAGCTCCATGATCGTGGCCGGGGTGACGCCCCGCCACTCGTTGGCCATGAGGGAGAACTTGGTGACGCAGTGGAAGTCGGCGATGCGCGTGTCCCGGGGCAGCTTCTCGAAGTCCGCCCAGGTCAGACAGTGCTCCTCGCCGGAGGCCGTGGCCCCGAAGACGCGGAAGTCCCAGCTGTCCGGCTTGAACGAGGGCACCCTGCCGTAGTGGATCACGGGGCGGCCGCGCGGGACGTACTGGCCTGGAGGCAGGCGCGACTCCTCCACGATCACTCCCCTCACCGATCTCGCGTCTTGGGCCATCCTGCCATCGGCCCGGCCGAGCCCCGCGCCCGGGGCTGGGGCGTGGCCTTGTCGTACTCAGGAGTAACTTGAGTACGACACCTCATGCGGCGGCCTGGCCTGCGGGATCACCATGAGCTCATGACCAAGCCCATCCGTACCACGCAGACCACCGCGTTCTACGTCCAGGCGATCCTGTCGTTCGCCGTCGCCGTGTCGTCCGTGGTGATCGCCCTGATCTACCTGCCGGCCTCCGGCTGGATCCGGGCCTTCCTCGCGCTCGGCCTGTTGTACGTGGTCACCTCCACGGTCAACCTGTGCAAGGTCGTCCGCGACCGGCAGGAGCTGGCGGAGGTCACCAACCGCGTGGACCAGGCCAGGCTGGACAAGCTGCTGGCCGAGCACGACCCGTTCAAGGTCGACGCGGCCTGACCTACAGCGTGTACTCCTGGATCGAGTCGGCGAGCTGCACGCACAGCTCCTCGGCGTCGAGCCGCTTCTCGATCTGCTTGAGGTCCTCGATCTTGGCCCGGGTCTCGGCGCGCTTGGGAGCCAGCAGGGAGCAGCAGTCCTCGTCGGGCAGCTCCGAGATCTCCAGCGTGCCGATGCGCCGGGCCTCGGCCATGATCTCGGTCTTGTCCCAGCCCACGAGCGGGCGCAGGATCGGCAGGTCGACCGCGTTGTCCTGGGCGGTGATGTTGGCCAGCGTCTGGGAGGAGACCTGGCCGAGCGCGTCGCCGGTGATCAGGGCGCCGGCGCGGATGCGGTGGGCGACCTCCTCGGCCGTCTTCAGCATGAGCCGCCGCTGGGCGATCACCGCCAGGCGGTCCTGGCCCGAGTTGCGGATCGACTGCTGCGCCTTGCCGAACGGCACCACCCACAGCCGCGACCTGCCCTGGAACCTGTCGAGCTTCCTGACCAGCGCGTACGCCTTGTAGATCGACTCGGAGGTGGTGAACGGGATGCCGGAGAAGTGCAGGAAGTCGACGTGGAGGCCGCGCTTCATCATCCGGTAGGCCGCCACCGGCGAGTCGATGCCGCCCGACATGAGCACCAGCGCCCGGCCGCTGCTGCCGACAGGCAGGCCGCCCTGGCCCGGGATGCCGTCGGTGAAGACGAACACCTCGTCCCTGTCGACCTCGATGTGCACGGTCAGCTCGGGGTTCTTCAGGTCGACGGGCAGGTGGTACTCGTCGTTGATCGCGCCGCCGACGAGCCGGTCGAGCTCGTTGGAGCGCAGCGGGAAGCGCTTGTCGCGGCGGCGGGAGCGCACGGCGAAGCGGGCCCCGCGGGCGACCTCCTCGCGGTCGCGGATCAGCTCCAGGGCGGCCTTGAGCACGCTGTCGGGGTCTTTGGCCACCCGCCAGGTCTGGTGGATCCACACCAGGCCGGGCACGTCGGCGACCCGCCGGGCCACCGCCTCGGCCTGCTCGACGCCCGAACCCTCGGGCAGGAAGATCGCGACGACGCCGTGGCGTCTGCGCACGTCCGTCTTGAGGCCGAGATCCTGGAGCGCGAAGCGGATGTTGTCGATCAGGCGACGCTCGAACAGCTCACGGTTCTTGCCCTTGAGGACGATCTCGCCCAGCTTGAGCAGAACGCATGGCTCGCCCAGGGCGGACATCGTCATGGTGGAACCTCCGGGGAAGACGGGGAAAGCGCGGCCGTAGGAAGGCAACGCCGCGACCCATCGAGTTTAGTCCGCGTCGAGGCCCTGCTCGATCGCATATCGGACCAGTTCCACCCGGTTGTGCAACTGGAGCTTGACCAGCGTGTTCTGCACGTGGTTCTGGACCGTGCGGTGCGAGAGCACCAGGCGGTCGGCCACCTGCCGGTAGGTCAGGCCCTTGGCGACCAGCCTGAGCACCTCCGTCTCACGCTCGGTCAGCCTCGGCCCGTCGTCGCCCGCGCGGCCGGCGGCGGCCGGACTCGCGGCCGGACTCGCGGCCAGCCGCCGGTACTCCCCGAGGACCAGCCCGGCCAGGCCCGGCGTGAAGACGGCGTCGCCGTCGGCGGTGCGGCGGACGGCGTCGAGGAACTCCTCCCGGCTCGCCGACTTCACCAGATATCCGGACGCGCCGGCCTTGACCGCGGCCAGCACGTCGTCCTGCTCGGCGCTGGCCGACAACACCAGGACCTTCGGCGCCGGGTCGGCCCCGGCCAGCCCGGCGGCCACCTCGGCCCCGGACATGTCGGGCAGGTGCAGATCCAGCACCACGACCTCGGGACGTACGGCCCCGGCCGCCCGGATCGCCTGCCGCCCCTCCCCCACCACCGCCACGACGTCGTAGCCCGCCTCGGACAGATCCCTGGCCACGCCGTCGCGCCACATGGGATGGTCGTCCACGACCATGACCCGCACCATGACGCCACTCTAACCGGGGCCGCCCGTGCCTTTCCGCGTCCGCTCGGCGGGCAGGCTGATCTCGATCTCGGTCCCCGACGGCGCGGAGGTGACGGCGACCGTCCCGCCCAGGTCGGCGACGCGTCCGCGGATGGACTGCGCGACGCCCAGGCGGCCCTCGGCGGCGGCCCGCTCCAGGCGGCCCTCGGGGATGCCGGGCCCCTCGTCCCGGACGGTCACCATGACCACGTCGTCGCAGGACTCGGCGAACACCCAGGCCCGCGCGTCCGGGCCGCAGTGCCTGCGCACGTTGTCCAGGGCGGCCCCGACCGCGGCCGCCACGCCCTCGGCCGCCGGGGTGGGCAGGACGAGCGGCGTGGCCGGGGTGGAGACCGTCACCAGCGGCGAGCCGTGCCGCATGAGCAGGGAGCGCAGGTCGGTGGAGCCGGTCGGGGCCGGGCGGGCGGCGATGAGCTCGCGCAGCGCGGCCTCCTGCTCGCCGGCCAGCCGGCCCAGCTCGGCCGCCTCGCCGCCGATCTGCCGGCCGCGCCGCTGGACCACGGCCAGCACCTGGAGGACGGAGTCGTGCAGGTCGCGGGCCAGCCGGTCGCGTTCGCGCTGGGCGGCCTCCATCTCGGCCGCGCGCTGCATGCGCTCCTCGGCCTCCTTGGCCAGCCGGGCCACGTGTCCGACCACCACTCCTGACAGGAACAGCAGGACGGCGCCGTTGATCATCACGGGCGCGTCCGGGGCGCGCACGCGCAGCCACAGGTCCGCGGCGGCGACGACGGCCGCCGCCACCGCGCCCGCGCGCCTGCCGCCGTACACGGCCCAGGCCAGGACGGGCGCCGCGATCCAGGTGGCGGGCACGGGCATGGTGCCCGCCGCGCCCTGCCGGGCGCCCTCGACGTACGGCGAGGCCAGCAGGCAGGCCAGGGCCACCAGCAGGTCGATGGCCGGCAGCGGCCACCCGCGCAGCCCCTCGACCGAGTACGCGTACGTGGCCCCGGCCGTCCACAGGGCCATCAGGGCGATCACCAGCCAGCCGATGACCGGCTCCTCGTACCCGCGGTACTGGGCCATCAGCACGGCGGCGTACAGCAGCGACGCGACGCGGAAGACCGCGATCGCCCGCCAGAAGGGCCCCTCGATGCTCATGAGACCTTTTCATGTTTCCGACACGGCGGTTGACAGATAGTTGCGTTATCCATGCGATAAGGACGGGACGGATGACACAATCCGTGAACCCCTAATCACAAGGAATGTCGATATATGACCGCTGTTAATCATTTCACCCACGGACCGCTCACTCCGCTGCTCGCGTACCTGATGTCGTGCCTGGGTTCGATGCTCGGACTGCGGCTGACCGCCCAGGCCCACGCGAGCCGCGGCGCGTCGCGGATGCGCTGGCTGATCGGCGCGGCGATCTCCATAGGCGGCACCGGGATCTGGGTCATGCACTTCGTCGGGATGATGGGCTTCGCGGTGGAGGGCACGCAGATCAAGTACGACGTGCCGCTCACCGTCGCCTCGGCCGCCGTGGCCATCGTGGTGGTCGGCACCGGGCTGTTCCTGGTGTCCTACGGCCGCGGCCGGGCCCTGGCGCTGCTCGGCGGCGGCCTGCTCACCGGGCTCGGCGTGGCCAGCATGCACTACCTCGGCATGTACGCCATGAACATGAGCGCCCACGTCTCCTACGACCGCACGACCGTGGCCGCGTCCGTGGTCATCGCCGTCGTGGCCGCGACCGCCGCGCTCTGGTTCACCCTGCGGGTCAAGAGGACGATCTGGATCACCGGCGCGGCGATGGTCATGGGCGTGGCCGTCTCGGGCATGCACTACACCGGCATGTACGCCATGCGGGTCTCCGTCGACGCCGAGC
Source organism: Nonomuraea sp. NPDC047529 (assembly GCF_040642995.1). Classification (NCBI taxonomy): domain Bacteria; kingdom Bacillati; phylum Actinomycetota; class Actinomycetes; order Streptosporangiales; family Streptosporangiaceae; genus Nonomuraea; species Nonomuraea sp. NPDC047529. Next base: position 3,917 of record NZ_JBEYTJ010000027.1, on the reverse strand, counting down.
CCGGCATGGTCACCGGCGCCGACGCCCTGGACTTCCTCGTCCCCCTCATGACCGTGATCAGCCTGATCACGCTGACCATGCTGCTCATGGTGATCCTCGCGCCCTCGGAGGAGGAACTGCACGAGGACGCCGAGATGGTCGCCCGCCTGGAGCTGCGCCGGCGTACCGCCCAGCAGCAGCGCCTGGCCTACCCCGCGCCCCCGGCCGCCCCCCGCCCGCAGCAGCAGATGATGCGGACGCCCCGCCGCTGAGCCCGCACGCTCCCGTGGACGCGACGAGGGCGCGCCGGAGGTGGATCTCCCCGGCGCGCCCCGCGGTTGAGCTATCTCCTGGGTACGGCTTGCGGCGCGAAGTGGGCCGCCGACTCGCTGCGCCCCAAGCCGTACCCCGAGGGGGGTTGTAAGCGGTAACCCCGCTGTCCAGAAGGTACGGCCCGGCGCTTGCAAGCCGCTTTCACCCAGCCGAAGAAGACCTCAGCCGAAGAAGACCTCGGCCTCGGAGTACCGGGACACCGGCACGGTCTTCAGCTCGGCCGTCGCCTCGTCGAGCCCGACCCGGACGATGTCGGTGCCGCGCAGGGCGACCATCTTGCCGTAGTCGCCCTCGTGCGCGGCGTCGATCGCCTGGAGGCCGAACCTGGTGGCCAGCACCCGGTCGTAGGCCGTCGGGGTGCCGCCGCGCTGGATGTGCCCGAGCACGGTCGTCCGGGCCTCCTTGCCGGTGCGCTTCTCGATCTCCTTGGCCAGCACCTCGCCGACGCCGCCGAGCCGGACGTGCCCGAACGCGTCGAGGGTGCCGGTCTGCAGCTCCATCTGGCCCTCGATCGGGTGGGCACCCTCGGCCACGACGATGATCGGCGAGTAGCGGGTGCGGAAGCGGGACTCGACGTACTCGCAGACCCGGTCGATGTCGAAGGGCTTCTCGGGGATGAGGATCACGTTGGCGCCGCCGGCCATGCCCGCGTGCAGCGCGATCCAGCCCGCGTGGCGGCCCATGACCTCGCAGATCAGCGCGCGGTGGTGGGACTCGGCGGTGGTGTGCAGCCGGTCGATGGCCTCCATCGCGATGTTGACCGCGGTGTCGAAGCCGAAGGTGTAGTCGGTGCCGGACAGGTCGTTGTCGATGGTCTTGGGCACGCCCACGACGTTCACGTCGCGGTCGTAGAGCTGCTTGGCCACGCCGAGCGTGTCTTCGCCGCCGATGGCGATCAGGGCGTCGACGCCGGTGGCGAGGAGGTTCTCCTTGATGCGGTCGACGCCGCCCTGGATCTTGATCGGGTTGGTCCGGGAGGATCCGAGAATGGTGCCGCCCCGCGGCAGGATGCCTCGTACGGCCTGGATGTCGAGCGGCATCGTGTCGCCTTCGAGGGGGCCGCGCCAGCCGTCGCGGAACCCCACGAACTCATGGCCGTACGCGCTCACCCCCTTACGCACCACGGCCCTGATGACGGCGTTGAGACCCGGACAGTCTCCGCCTCCGGTGAGCACTCCTATACGCATGGCGGGTTCCTCCCGATGGGGTTCACGAACCATTGCTCGGTGACAGCTCGCATTGTGCCTGCCGGGGCGCACAGTGGTCTAGACCAAACGCCAGGCGCAGATCATTTCCGGAGAGGAACCCACATTCGTCAACCAAGGGTTGACGAATAGAGAACGTCAACCTATGGTTGACGCATGGATGGAACCGTACGTCTCGACGACCTCATCGCCGCCATCAAGAGCCGCCACCCGGACGGCGACCCGCTCGGCCAGCTCACCGACGCCGTCACGCTCGGCGAGCACCTCGGCGAGGTGGCCGACCACCTGATCGGCCACTTCGTGGACAACGCCCGCCACTCCGGCGCCTCCTGGACCGACATCGGCCGCAGCATGGGCGTCACCAAACAGGCCGCCCAGAAGCGGTTCGTGGTCAAGGAGGGCAGCTCGCTCGCCGACGACCTGCGCAACTACGCCCGTTACACCGACAAGGCACGGGTCGCGGTGGTCAAGTCGCAGGAGGAGGCGCGGCTGTCGGGGCACGACCACATCGAGGTCGGGCACCTGGTGCTCGGGCTGCTGCACGTGCCGGAGGCGCTGGCCGCCTCGACCATGGCCACCCTCGGCGCGTCCGCCGAGGCGGTCAGGGAGGCCGTCACGGCGGCCATGGGGCCGGGCGGCGGGCAGTCGCCCGTCACCCTGCCGTTCGCCGCGCAGAGCGCCAAGGCGCTGGAGCTGACCCTGCGGGAGGCGCTGCGGCTCGGGCACAACTACGTCGGCACCGAGCACCTGCTGCTCGGCGTGCTCTCCCTGGAGGAGGGCCCGGTGGTGCAGGCCCTCGCCGACCTCGGCGTGCGCAAGGAGGCGGCCGAGCAGGAGATCAGGAAGCGGCTGGAGGCGATCCTGCGCGAGCGCCGCTCCTAGCCTTCCTGGGGGCCTTCAGGGGTGCCTTCAGGGGTGCCTCCCGGGGCGTGCCGGCGGATCTTGGGGGCGGCGGCGTTCCCCGTCGGCACCCCGTGCTTTTGAGGGGCCCGGGCGGGGTGGTGCGGAAGCGCGGCGGCGCGTTCGCCGGCGGGGCCCGCCGCGAAGCGGGTCAGCACGTTCGCCGTCGCGCGGCGGGTGAAGGCGGCCGCGGACTCGGGGACGCCGTGACCGCACCGCTTGCCGCGCATCGCGCACACCCAGCGCATCGTGCCGGACGCGAACACCCCGGCCCCGCTCGGCGCGGTGTAGTACGTGCTCTGCGACGTCGTCGCCCGTCCCCCGCACGAGAACGACGAGTCGGCCAGCACCTCGACGCCCTTCGGCGAGCCGCGCGAGACCTTGTCGCTCTCCGGGCCGACCATGCCGGGGAAGCGCCGCCCCCGGGTGCCGGCGAAGATCCAGTGACCGGGCCTGGTGACCGTGTAGGCGCCCTGGGCGGGGAAGCAGTCGTACATCTGCCCCACCAGGGCGCTCTCCGGGCGGGAGTCCCGCCACAGCGGGCACAGCCGTTCCTTGTCGCAGGCGACCGTCCTGCCCTTGATCGCGATCCGCCAGTAGACGGCGTTCGCGCCGAGGAAGGCGAGGTTCGTCCCGCTGTCCCTGGCCCGGGTGACGGCCGTGCGCATGGCGGGCGACCAGTACTCGTCGTGGCCCAGCGAGAGCACGGCCTTGGCGCCGTCCAGCACGCCGGGGCCGAGGTCGAGGCTCGTGAGGTAGGCCAGGGGCACGCCGCTGCGCTCGGCCACGTCCAGCGCCGACTGCTCGAAGTCGAGGAACAGGCGGGCGCCGGCGCCGTCGTACGGGCGGTCGAAGGTGACCTCGCGCGAGCGGTCGGCGAAGCCGCCGGGGCCGAGGTACAGGCTGCGCCCGCCCCACAGGTTGTACGCCTGCCAGGTGGTGACCGCGTTCACCACCACCACGCGGCCCCGGGTCGAGGCCGAGCGCACGGTGATCGGCACGTACCGCTGGGCGCCGGTCGAGGCGTCCAGCCTGATCAGGTACGCGCCCTCCGTCCAGCCTCGGGTGTCCACGGTGAGCGAGGGCTTCCAGTGCGCGGCGGTCACCATGCGGGCCACGGTCCTGGCCGGGGGCTGGCGTACGCCCTTGACCTGGGAGGACTCCCACACCTTCGCCGGGTGCGCGCCCATCCTGAAGGCGGCGGCGGTGAAGCGCGGGGCGGTGGTGGACACGTGCAGGGCGAAGCGCTCGCCGGGCAGCACGCTCACGTGGTCGGCGTAGCCCTCGATCTCGTGCTCGGCCCCGCGGGTGGTGATCCGCCACGACTCCCCCGCGTTCACCGTCGGCGGCGACGGGCGGCCCGGTTCCGAGGGCGTCGGCGCGGGCGGCGCGAGCGCGGCGGGCACGTCCGCACGCCGCACACCACGCCCACCCGCAGCAGCTCGCCCTCGTCGTCGCGCCAGGTCACGCCTCTGACCTTGAGGCGCCTGGCGAGCGCGT